>CALCCG010000035.1 GCA_937899785.1 uncultured Erythrobacter sp. | reverse complement strand
GGCTTGCGCCGTGAGAGGGTTCCCAACGCGCGCACGATGAAGCAGCAGCTCAGTGTGGTGATAGCAGGCGCCAGCGGCACAATCGGCCGCGCGGTCGTGCGCGAATGTTTAGGCCGCGGGCACAGGGTGACGGCGCTCGTGCGGAGTGAGCAGGCGCGCTACCTGGCCGAACTCGCTGGGGCGGATGTGCGGGTTGTCGACGTTGGTCAGCAGATGGAGGTGTCGCTCGTTCTGGCGGAAATCACACCCGATGTGGTTATCTCGTGCGTCGCCTCGCGTTCGGTATCGCCGATAGACGCAGAGGCTGTGGACTTGCACGCCAACATGCACCTGCTGTTTGCCAGCGAAAGCCAAGCGGTGCAGCGCTTTGTCTTGCTCTCCGCGATCTGTGTGCAGCGTCCGCATCTGGCTTTCCAAAGGGCCAAGCTTGAATTTGAGGCGGCGCTCAAAGGTTCTCCCATCGCGCACACGATTGTGAGGCCGACCGCCTTTTTCAAATCGCTGTCCGGCCAGGTTGAGCGGGTGAGGGCGGGAAAGCCTTTTCTGATCTTTGGCGATGGCGAATTGACGCGGTGCAAGCCGATCTCGGACGGCGATCTGGCGCGCTTTGTTGCGGGCACCTTGGATGATCCGAGCGCGGTTGGGGCAGTGCTGCCCATTGGTGGTCCGGGCCCGGCGATTTCCTTGAAAGAGCAAGGCGAGCTGATGTTCGAAGTGGCGGGTAAGGAGGCCAAGTTCAAATCGGTGCCCCTTGCGATGTTCGACTGGGCGGCGCGCATCATCGGCCTTGGCGCGCCCATCTCAAGCTGGTGCGCGGAAAAGGCCGAATACGCGCGCATCGCGAAATATTACGCGACACAGAGCATGCTGCTGCTCGACCCGGAAACCGGCGAGTACAGCGCCGAGAAGACCCCCGAGTTCGGCACCGAGACCCTGCGCGATCACTATGCACAACTCCTCGCCGAGGAATTGTCGCAAGCGCCCGCGCCCGCTAGCGCTTAGGGCGCACACAAGAAGGGACGCGTTTTGGGGGCAAGCCAAGGGCTTATGGATAGTTGGCTTTTCACGGCGGCGTCTTGCCTGTTCTTCATGGGCCTCGTCGCGTGGGTCAGCTGGATCAGGACACGCGGCACGGCGGATACCAAGGACGGCTATTTTCTGGCCGGCCGAGGGCTGAGTTCGACCTTTATCGCGGGCTCGCTGCTGCTCACGAACCTGTCCGCCGAACAGCTCATCGGGCTCAACGGTTCGGCCTACGGCTACAACATGTCGAGTATGGCGTGGGAGGTGACCGCCGCGATTGCCACTGTCGCTATGGCGCTGGTGTTCTTGCCCAAATATCTCGCGGGCGCGTTTACAACGCTCCCGCAGTTTTTGAATGACCGCTTTGACCCGACGGTGCGGCGCATGTCGGTGGTGCTGTTCATGCTGGGCTATGGCCTCGTGACGATCCCCAGCGTGCTCTATTCGGGCAGTCTCGCGGTGATCGCCTTTTTCGATGTGCCCGCTTTGACCGGGCTGGGCGACTTCGAGGCGCTGGTGGCGATGATCGTGGTGATCGGGGTTGTGGGCTCGGTCTACGCGATCTTTGGCGGCCTGCGCGCGGTGGCGATCTCGGACACGCTCAACGGTGTCGGGCTGTTGGTCATTGGTGTTGCGGTGCCGGTCTTTGGTTTGATCGCGCTCGGCGGCGGCGACTTTGGCGCGGGCCTCGCGACCCTCACGAGCGAGAACACCGAGAAGCTGAACGCGATTGGTGGCGCGGATGATCCGACGCCCTTTGGCACGCTCTTCACCGGCATGATCTTCGCCAATCTCTTCTACTGGTGCACCAACCAATATGTGATCCAGCGGACTCTAGGAGCCAGCAGTCTCGCGGAGGGGCAAAAGGGGGTGCTGTTCTCCGGCTTCTTCAAGATTTTGGTGCCTTTCCTGATGATGATTCCGGGCGTGATCGCCTTTCACATGTACGGACCGGGATTGGGGAGCATCGATGAAGCCTATCCCCGCCTGATCCGCGATGTGCTTCCCGTCTGGATGAGCGGGTTTTTCCTCGCGGTGCTGCTGGGGGCGGTGTTCTCGTCGTTCAACTCGTTGCTCAATTCAGCGGCGACGCTGTTCGCGCTCGATGTCTACGCCCCCGCTCTGAAGCGCGCAGCTTCGGACGCTGAGTTGGTCCGGATCGCCAAGATCGCGAGCCTTGTGATTGCGCTGGGGTCGTTCGTCATTGCGCCGATGTTGACCTTTGCCTCCGAAGGCCTGTTCCAGGTCATCCGCAAGTTCACTGGCTTCTACAACATCCCGACCATCGCCATCGTAATGGTGGGCCTCTTTACCCGCCGCGTGCCCGCTTTGGGCGCGAAGATCGTGATCGTCTTCCACGTCATCGCCTACGGGCTTCTCAGGTTTGCGCTGGAGGACGTGGTGACGCTCCACTTCATTCACCAATACGCCGTGCTGTTTGTCATCGAGGTCGGCATCATGCTGGCGTGCGGGGCTTGGAAGCCGCGCGAAAAGGCGTGGCAGTTCACCCGCAATGAGCAAGTCGACATGACCGAGTGGCGCTTTGCCAGGCCGCTCGCTGTAACGCTCCTGAGCTGCGTGGTCGCAACCTATCTGCTGTTCTCGCCGATTGGCGTGGTGGGAGGATGGAGCGTATGGTTTGCCCCACTTATGGGGGCCTTGGTCATCGCCAATGCGGGTTATTGGGGCCTCGCGGCGCGGCAGGCTCCCGCCCCGGCTTAAGCCACCAATGAAGCGAGCACTCGGCGCTTGCCCTCAAAGGGCTGGCGACCGTGCATGACCGTGTAGTTGTCGACCAGTGCGACATCGCCCGGCTGCCAGTCACAGTTGACCGTCAGTTTGTCGGCCGCTTCGATGGCGGGCGCCATATGTTCGGCCCTAATGGGCTCTCCGCCGCCAAAGGTGATCGACTTGTCGGCGCTGTTGCGGCTGTCGGACCAGCCCCTGAAGGCGGCGATTAGCTGGTTAAAGAAGGTCTTTCGACCCTTGCTCACTTTACGCACGGCGGGGAGCGCAGCGGTAGTCACGCGCAAGGAACCATCCTCGCGCCATTCCCACGAATAGCCGAGATCGCTCAGGCGCTTCTCCGCCTCTTCCTTGGTCTCAACACTCAGCGTCGAACGCCACGAACGGCCCTGGCCAGAGCCCGCGTCGTCCGCGCCCGGCATGGTGTTGGTGTAGCGCACACCTTCGGCTTCGAGCCGAGCGACAAAGTCGGGCGCTTCCTTGGCCAAGCGGTCCATCACCCAGTCCGAACGGCACAAAGGCGTAGCCCCGCCCTTCATCTCCGCGATCTCGCAATAGAAGAACAGCTTGGAGGGGTAGATTGGCGTTTGCGCCATTTCATGGTGCAGGAATATCTCGGTCGAAGGCGGCGCTTCGTTCGCGGTGAACACCCGAGGGGTGACGTTGGTGCGCACCGCGTTTGAGAGCGAGTCTTCGTAGGTGAAGCCGGGCTCGCCATACCCCTCAATCGCGGCGTCGAAAGCTTGGGCGTCGGGCACATCAAAGCCGCGGAACAGCAGCGCACCCGCGTCGTCCAAAGCCGCGTCGACCGCCGCCTTGTTGGTCTTCAGAAACGCGGCCAAATCGCCGCCCCCCCTTATGATAGCTGGGAATTCCGACATTGGGCTCAATCGTAAATCGGGTGGAAGGTGTTGAAGGCGGCTTCGGTGAAGACACCCGGATCGTTGAAACGGCGGTTCTGGTTGAGCGAACTGATCGCCATCATTTCAACCGCGGACAGCTCAAAGTCGTCTATAGTCAGGTTCTCGCGCATGCGTTCGGGCTTGGTTGTTTTGGGAATCACCGAGGTGCCGCGTTGCACACCCCAGCGCAGCAGCACTTGCGCCGGCGTCTTACCATGCGCCTGCGCGGCCACCATCACCGGCGCGGCACCCAAAAGGCTCTCTCCTGCCTCGGCCATGTTGAGCTCGAAATAACTCTGCGCGCCGAGCGGTGAGAACGCGGTCACGTCGATGCCGTAGATATTCGCGCAGGCGAGCAGCTTTTCCTGCGTCAGATAGGGATGCGCTTCGACTTGCAGATGGCTTGGCTTGATAGTCGCGTAGGTCATCAGATCGTGGATCAGCGCGGTGTTGTAGTTGCACACGCCAATGCGCTTCACGAGGCCCTTTGCGACGAGGCCTTCCATCGCCGCCCAGGTTTCGTGCAGCGGGACGGGCGCGCGCACCATAACGGGTTTTCGGCCTCTGGATCGGCGAGCCATTCCGGCGGGTAGCGCTCTTCGATCGGCACATATTGCAACGCGATCGGGAAGTGGATCAGGTAAAGATCGAGATAGTCGAGCTGAAGGTCGGCGAGTGTCTTGCGGCATGCTTCCTCGACATGCTCCGCGGCGTGGAACGTGTTCCAGAGTTTCGAGGTGATCCAAAGGTCCTCGCGCGCCACCAGCCCCTCGGCCATGGCCCGCGCCAGACCGTCACCCGTTTGCACCTCGTTGGCGTAATCGGCAGCGCTGTCAAAATGGCGGTAGCCCGCGCGCACTGCTTCGACGACGGCGTCTGCGGTGTCGTCTTGCGGGATCTTCCAAAGGCCAAAGCCAACCGTGGGCATGGTTTCGAGCATGTCTAGTTCTCGTCCTCAAAGTCGATGGCGACCGGCATTCCGGTGGCGATGCTTTCCTGCGCGGCGGCACCCATGACGACGCTGCGATAGCCGTCGCGCGCGGTGATCTGCGGTGCGGAGCCGGAGGTCAAGGCTGCGTGGAAGTGGTGGAGCTGATAACAGGTTGCGCCGTGGTGGGAACCCGCCGCGAGCGCTTCAGGCGCGGTAGAGACGGGCTCTACATCCGGCCCGCTTTTGTCGCGCGGAGACCAGATCACATCAGCGCTTGGCAGTTTGACCTCAAGCTTGCCGATGGGGCCGACCGCGCTGATCTCTTCCTGGTCCTGCGATCCTTCGGCGAACATGCACAGATCGAGCACGGCGCGCGCGCCACCCGCAAAATCGACCAGCACAAAGGCGTTGTCGAGTATGTCGGGCACCTCGCCATTATACAGCTCATCAAGGTGGTTCACGTCCTGCCCGCCGCTGGCGAACACGCGCACCGGCTCATCCTGCAGGATGTGGCGCATCAGGTCGAAGAAGTGGCAGCATTTCTCCACCAGAGAGCCGCCGGTGTTGCGGTTGAAACGGTTCCAGTCGCCGACCTTGGACAGGAAGGGGAAGCGGTGCTCGCGGATGCTGAGCATTTTTATCTCACCGGCCTCGCCGGCATGGACGCGCTCAATGAACCGGGTGGCGGGCGGCATAAAGCGGTATTCAAGGCCGACCCAAAACAAAGGGTTATAGCCCCGCACGGCCTGTTCCAGCGCCAGCGCGTCTTCGCGCGTGGTGCACATGGGCTTCTCGAGCAGAATGGCGCAGCCGGCTTTCATCACCGGCTTCACCACGTCGGAGTGCGTAAAGTTAGGCGAGGCGATGATGACCGCGTCAGGCGCGGTCTGCGCCAGCATCTGGTCGCTGTCTTCGTACACGGCAATCGATTGGCCCAGCGCCTTGGCCTGCGCCTCGGCCCGCTCTCGCGAACCCACGTCTGGGTCCGCCACGGCCGCCAGTTCCGCACCCTCCACGAGGGCAAGGTTGCGCATATGCTCCAACCCCATCATGCCGCTGCCGATAACTGCGTAGGTGCGTTTCGAATTCATGCGCGGCCCTTTGGTTTGCGAAGGCTCTCTTGGCAAGCCTTGGCGAGATACTGTGGGCCTATCGCCGACGCCAGACCGTGAAACCAGCCGCCGGAATGATGGTCTCTCCGATCACCGGCGCGCCCGACCCCAGGCCGGCGGCGTTGAGCGCGGCGTCGGAATAGTTGAACGCAAAGATATGGTTTGCCGTGCGGCGCAGGCGCAGGCCCTTTTTCATCGGGATCAGTTCGACGCGCGCTTCTTTCGCCATCTTGGTGATCAATTTGTCGAGCAAGCCTTGATCGGGCCAACCGGCGACATAGCGCACGCGGTCCCTATTAAAGACTACGGCTTTGCGCCGGCCTGAGAATTCGGCTTTCGCGCGGGTTTGGACATCCTCGCACCAGCGGATGACGGACCAGTCTTCACCGCCCTCCTCGATCGCAGGGCGAAGGCTTTCGACGCGTGTGACGGTAACAGGGATAAGATCGCGAACGCGGCCCGGGGCAAGGTCTTGCGGAATCGAAAAGCTCTCTGTCTTGCTGCCCGTGCGCGGTCCGATCAGCACCGGCCCTTTGATCGCGGCGAGCTTTTCGACAAAGCCATCGGGCAGGATCGGCAGGGTGGGCACGAACACCATCTCATAAGCCGATAGGTCCGCGTCGGGCGACACGATGTCGACGTCCAACCCCTTGCGCCTGAGCGCGCTGTACCAGTCAAACACGAGCTCCAGATAGTTGAATGTCTCGCCCTGCGGCTGGATGTTACAGACCCAGGCGGCTTCGTAGGCGAAGACGATCGCGGCGGGCGCGACCGGCGCTTCGGCCTCGCCCAAGCGCTTGAGCGCATCGGCGGCCTCGCGCGCTTCGCTCGCGGCTTCGGCTTCGGTGCTGTCGGGGCGTAAGAGGCCAGCGTGCATTTGCTCTTGCGCAAAGGGCGCCTGGCGCCAGCGGAAATAGCTGACGAATTCGGCGCCGTGGGCGTAAGCTTCGAGCGTCCACAAGGCGACCATTCCATTGAGTGGTGCGGGGTTGAAGCGCGCCCAGTTCACCGGGCCCGGTTGCTGTTCCATCACCGCCCAGCGCCCGCTTGGCGCCGCGCCGCGATAAAGATCGTGGTGGAAGGCGGCGATGTCGGGGTGCCCCTGGCGGGCATAGTCGCACTTGGTCGTCTCAGCGAACCAGAACTGTTCCAAAAAGCCCAGCGGATAGCTGTCCCACGCGGCCACATCGAGATCGCGGCCCAAGGCGTGGTGATCGAAATCGGTGAAGAAGCCCATGAAATTGTGCGTAATATCGCGCTCTGGCGAATGGGCGCGCAATATATCGACCTGTTCGCGGTTGAAGCTCACCACTTCATCGGAGGCAAAGCGGCGGTAGTCGAGCCAATGCGCGGGGTTCGCTTCGGTGACGGTCAAGTTGGGCGGATCAACCTCGTCAAAGCTGCGATATTCCATGCTCCAGAAGACATTGCCCCACGCCTCGTTCAGCGCCTCAATCGTGCGATACTTTTCCTGCAGCCAGATGCGAAATCCGGCAGCCGCGCTGTCCGAAAAGCTCAAGACTGTGTCGTGACAGCCAAATTCGTTGTCGGTCTGCCAACCGGTGATCGAGGGGTGTCGGCCATAGCGCTCAGCGAGCGCCGTCGAGATGCGGCGGCTCTCCGCTCGGTAGCCAAGATGCGAAAAGCAATAATGGCGGCGCGAGCCAAAGCCGCGCGGGCGCCCGTGTTTGTCGACCGCGACCATATCAGGCATCTGATCGACCAGCCATTTGGGCGGCGTCGCGGTTGGGGTGCACAGTACGATGGAGAGCCCTTCTGAGGCCAGCGTCTCAATTGCGCGGTCAAGCCAGTCCCAATCAAAGTGGCCCGGTTCGGGTTCAATCCGGCTCCACGCAAATTCGCCAATGCGCACAAGGCTAAGGCCGATTTCGCGCATCCGGCGCGCGTCGTCTGCCCACATGGCCTCAGGCCAGTGTTCAGGAAAATAGCAACAACCTAGTTTCACGTGTCGGGTCTCATTTTGGCAGTTTCTCGAGGCTGATCAGCCAGGCGGTTTCGGGATGGCTTAACGGCAAGGCGAGACCCTGGGAACGGAGCGACTGGCCGGACAGGACGAGGCCATGGCTCCATTGATCCGGATTGGCGAGGTAGATCGAGGCCTTTGCAGGCCAGGGCTTGGCCAGCTTGACGCGATAGCGCGATTCGGGATCGACCTCAGTGAGGCGGACAGGGGCCGCATCAAACTCGGCGGAAAAGTGGGTCTGCACCACCAGCGCGAGGCTCTGCGCTCCATACATCGCCATCAGACCGCTAACGCCGGGGTCGGGATGCTCGATCCGCGTCATTTTGCCTGCGTGAAGCACCTGGCGCCATTCCTTGTAGAGCGCGATATGCGCGGCCAGCGTCGCCCGATCCGTCTCGCTCATGGCACCCGGATCGGCTTCGACGCCCATATGGCCAAACATCGCCACTTTGGCCCGGAAATCCATCGCGAGCCGTCGGCCCGTGATCGGGTTGGGCGAGGGTCCAACATGGCTCCCCAAAACCTCCAGCGGCAGGAATTGCGACCACGCGCGGATGATTCGCAGGCGCTCGATCGCGTCGTTGTTGTCGCTTGGCCAGACCCTATGGGTGCGCGCGAGGATTCCAAAGTCGATCCGGCCGCCGCCGCTGGAGCAGCTTTCGATCTCGAGGTTGGGATGAGCGCTGCGAAGTCCCTCCAGCAGGCTGTAGAGCGCCCGGGTTTGCGCGTGGCTCTTGTTGGTTGTCGGAAAGAGGTCGCGGTTGTGATCCCATTTGAGATAGGCGATGTCGTGGTCGCTCAGCAGCGCGCTCAGCCGCTCAGTGATATGAGCGTTGGCGTCCGGGTTGGTCAGGTCGAGCACCAGCTGCCCGCGCATGGTTCCGCGGCCGCGACCCTCGACATGCACACACCAATCGGGATGCGCGCGATACAGGTCGCTATCGGGCGAGACCATTTCGGGCTCGACCCACAGGCCAAAGTCCATGCCGCGTGCATGGACGCGGTCGATCAGCGGGGTCAGCCCTTTCGGGAAAACATCGGGTGAGACAAACCAATCGCCCAGGCTGGTGCGATCGTTGCGTCGCCCTGCGAACCAGCCATCGTCCAGCACGAAGCGCTCGACACCCAACTCCTTGGCGCCGTCGACCAGCGCGAAGAGTTTGGGCTCGGACAGGTTAAAGCCCAGCGCTTCCCACGAGTTGAGGTGGATTTTGCGCGGGGTCTGGGCCGCGCTAAAGGGCAGGACGCTTTCGCGCAGATGGCTTTGGAAGGCCTGAGCCAGCGCGTCGCGGTTTTTGCCGCAAGCGAGCGCTGCGCGGGGGCTTTCGAAAGATTCGCCCGGTTCCAGAGAAATTTCTCCGGGCTCCAGCCGTACGGCCATTTGCAGGGTCGCACGACCATCGCTCGCGCCGACATTGTCGCACTCCACCGCGGTTTCGTAATCGCCGCTCCACTCCAGGTGCGCGCCCAGGACTTCGCCGTCTTGCGGCTCGTGGAGCAGCAGCCAATTGCCCCCGGTAAAGCCTTGCTTACCAATGGCGGAATGGCGCGCAAAGCCGTCGGGCGCAATCGGGCGTCGGCTCTCGCGCATTTCCCCCGCCCAGCGCCCGGAAAAGCCTGTGACTTCGGAAAAGCGTGAAGGGATCGGGAAGGCGAGGCTCGCCAAACGCTGGATGACAAGCGGCCTCGCCGAAGCGTTTGTCACCCGAAGGCAGGTATTCACCACACCGAACGTGTCGATGGCCCAAGTGATTGTTACGATAACATCCAAGACCGCGTCACGGCTATCGATCACGATGCGATCAGGATTGGCGCTCCAGCTTGCAACACGAAAATCTGTCTCAAGCCTTGTGACTTGACTGCATAGAGATATGGCAGGAGCGCCAGCCCACCCATTCTTTTGCTCCGGCAGCAGCCCTGGGCAGGGCGGTGTGTCGGGTTGGCTTTCGTGTCCCACACGCCCTTGCGACTTCGCCAGCGCAACCAGATCCTCGAGCTCGGGCAGCGTTGGCCCCAAATAGACGAGGTCCGCAGCTCCGCCAACGACAAGCGCGAAGACCAGGGTTGTTTCGCCGCCATCAAGCCGCACAAACTCGCGCGCAGTGTCCAAACCGGCTCTCTCCCTGATGGCCACGGTTGAAGAGCGTCCCATGCGCTCTTGCTTGGCTCATGGCAATCGTCTCTAACCCCGATGCCCAAGCGATGAGATTGCCACCGTGTTAGCCAGCCTTCCCACAACCACAGCCACACAGATCGGCGTTTGCCTGGGCCTCACCGCTCTTGTGGGTCTTTTGACCTGGCTGACTATCCGCAGAGCCAAGCATGATGGGTCGAAGAAGGACGTCTTTCTCGCGGGTGGTGGACTCAACTGGGTTTTTGTTGCGGGCGCGATTACGCTGACCAACCTATCGACCGATCAGCTGGTCGGTATGAATGGCAATCAGATGGCGCTGCTCGCCTGGTGGGAGATCGCCGGGTTCGCCGGCTTGCTGATCCTCGCTTTTGTGTTTGTGCCGATCTATTACCGCAACAACTGCACAACGGTGACCGAGCTCTTGGAGAAGCGCTATGGTGGTCGCTCGATCCGCACGTTGATTTCAGCGCTGTTTCTGTTGGGAAACGTCTTTATCTACCTGCCCGCGGTGCTCTATTCGGGCGGCACCTTCATGCAGGCCCTGTTCGGGGAGAGTGTACCGGTGCTTGGCTTCGCTGCAATCCTGGCAGTGGTGGCGAGCGCCTACACAATCTTTGGCGGACTTCGCGCCGTGGCGGTGATGGACACCTATTCGGGGATCGGCATTCTCGGCCTGGCGCTGCTCATCGTCTTCCTTGCCTTGGCGGCGGTCAATTTCGATCTTTCCGGTGTCCCGGCCGAGCGGCTTACGATGATCGGCGGACCCGACAGTCCGATCCCGTTCCACACGCTGTTCACCGGCATGATCTTCATCCAGATCTTCTACTGGTCGACCAACCAAAACCTCACCCAGCGCGCCATGGCCGCGCCCAACATCAAAGAGGCTCAAAAGGGCGTAATGGCCGCCGCGTTCATCCGCATCCTGATTGTGCCGCCGATCGTCGTTATACCGGGTATCGTGGCCTATCAGCTGTTCGGAGACGTGGGCGACGCCGCCTACGGCCAACTGATCGCCACCGTGCTGCCGCCGTGGCTCTCAGGCGCGTTTGCCGCGATGGTGGCGGCCGCCGTGATCACAACCTTCAGCGCGGTGCTCAACAGCTCGGTCGCGCTCTATTCGGTCGACTTTCACGAGCAATTCGTGGGCGAGGTGAAGGACCACTGGAAGCTCGCCGCGATGGTTTCCGTGCTGCTGACGATCACTTCGATCGCGCTCGTGACGGTTTACATCGACGCATCGCAAGCGGACCCCGAAGACTTCTCGATTATCAATCTGCTGCAGCAATTGAACGGTTTGCTTTCGATGCCGATACTTTCGGCCTTTGTTGCCGGGCTGTTGTTCCGCAATGTCGACGCGCTGGCCGCGATTGCGGGTGTGATCTGGGGCGTCGCGCTCTACGGGGCGTTCACCTTCTCATGGCAGCCGCAGGGCCTTATCGCGATGCACTATATCGACTTTATGGTCGTGACGCTGGTGACCAGTGTGCTTGCAGCTCTGACAGTGAACCGCGCGATGGGCAATCGCGCAGAGTTCGTCGGCTTCAAGCGACGGACCACCGCGTGAGCGTGGATTTCGCCCAACCCCATCGGCGGTACAACCCGCTCAGCGGGCGCTGGGTGCAGGTTTCACCGCACCGGCTCGACCGCCCTTGGCAAGGCGAAGAAGCCGAGCCGGAACCGCTCGCGCCCTCTTACGATGAAGGCTGTTATCTGTGCCCCGGCAACACCCGCAAGGGGGGCGCGGTGAACCCGGACTACAAAGGCGTCTACGTCTTCGACAACGATTTTCCGGCGCTTAAGGATGAAGGCGAGAGCGCGATCCAGCACGACCCGCTTTTCCGAGCGGAAACCACGTCAGGCGTGTGCCGGGTGATCTGTTTCTCGCCCGATCATTCCAAGTCGCTTCCCGAACTTCCGCTCACGACGATTGAGGAGATCGTCGACGTTTGGATCGCGCAGGCAGAAGAACTCGGCGCGCGCTTCAGCAACGTCCAGATTTTCGAGAATAAGGGCGCGATGATGGGGTGTTCGAACCCCCATCCGCACGGCCAGATCTGGGCGACCAAGCATTGGGGCCTTGAGATCGCGCACGAGGATCAGCAGCAACGCCAATACCTGATGGATTACAAGGGCCCGATGCTGCTCGACACGGCCGAGCGCGAGATGGCCGATGGTGAGCGCGTCGTGGACTGCAACGCGGATTGGGTGGCGATCGTGCCCTTTTGGGCGGCCTGGCCGTTCGAGACTCTGCTGCTGCCGCGCTTTACCGTCGCGCGTATGACGCAGCTTGAGACGGGCCAGCGCGCGAGCCTCGCCGCGATCTTGAAATCGCTAACCACGCGCTACGACAATCTGTTCAAGACAAGCTTTCCCTATTCAATGGGCTGGCACGGCGCGCCCTTTGGCCTGCCCGATATCGATCATTGGCAGCTCCACGCGCACTTCTATCCGCCGCTCCTGCGCTCGGCTTCGGTGCGCAAATTCATGGTGGGTTACGAGATGCTTGCCGAACCTCAGCGGGACTTGACCCCCGAGCGCGCCGCAGACGCGCTGCGTTCGGCTAGCGGCTCGATCCACTATCGCGATTTTGAAAGGGCTCCAGTGTGAACCGGCGCGATCGTCTCATCGCGCGCGTCAGGCAGGGCTATCGGCTGGCCTTTGGTACCAAGGGCCCCGAACCAAGGCGTTTTTTCGCAGCGCCCGGACGCGTCAACCTGATCGGTGAACATGTCGACTACAACGATGGATACGTGCTTCCGTGTGCTATCAATCGCGAAACCTTGGTCGCGGCCGGGTCAGGCCCGGAGGTCGGCGGACGCGGCTACGTTGAAGCGGTGGCGATCGACGCGGGCCAGGCGCGCGAGAAGATCGCGTTGTATGCGCCGATCCAACGCACTGAGGACAGCTGGCGCAATTTGATAAGGGGGGCTGTCGCATTTCTCGAAAGCCGGGGCTATGGCGTCTTGCCCACCCGGTTGGCCATCGCCGGCGATGTCCCGATGGGCGCTGGGCTCTCTTCCTCTGCGTCTTTCACTGTCGCGGTGACGCTCGCGCTGGCGCAGTTGAGTCGTATTCCTCTGGCCGCCGATGAGCTTGCCATGGTCGCGAAGGAAGCTGAGAACGCTTTCCTAGGCACCGCTTGTGGGATCATGGATCCGATGGCCTGCGCTGCCAGTTCCATGGGATCGGCGCTGTTGCTGGATTGTCGGTCCTTGCAGCATATGCCCATTCCGGTGTCGAAAAAGCTGAGTCTGATCATAATCGATTCCGGTATTCGGCGCGAATTGGCTAACAGCGCTTTCAACACGCGGCGGCGCGAATCCGAGGCCGCCGCCCGCCACTTCGGGGTAAAAGCTCTCCGCGATCTGACTATGGATGCGCTCGAAGCCGGTTCCTCTGATGTCGATCCGGTCCTGGCATCGCGCGCGCGCCATGTCGTGAGCGAGATCGCTCGGGTTGAGCCAACCGCCGTTGCGCTGTCCCAAGGCGACGCGGCGGCGCTTTCGCGCTTGATGCGTGCGAGTCATGTGTCTTTGCGCGATGATTACGAAGTCACGGTGCCCGAGGTCGATCGCCTGACGGACACGGTTTGGGCCGCCTTGGGCGACGGTGACGACGCGCTCGGAGGCGTGCGTATGACGGGGGCGGGCTTTGGCGGCAGCGTTGTCGCTGTTGTGCGCAAGTCCGCTGTGGAACGCGTGTTCGACGCGGTGCAGAAGACCTACAATTCCACCGCTCAAATTCGGGCCAGCGCAGACGTCTACACTATGGCTGGCGGAGCGCGCGAAGTAACGCCCGCTTAGGCCCAGGCGGCCTATCGGCGCGGGCGGCGGAGAGCGGTCCAGGCTACGAAGCATTTACACATATATAAATATCTTTATATCATGTGCGTATTATGGCTCTGAACTCTGCCTCTTCTGTCCCGATTGACGCGGTGTTTAAGGCTCTTGCCGATCCCACGCGGCTTCGCATCGCGCGATTGCTTGCAACCATGGAGCTGGCTGTCGGCGAGCTTGCTCAGGCTCTTGGTCAAAGCCAGCCCCGCGTCTCGCGCCATGTTGGTATCTTGTGCGACGCGGGCTTGGCTGAGCGCCGCCGAGAAGGCAGCTGGGTGTTCCTGCGCGGCACAGGCGGACACGATGATGCGGGGCCAGTGGTGGCCGCCTTGGACCGAGTCCTTGCGATTGCCGAGGCAGAGGAAGCCGGCTTCGCCAAGGCGTGCGAGGACGACCGGCGTAAGCTCGCCGCCATTCGTAAGGGCCGCGAAGAAGCCGCCAACCAGTACTTTGCCCGACACGCCGGTGAATGGGATGAACTGCGCGCGCTGCACAGCACGGATCGCGAGGTTGAAACGCGCTTGCAAGAGGCTCTGAACGGCCACAGCCTTGGGGTCTTGCTCGATATTGGAACGGGAACGGGGCGGATGGCCGAGCTGTTCGCTGGAAGCGCTGATCGTGTTGTGGCGCTCGACAAGAATCTGGAAATGCTGCGGGTTGCGCGCGCCAAGCTTCAGCATTTGCCCGCGGTGCAGATCGATTTGGTGCAGGGCGATTTTGCGGATCTGCCTTTTGATGCGGGCCATTTTGACACCGTCCTTTTGCATCAGGTGCTGCACTTTGCTGCAGACCCCGCCCAAGCTCTGGCCGAAGCGGCGCGCGTCACACGCCCAAGCGGCCGTATCGCGATTGTTGATTTCGCGGCGCATGATCGCGAAGAGCTGCGCACGCGGCATCAACACGCGCGTCTTGGCTTCTCCGATCGCCAGATGGCGACGCTCTTGCGCGCGTCGGGATTTAGCGCGAGCGATCCGGTGGCGCTTGAGGGGGGCGAGATTGTTGTGAAAATCTGGATCGGCCAGCGTCGCGCCGCGTTAAAACCCCAAATCATGCCATCGTCGAATTCGACCTCCGCGCAAAAGGCCTTGCCATGAACCCGACCTTTGATGAATTGCGCGAACACCGCACGGCCCTCGACGAGCCGCTTTTCTCCGGCTTGCCGGGCGATATCGATGTCAGCTTTGAGTTCTTTCCGCCCAAGAGCGCGAAGATGGAGGAGCAGCTGTGGAAGGCGGTGGTTGAGCTTGCACCGCTTGCTCCGCAGTTTGTCTCGGTAACCTACGGAGCCGGCGGTTCCACACGCGAGCGCACGCACTCCACCGTGGCAAGGATCATTAGTGAGGCGAAGCTGCCCGCCGCCGCCCACCTTACCTGTGTGGGAGCGAGCAAGGCGGACATCCGCGAGGTCGCCGAACAGTATTGGGATGCTGGCGTGCGCCATATTGTTGCGCTGCGCGGTGACGCGGGTGAGCCCGGCGCGCCGTTCACACCGCACCCGGAAGGCTACGCGGGGGCAGCTGAACTGGTCGCGGGCCTCAAGGAGATTGCCGACTTCGAAATCTCGGTCGCCGCCTATCCCGAAACGCACCCAGACGCCTCCAACCCGCAGGCTGATATCGATCATTTGAAGCGCAAGCTCGCCGCGGGCGCGACCCGCGCGATCAGCCAGTTTTTCTTCTCCGCCGACACCTTCTTCCGCTTCCGCGATAAGCTGGCCGCGACCGGCATCGCACAGAAAGTGCTGCCGGGCATCTTGCCCGTGACCAATGTCGCCCAAGCCCGCAAGTTCGCCGGCGCGTGCGGCGCGGACATCCCGGCATGGATGGATGGCCTGTTTGAAGGACTCGATGAAAGACCGGCTGCGCGGCAATTGGTGGCCGCCACCGTTGCCGCCGAGCTGTGCCGTCGGCTCTACGCTGGCGGGGAGCGTGACTTTCACTTTTACACCTTGAACCGGCCCGACCTTGCTTACGCAATTTGCCATATGCTGGGTAAGCGACCTCTTGCCGAACAAGCTGTCAAGGACGCTGCGGAATGACAAACGCCTCTGCCACTGCCCGCGCTCGAATTAACGAAGCGGCCGCCAAAGGCATCCTCATTAAGGATGGCCCGTATGGAACAGCGATTCAGAACGAGAAGCTGACCGAAGAGCAATATACAGGCGACACCGGCCTTGCGATGGATCAGAAGGGCAATAACGACCTCATCAATCTCACTCAGCCACAGGTGATCCGCAAAATCTGCGACGAATATATCGCTGCAGGCTCCACTCTTTTGGCGACCAACACGTTCAACGCAAATGTGATCAGCCAAGCGGATTACGGTGCCGAGCATCTGGTGCGTGAGATCAACATGTCCGCCGCCAAGGTCATCCGTGAGGCGTGTGATGCGGCGACAGCCAAAGACGGACGCCCACGCTTTGTGCTTGGCGCTATGGGGCCGACCAACAAGACCTTGTCGCTCAGCCCTGATGTCGAAGACCCCGGTTTTCGTGAGGTTACCTTTGATGAAGTGAAAGCGATCTACCGCGAGCAGGCCGAGGCGCTGGTCGATGGCGGCTGCGATTTCATCTTGATCGAAACCGTGTTCGACACCCTCAACTGCAAGGCCGCTATTATGGCGGTCAAGGAGCTTGAAGCGGATTGCGGTCACGACGTGCCGATCATGATCTCGCTTACCCTAACCGATTTGTCCGGCCGCAATTTGTCGGGCCACACGGTCGAAGCGTTTTGGCACACGGTCCGGCATGCCAAGCCTGCCGCTATGGGTCTCAATTGCAGTTTTGGCGCGGAGCAATTGCGCCCGCATGTCCAGATATTGTCTGGTATCGCGGACACGTTGTTGCTCGCTTATCCCAACGCGGGTCTCCCAAACGAGCTTGGCGAGTATGATGAACAGCCCGACACCACCGCTGGCTTTGTCGCGCAATGGGCGAAGGAAGGGCAGGTCAACATTCTTGGCGGCTGTTGCGGAAACACGCCCGAGCACATTGCCGCCATCGCAAAGGCCGTAGAAGGTATCGAACCGCGCGAAAATCCGACGCTGGAGCCGGCCATGCGCTTGGCGGGACTCGAACCCTTCGCTTTGGCCAGCTCCTCAAGCTGCTGTTCCTGACACGCGGTCTCTTTGTACAAAGCGCTGGAATGAAACAATGTCCTATCTGAGCAAAGTGGTTGGGCCTGATGAAACGGTGATCCACATCGCCAAGGTGCACTGGGTGGTTTACGCGCGGGGCCTTTTTGCCATTGCGTTGGGCCTTGGCCTGGGCGCGCTGGTTCACGAATATCTGTTTGCGCTGTGCCTTTTGGGCGCGCTGCTGTTGATCCCGGGCTGGTTTTACAGCTTCACGACCGAGCTTGCGGTGACCGATCGCAAAGCGGTGGCCAAGTGGGGGTTTCTCCAGCGCCAGACCATCGAGCAGCGTCTCTCCACCATCGATTCGGTCCGCGTGAACCAGAGCATTCTGGGGCGCTTGCTCAATTACGGCACAATTGAAGTCACAGGATCGGGCTTTTCGATCACACCGATGAAAGACATCGCTGATCCGCTCGCGATCCGTCGCGCAGTGGAGAAGGCCGAATTCGATTCCAAGAAAAGCGACGCATGACCGATCAGAGTTCCGCCTCCAGCTTCATCAATATCGGTGAACGCACCAATGTGACCGGCAGCGCCCGGTTCAAAAAGCTTATCATGGCGGACGATTACGCGACCGCCGTCGAAGTCGCTCGCCAGCAGGTCGAGAACGGCGCGCAGGTGATCGATGTCAACATGGACGAAGGCCTGCTCGACGCGAAGCACGCGATGGAGACCTTCCTGAAGCTGATCGCGGCCGAGCCGGATATCGCGCGCGTACCGGTGATGATCGACAGTTCCAAATGGGACGTGATCGAAGCGGGCCTCAAATGCGTTTCGGGTAAGCCGATCGTGAACTCGATCAGCATGAAAGAGGGTGAGGAGGAATTCCTCAAGCACGCGCGGCTGTGCATGGCTTACGGCGCAGCGGTCGTGGTGATGGCGTTTGACGAGGTCGGTCAGGCGGACACCAAAGAGCGCAAGGTCGAAATCTGCAAACGCGCTTACGATCTGCTCGTCGGCATCGGCTTTCCGCCCGAAGACATCATCTTTGACCCAAACGTTTTTGCGGTTGCGACCGGCATTGAAGAGCACGACCGTTATGGGCTCGACTTCATCGAGGCGGTGAAGGACATTAAGGACCTTTGCCCGCACGCGAAGACCAGCGGAGGTCTCTCGAACCTTTCCTTCAGCTTTCGTGGTAACGAGACCGTGCGCCGCGCAATGCACTCGGTCTTCCTCTATCACGCAATCCCGGTTGGTTTTGACATGGCCATCGTCAACGCAGGGCAACTGGACGTCTACGACACGATCGATCCGGTGCTGCGCGAGGCGTGCGAAGACGTAATCCTGATGCGCGAACACAAGAGCCTGGCTGAGGGGGAGGAGACCGCGACCGAGCGGCTGATCAACCTCGCTGAAAGCTTCAAGGGTAAGTCGAAGGAAGACGACAAACAGGCCGCTGAATGGCGCGGCTGGACCGTGACCAAGCGCCTCGAACACGCGCTTGTCAAAGGGATCGACGCGCATGTGGTCGACGACACCGAGGAAATGCGCGCCGCAACCGCTGAGGCCGGTGGCCGCCCAATCGAAGTGATTGAAGGCCCACTGATGGACGGCATGAACGTGGTGGGCGACCTGTTTGGTTCGGGCAAGATGTTCCTGCCGCAAGTGGTCAAATCCGCGCGCGTCATGAAAAAGGCCGTCGCCCACCTCATCCCCTTTATCGAGGCCGAAAAAGAAGAGGGTGCAAGGGCCAAAGGCACGATCATCATGGCGACCGTAAAGGGTGACGTTCACGATATCGGCAAGAACATCGTAGGCGTGGTGCTGCAATGCAATGGCTATGAAGTGGTTGACCTTGGCGTCATGGTGCCCTGGCAGGACATCCTCAAATCGGCCAACGACAACAACGCCGACATGATTGGGCTCTCGGGTCTCATCACTCCTTCGCTGGACGAGATGGTGACCGTGGCCGAGGAAATGCAGCGCGCTGAAATGACCATGCCGCTGCTGATCGGCGGCGCGACCACGTCCAAGGTCCACACCGCGCTCAAGATCGATCCCAACTATAAGGGTCCCGTCATCCACGTGCTCGACGCGAGTCGCGCGGTTGGCGTGGCGTCCAAGCTGCTCTCCGACACGCAGCGCGACCCATACGTGACTGAGGTTGCCGACGAATACATCCATGTCCGCGACGCGCGCAGCGGCAAGGCGGAAAAGCAGTTGATGACCCTCGAGGAGGCGCGCGCCAATTTTTACGACGCCTACCTCTCTGACAAGCCCGCCCCGCCCTTGCAACCGGGTGTGCATGCCTATGACGATTGGGACCTAGAAGATCTCGTCGACTACATTGACTGGACCCCATTTTACCGCGCCTGGGAATTGCACGGCACCTATCCGCGCATTCTGGATGATGAGATCGTGGGCGAAAGCGCTCGCGCTCTGAAAGTCGACGCCGACGCGATGCTTGAGAAGATTGTCAGCGAGAAAAGGCTCACCGCCAGGGGTGTCGCTGGCTTGTGGCCTTGCGCGCGCGACCATGATTGCCCGGACGATGTGATTATCCACCGCGTCCAGCGTGAAGAGAATATCCGTCTCCCCTTCCTGCGTCAGCAGATTAAGAAAAGCCGCGACCGCGCCAATATGTGCCTTGCGGACTTTATCGATCCGGCGGGTGACTGGATCGGCGGGTTCGCCGTGGGGATCCATGGGATCGAGCCGCATATCGAGCGCTTCCAGGCGGATAAGGACGACTATTCGGACATTATGCTCAAGGCGCTGGCGGATCGTTTCGCCGAAGCCTTTGCCGAGCGTTTGCACCAGCACACGCGCACGACCTTGTGGGGCTATGCGCCGGGCGAACAGCTGACCAACGAAGCGCTGATCAAGGAGGAGTATCGCGGCATCCGCCCCGCTCCAGGCTATCCCGCCTGCCCCGATCACTCGCTCAAGCCGATCCTGTTCGACCTGTTGGATGCGGAGAAAAACACGGGCCTCACTTTGACGGAGAGCTTTGCGATGTGGCCCACAGCGGCGGTTTCGGGCTTCTACTTTGGCCATCCCGAAAGCCAGTATTTCGGGGTGGCGAGGATTGGCCGCGACCAGCTGGAAGAATACGCCACCCGGCGCGGCGTCGACATGGCAACCGCGGAACGCTGGCTGAGACCGAACCTCGATTGATTTTGTCGCGCATTGGGGCGAGTGTGGGCGGATGATCCGCTATCTGCTAATCGCTCTCGCGCTCATTCTCCCCAATGCCGCTCAGGCCGAGGATCATCCGCACGCCCCGGTGGCGGTCGCTTTATATAGCGACAACGTAACGCCGCACATCAACGAAGGCGTGCGCAATTTCGAGAGCAATGAGCCGGTCGAGTTCAACGACCCGGTTCGCATCGCCTCGATCTCCAAGCTGATCATGGCGCTCGTCACCATGCGGCTTGTGGATGAGGGGAAAGTTGATCTTGATGCGGATGTGTCGGACTATCTGGGCTTCAAGGTCCGTTCACCCAACTTCCCCGATGCCAAGGTTACGCTCGCCCAATTGCTCTCGCACCGTGCGGGACTGCGCGACAAGGCTGGCTACATCATCCCCTTGGGCGACAGCCTTCAGGAAAAGCTCGCTGATCCCGAGGCTTGGTACGCCGATGCCCCTCCGGGTGAAGCGCCGTTCGAATACGCCAATCTCGGCTCGCCCGTGGTGGCCACCGCGCTCGAAGCGGCGACGGGAGAGCGGTACGATAGGCTGCTGGAACGACTGGTGTTCGAACCGCTCGGCGTTGAGGCGTGCATCAACTGGATTGGCTGTTCGGACGATATGGTGAGCCGCGCGGTCGCGCTCTACCGCCACACCGACGAGCCCGCGCGTGACTACCCCGGCGATTTGCCGCCCGATTGCAGCATCCCGGTGGCCGAGGGCGTGGAGTGCTCGCTGGAGAACTACGTGCCCGGCACCAATGCCAGCGTGTTCTCACCGCAGGGTGGGGTGCGCATCGGGATGATAGATTTGGCCAAGATCGGGCAGGGCCTCACTCGAGATGGCTTTCTATCCGAGCGTAGCTTGGATTTGCTCCTCACAGTTGATCAAGGAGGGGGGCGCACCAAAGGCCAAGAGTTCTTCTGCCATTATGCAATGGGCATGCAGATGATCAACAGAACCCTCAATCGGTGCAAGGACAACCTGTTCGCTGAGATATCAGATGGGATTGTAGCTATCGGCCATTCGGGAGAGGCTTATGGCCTGCAATCCGGACTTTGGCTGGTCGATGAAGGGGCCGGCATTGCGTACTTCCGCACGCAAGCTCCGCCACCGGTTGGCGGCGAGGACACAGGCGGTTTCACCCAAGGTGAGAGGGACCTGATCAAGCGCGCGCGCGAGCTCTTGGCGACCAAACAAACCAAGTGAGCGCAAGGATGTTTCACCGCGTCCACAGCCGCGATTGAAAACTGTCTGAATTGGTCACAAACGCGATTGACGCACCCTTTCGCATCCGCAACATAAGTAACGCCCGCCGGGAGTGATTCCGGTGTCTTTCGCGGGAGAGACTAAGCCTCAACGAAGAGGCTGGCGCCGAAGGAGCAACCGCCCCGGAAACTCTCAGGCAAACGGACCGCGAAAAGGTTTGGGCACTCTGGAAAGCGTCTTGAGCTGAAGGGTTCAAGGCCACCGAAGGGGAGGCGGGAGCGGACGGACAGTCTGCGGCCGCTGAAGCTCTCAGGTTTCCCGACAGAGGGGGCAGGAACGACGCATCAAAAGGTGCGTTGAGGCTGCTTTCGGGGATCAATAATTTGAGCGCTACAGATACTCTTGACGACGCCATTGAAGAGGTGCCGCTGGGCACTCTCCCGCTTGATGCATGGCACCGCGAGCGCGGGGCGCGCATGGTCCCGTTTGCGGGCTATGAAATGCCGATCCAATATACAGGTGAACATGGCGGTATCGTCGCTGAACATGAATGGACAAGGCAGAGTGCTAGCCTGTTCGATGTGAGCCATATGGGTCAGCTCAGTGTTGCTGGCGCTTCCGAGGAATCTGCCGAGGCGGCGGCGCAGGGCGCTACGGCTCTGGAAGACTTGCTGCCGGGCCTTATCACTTCACTCAAAACCGGGCGCATGCGCTACTCGATGCTGCTGGATGAGAATGGCGGTATTCTTGATGACCTGATGGTCACCAACGCTGGACCGCGCATCAATCTGGTGGTCAACGGGGCGACCAAGTGGGACGACATCGCCCATCTGCGCGAATATCTGCCCGACGAGATCACGCTGCATCACTATGACGACTTCGCTTTGCTGGCGCTGCAAGGTCCTAAGGCGGGCGAAGTGCTCGAACACCTGATCCCAGGCACTGGCGCGCTCACCTTTATGACCGCCGACCTATTCAAATGGGGAGAGGGCCACATTTGGGTCAGTCGCTGCGGCTACACCGGCGAAGACGGGTTTGAGATCACCGTGCATCGGGAGGCTGTAACCGGCCTTGCTGATGCACTGATCGCCGACGATCGCGTTCGCCCGGCAGGGCTTGGCGCGCGCGACAGCTTGCGCCTCGAAGCGGGCTTGCCGCTCTATGGCCACGACATCACCACCGAAACCGACCCTGTGAGCGCTGAACTCACCTTTGCGCTTTCCAAAAAGCGGCGCGAGGCGGGCGGCTATATGGGTCATGGCCCGGTCATGGAGGTCTTTAACGGCGGCGCGAAGCAACGCCGCGTGGGCCTTACCCTGGAAGGCCGCATGCCCGCGCGCGAAGGCGCCGAAGTCTTTGCCGGCGATACCAAGGTCGGGACCGTCACCAGCGGCGGTTTTTCGCCCACGCTCGGTTACCCGATCGCCATGGCTTACGTTGACGCTGCGCACGCCGAAGAGGGCACAGCCCTCGAAATCGCAGTGCGCAAAAAGCGCCTTACCGCCAAAGTGTCCCCCATGCCTTTTGTCCCGCATCGCTATTACCGAGGGAGCTGATTTGATGCCGCGTTACTTCACCGATGAACACGAATGGATCGACGTCGAAGACGACACCGCCACGGTCGGCATCACCGATTACGCGCAAGAGCAGTTGGGCGATATTGTGTTCGTCGAGCTCCCCGCCGTGGGCACCGCCCTTGATAAGGGCGGCGATGCGGCGGTGGTCGAAAGCGTCAAGGCGGCAAGCGACGTCTACGCGCCGATTTCAGGCGAAGTGACCGAAGGCAACGCTATGCTCGAAGACGAGCCCGCTCTGGTCAATTCCTCGCCCGAAGAAGACGGCTGGTTCTTCCGCATGAGCGTTGCCGACAAGGCCGAACTCGAAGGCCTGATGGACGAGGCCGCGTATAAGGAATTTGTCGAGGGGCTGTGATGGTTCGCCTTGCACTCCTTTTGCCCCCGATGGCCCTAGCCGGATGCGTGACTGCGACTGAGGCGCGGTCCTATTCGGCCAAAGAGGTGAGCGAAAACCTCATAGAGTGGCACGGTCGAACCGTTTTCGTGAGCGGCTATGTCTCGGGATGCGAACCGTACAGTTCTTGCTACCTCGTTGAAGGACCAAGAGACAGCGTGGACTACGCTTTCCTATCTCTCGGTGGCGACGTGGACTTCAAAGAGATGCTGGCCAAGGCTCAAGGATACAAGGTGCTCATCGAAGCCGAAGTCGACGCCACCTGCCATATCGGCAACGTCATATGCATGGGCAACTCCAGAGAACTTAAACCCAACCGTCTGATTAGGGCTTACTGAACAATGCGCTACCTCCCTCTCACTGACACCGACCGCGAGGATATGCTTGAGCGTATCGGCGCCTCTTCCATCGATGATCTGTTCGTCGACGTGCCCGAAGTCGCGCGGCTTGATGGCCCGATCCGCGATCTGCCGATGCACGCGGGCGAAATGGCCGTCGAGCGGCATATGAAGGGCCTCGCAGCCAAAAATCTGGCCGCCGAAAACACGCCCTTTTTCCTCGGCGCGGGCGCTTATCGTCACCATATCCCAGCCAGCGTCGATACGGTGATCAGCCGGGGCGAGTTCCTGACCGCCTACACGCCCTATCAGCCCGAGATTGCGCAGGGCACGCTGCAAATGCTGTTTGAATTCCAGACGCAGGTCGCGCGGCTTTACGGCTGCGCGGTGGCCAACGCCTCGCTCTATGACGGCTCGACCGCGTGCTGGGAGGCGGTCGCGATGGCGACGCGCGTGACCAAGCGCAAGCGCGCGGTGCTCTCGGGCGCGCTCCATCCGCATTACGCGCAGGTCGTCAAAACCATGGCGCAGTTCACCGGGGACGAGATCGCCGACAGCGCGCCCGCGATCCAGCCAGAAGCGGATTTGGCAGGCCTCACCGCGCGCATCGATGATGAGACCGCGTGCGTTGTGGTGCAATATCCCGACATCCTTGGCCGTCCGTCCGACCTCACCCAGATCGCCGAGGCGGCGCACGAAAAGGGCGCTTTGCTGGTGGTCGTCAACACCGAGCCAGTGGCGCTGGGTGCCATGAAGTCGCCTGGCGAAATGGGCGCCGATATTGTCGTGGGTGAAGGCCAGGCATTGGGTGTAGGCCTGCAATTTGGCGGGCCCTATCTGGGCCTTTTCGCCGTGCGCAATCCCAAGCATGTGCGCCAGATGCCCGGGCGTCTGTGCGGCGAGACGGTCGACGCGGAGGGTAAGCGCGGCTTCGTCCTCACCCTCTCAACGCGTGAGCAGCATATCCGGCGTGAAAAGGCGACTTCGAACATCTGCACCAATTCGGGCCTGTGCGCGCTCGCCTTCACCACGCATATGACGCTGCTGGGTGAGAAGGGCCTGCGCCAACTGGCCGCTGAGAATCACAGGCTCGCCTGCGTGGCCGCAGATCGCTTGGAGAAGGTGCCGGGTGTCAGCCTCCTCAACACCTCGTTCTTCAACGAGTTCACGCTGATGCTCGATGGCAAGCCCGCACGCGAGATCGTGCGCGATCTCGCGGATCGCGGCGTTCTGGGCGGGGTTTCGCTTGGGCGCCTCTATCCGGGCGTCGAAGCGCTTGATCACGCGCTGCTGGTCGCGATCACCGAGACGACAACCGAAGAAGACATCGAAACACTCGCTTCTGAACTCGAAGCCATTCTTTCGCTGGAGCCTGCCCAATGAACGCGCCCAACAAGTCCGGCTGGAAGCCCCAGATGAATAACGCGCTGGAAGTCGCTGAGGCGTCTGGCGAGATAGTCACCACCACTGGTAACCGCGCGCTGATGCTCGAAGAGCCGCTGATCTTCGAGTTTGGCCATGCGGAGACCACCGGTGTTGACTTGCCTGAGATTGACGCCTCCGCGCCTAATCGCATGGGCGGCTTTGACCGCGCCGAGCCCATCGGCCTTGTCGGCCTGACCGAGCCCGAGACGGTGCGTCACTACACGCGGCTGAGCCGTCAGAACTACGGCATCGATCTCGGTTTCTTCCCGCTCGGCTCCTGCACGATGAAGCACAATCCACGCCTCAATGAAAAGATGGCGCGCTTGCCGGGCTTTGCGGACATTCACCCGCTCGCCCCGCAAAACAGTGTGCAAGGGGCTCTTGAAGTCATCTATCAACTCGCCGACTGGCTAAAGACGCTGACCGGCATGCCTTCGGTCGCTATGAGCCCCAAGGCCGGTGCGCATGGGGAGCTTTGCGGTATCCTCGCTATCCGCGCCGCGCACACCGCCGCCGGAAACCCGCGCGAGGTCGTGCTGGTCCCGGAAAGCGCCCACGGAACCAATCCCGCCACCGCCGCCTTTGCAGGCTATAAGGTCGAAGACATCCCCGCGACCGCTGAGGGCCGGGTCGATGTCGAGGCGTTGAAAGCTCGACTCGGTCCGGATGTCGCGGCTGTGATGATCACCAATCCCAACACGTGCGGTCTGTTTGAGAAAGACTTTCGCACCATCGCCGACGCCGTTCACGAAGTGGGCGGCTACGTCTATTGCGACGGCGCGAACTTCAACGCGATTGTCGGCCGTGTGCGCCCTGGCGACCTTGGCGTCGATGCGATGCATATCAACCTGCACAAGACCTTTTCCACCCCGCACGGGGGTGGCGGTCCGGGGTCGGGCCCGGTGGTCTTTTCCGACGCGCTTGCGCCCTTTGCGCCGCTGCCCTTTGTGCGCCAATACGAGGACGGGGCCTATGAGATTGTCGAAGAGGAAGCGCGCGAAGTCACTCGTGGCCAGACCTTTGGCCGGATGACAGCGTTTCACGGCCAGATGGGCATGTTCACCCGCGCGCTGACCTATATGCTCAGCCATGGCGCTGATGGGCTTAAGCAGGTCGCCGAAGACGCGGTGCTCAACGCCAATTACATCCTGCGCAGCCTGGAAGATATTCTCCACGCGCCTTTCGCGGATAGCGGCCCGTGCATGCACGAGGCTTTGTTTGGCGATAAGGATTTTGGCGGCGGTCTTTCGACGCTCGATCTTGCCAAAGGGCTGATCGATGAGGGCTATCACCCGATGACGGTGTACTTCCCGCTGGTCGTCCATGGCGCAATGCTGGTTGAGCCGACCGAGACCGAAAGCAAGGCGTCGATCGACCAGTTCATCACCGCCTTCCGCCATGTGACCGAGCGCGCGCTGGCGGGCGACGAGGCGCTCAAGCAGGCGCCTTACTTCGCCCCGCGGCGGCGTCTCGATGAAACGGCCGCGGCGAGGAAGCCCAAGCTGGCCTGGGAAGATCCCGAGGCGTGATGGGTCGGGCGATGTGGTCAGGTCTCGTCGGCGTTCTCAGCCTCGCGCTGATCGCTGCGGACGAGCCTCCCACGTCTCCGCTTGGGTCGGACTATCCCGAGCCGCCACCGCTAATCGCTGACCGGATGGTCGATGGCCGGTTTGAGCCAGGGAATTTCGAGTATCTGCGCGGCTATTTTCCCGAGGCCAACGCCCAAGAGCGGGCCCAATACGCGCAGCTTGTCGATTGGCTCAAGGAATGCGACCCGCGCGGGCGGGAGCGGTTGGACGCGCAATTAGCCGAGCTTGGCCTGTCGCTCGCATTCGACCGCTACACCAGCGCGCAAGCTTCGCTGTGCCGTCAGGTGTTTCGCGGCGAGCAATTTCAGGATCGTTTTGCCACCTTTGAGGACCTGGAGGCAGCCACCCGTGAAGCGCGGCTGGTATTTGCCACGCTGGTCGAATCGATCCGCCTCGTGGAGCAACGAGTCGGCTCGGTGGAGTCCAATTTTGCGCGCGAACTCGAAACGCGAACCTTGGGTGAACAGTTGCTTCGCCTCTCCTATAGCTGGACGCGTGTGACGGACGATAGACCGCGTTTGCCGCAGATGAGCGAGGATGCAGCGACAGCTTTCAACACCCTGGTCCTGGGTGAAACGGGACGCGTCGATCGCGAGAACACGCGCTGGCTAAAGCAAAAGGTGGAAGCGGGTGGTTGGCCCAAGCTATCTGAGGTCGGCGAAAAGGCGTCAGACGCGGCGTGGTTGTTGGCGCAGCACGCTGACCACGATCCTGTCTTCCAATATCGTGCCCTGCAGATGATGGAGCCCATGGTTGCAGAAGGCGAGGTATCCAAGAGCAACTATGCGTATCTCTACGATCGCATCATGCTGAAGCTGCAGGGAAAGCAGCGCTATGGTACGCAGGTTACTTGTGTCGACAGTGAGCATGCACCGGATGCTTTGGAAGAGCCGGATCGCCTCAACGAACTTCGGGCTGAGATGGAGCTCAGCTCAATTGAGGAATATCTTGGGTGGTTTCCTGGATCCTGCCAGAACTAAAGCCCTCGCTAACCCCTGTCCCCCTCAGGCTCGACCTCAATCCTGATCTCTTTCAGGTTCAAGATCGCGACGTAGAACCCGATCACTGCAAGCGAGCTTGAGGCGAGCACCGCAAAGGCCGCGCCTTTTGCGCCATTCCAGTCAATCGCGGCGTCCAGGAAAATCAGCGCCAACAGCGTCGGCACCGCGCGGACCGCGAAGGCGGTGCTCGCCCGCCCGGCAGAAACCAGCAGCGATTCCAAGCTCGCCCCGATCAGTTCGACCGCGCCCGCAACGCTCAAGATAACCATCGCCCAATAGAAGGCGCGAAAGTCCGCCTCGGCGATGAGGCTGAGAGCCCAGCGACCGCCGAGCAACGCGACCACAACCGCAACAACGCCTGCGACCAAAGCGATGTTGGCCATGCGCCGCGCCATCATCAGCGCGTTCTCTCTGGCGTGGACCAGCTCTGGGAAGATCGCCTTGGAGACGGTTTGCGCAAGGCTGACCAACGCTTGCCCCAATTGTGAGGCAACCCGGAAACCGCCTGCCAGCGCCGCTCCGCCAAAGGTGCCGACCAGCAGGATCGTGACCTGCTTGCCTGCGGTGGTGAGGCTGCCCGACATATTGGTCGACCACACAAACGCCCAGGCATCGGTGTAACGGCGCGGTATGGTGCGCAGGCTGAGCGCGGTGAAAGCTATGCTCTCCTCGCGCCCCGCAGCGATCCACAAGGCAAGGGCCACAGCCACTTCCGAAGCCGCCCATGCCAGGATGAAGCCGGTTACATTCGGCATTAAGAAGACCGCAAGCAACGCTCCGAGCGTGCGAATGGCGGGTTGCACCGCTTCCGCCGCCGTGGCCATCGCAAACTTGAAGCGCAGGCGCAAAAGCCCGGTCGGCGTGGTGCGAATGGAGAGCAAGGAGATCACGCAATAGCCAAAGGCCAGTGGATAGAGATCTTCCGGAAGCGGC
Source organism: uncultured Erythrobacter sp. (assembly GCA_937899785.1). Lineage (GTDB taxonomy): Bacteria > Pseudomonadota > Alphaproteobacteria > Sphingomonadales > Sphingomonadaceae > Erythrobacter. The sequence goes on along the minus strand of CALCCG010000035.1, from coordinate 15,215 downwards.
AGCCACAACCCCGCAGTGAGGATAAGCAGCGCGGCGCCTATTGTCCCTATCAGGACCGACAGCAAATCGAGCGCGATGGCGAACCCGGTCGCCTCGCGAACCGCCTTTGGGTCTGGATGTTCTGGGCTGCCATCGCCGTTGGCACCCCAGCGGACGATAAACTGCCAGGTCTGGAAACTGGCAAATCCGGTGACGGTCTGCCCCAGCGCGACGATCAGTGCAAAGTGTCCAAAGCTTTCCAGACCCAGCGTGTGCGTGGCAAGGTAGAGATAGACAAGGCTCATCACGGCGTTGAATCCACGTCCGCCCAAAAGCCAGCCAATGTTGGAAAAAAGGCGCTTCATGCTTACGCAAGCCGCGTTCAGACCGCGGTTCTGTCCCCTTCGCGGCGCTTCAGAATTTTTTCAGTTACCGTAAACGTGCGCTCGTTATCCACGTCAATCGCGTAGTGACCGTCGCTCAATTCAACCGGTAAGAGTTTGAAACCAAAGCGCTTTGATATTTGCTCGAAGAGCCGTTCTTTGGAGCCTGTGCCAAGCCGAAAACGGATGAGGTTCATCAGGCCGAACGCCTTGATGATACGGCGGGGAAACCTCACGAACTGCCCGCCTTCGCGCATAATCTCGGCGGCGGCGAGCGCTTTGGGGGAGCTTATCCAATACATGTTGCAGTTCGAGAATTCCCCGTCGCGAAACTCGTAAAACCGCGCTTGACCCTCCGGATCGGCGGCCTTCACATCCTCTTTGCGCGCCAGCCCTGCGGCGCCGCCCGCTTCGGCGGCGAGGCATTTGCTAATGAATTCTGAATAGCCCTCGGGCGTCACCAGGCAATTGTCCGCCGTGGTTATGAGCAGCGGGAAATCCGCGTCCTCAGCGCCGGAAAAGACGCTGTCGACGATGTTGAATTTTCCTTCAGCAAAACTCAGGCGGCCTTCGTCAATCAGCTTGGCGACCACCGGTTGCGCGGCAATCTCATCAGGTTCGTGCGCGACGATGCGGATCGCGCCAACTTCGGGAACCTTCGAGACCGCTTCGGTCACGCGCGCAACCATCGGCACGCCGTTGACCGGAACCACACACTTTTGCGCGACATTGGCCCGCTGCGCCAATGGATCAAGCACGCCAGAGCGTTTGCCCGCCATGATGAGCGCTGTCACGTTCGTTTCCTCAACCATCCTTGCAGGCCCTACCCTCAATTGAGGCCGCGGCAAAGCAAGGATTGAAGAGTCTTGTGCAACAATTGGTCGCATTGCCGCAGCGGAAGGGCTAGCGCTCAAACCATGCGGATCATTTTTTCGCGCAAAGGCTTTGACTCAAGCGCTGGGGGCGGGCCGTCTCCCATTGTGAATGGGGCTCCGCTGAGTTTGCCGATCCCCGATACAAAGGGCTTCTCGCGCACCACTTATGGAGCGATCGGGCTCGGTGAGCATGTGGCGCGGGCCAGTCGGGGCAAGCTGGGCGCGCACGATCTTTGCCACCACGATCCGATGTTTCTGGCCGATGGGACATGCGCTTTCGGACAGGCGGGGGCTGCCCAGACCCATCTGGAGCGTCAGAGTGTTGGGCCGGGCGATGTCTTTGTGTTCTTTGGCCTGTTTGCGGATGAGGAAACGGGCGAACCGCACCACCGGATATTCGGCTACTTGCGCGTTGAGACCCTCGTGGCTCTGCGCGATGGTGTCCCCAAAGCGATGGTGGCTCTCCAACATCCACACGCTTTCGGCACGCATGGTTCGAACGATGTGATTTGGCGCGGCGAGGGGCGGGTGGCGGCGCGCGCCAGCGACGCCCTGCGCCTGACCGTGCCGGGCGGGCCCCCAACCTTATGGTGGCGGCCTGACTGGCTGAGGCGTGGCGGGCTTTCCTATCACGATCGCGCCGACCGATGGCTGCGTGGGGGCACACTCAAGAGCGTTGCTCGGGGTCAGGAATTCGTTGCGGATATCGGTCGGCGTCAAGCCCCGCGAGACTGGCTTGATGGTGTGATCGCCGAAATCAAAGCGTCTTGATGATGGCGGAGAAATCGAGCGCGCCATTTTGCTCTGCGAACGCTTCGTAGAGTTCCTTGGCGTGCTTTCCCAGTGCCGTCGTCGCGTCCGCGGTTTTCGCCGCCTCCATCGCCAGCCTTAGGTCCTTCAGCATCAGCGCGGTCGCAAAGCCGCCCGCGTAGTCGTTATCCGCCGGGCTTTCGACGCCGACGCCCGGCATCGGCGTGTAGGCGTTGAGCGACCAGTTGTAGCCTGAACTTTGGGAGCTGATTTCGTAGAATTTCTGCGGGTCGAGGCCAAGCTTCTGCGCCATTATCATCGCCTCGGCGGTGCCGATCATCGTGATGGCGAGCAGCATATTGTTGCAGATCTTGGCCGTCTGGCCGGCGCCCGCTTGCCCTGCGTGGATCACCGCCTTGCCCATCGCATTGAGGATCGGCTCAGCGCGCTCAAAGGCTTTTGTCGCGCCACCGACCATGAAGGTGAGCGTGCCGCCATTGGCCGCGGCGATCCCGCCGGAGACGGGTGCGTCGACCATCGCGTAGCCTTGTTCGGTGGCCTTGGAGATCACCTCTTTGGCGGTGGCGACGTCAATGGTGGAGCAATCGAGCAGGATCGCCCCTTCGGGCGCGCGGGCAAAAACTTCGTCTTCATAAACCGACTTCACAATCGCGCCGTTGGGCAACATTGAGACAACGGCCTCGGCCTCCGCGCAGGCCTCGCGCGCGGTGTCAAAGGTCTCGCATCCGGCGTCTTTCGCGGCGGCGAGCGCCTCTTCGCTAAGGTCAAACGCGCGCACTTCGTGGCCCGCTTTGACAAGGTTCGCGGCCATCCCGCCGCCCATATTGCCAAGCCCGATAAAGGCGATTTTCATGTTCGCGTCCCTCTCCGCTTTATTGGAATATCTTGATCACGCCCCACAATATCATTGCGAGCGCAAGAAGGTTCACACCGCCGATCGCTGCGAAAATCGGAAGCCTTTCGACCAAGGGCATGGGCGGCTCCGAAGCGTTCATGCGTAGTCGCCAGCCCCGCAAGAGGTGCGCCACATGATATAGGACGCCGCCCCCCAAGACGACGAAGATGATGCCGTTCAGCATTACCTCCCCTTCCACGTGCCTTCGCGCTTCTCGATAAACGCGGCCATGCCTTCCGCCTTGTCTTCGGACGCGGTCAGGATCTGGAAGATGCGGCGTTCGACGATCAGACCTTGATCAAGCGTCATTTCAAACGCGGAATTGACCATCTCCTTATTTGCGATCGTCGCCATAGGTGGCATGCTAGCAATGGTCGCAGCGGTCTTGAGCACCTCGGTGATCAGGTCGGCTTGTGGCACCACGCGCACCACCAGATTGGCACGCTCGGCCTCCTCGGCGCTCATCATCCGGCCGGTGAGGCACATCTCCATCGATTTGGACTTGCCAATCGCGCGGGTGAGCCGCTGCGAGCCGCCCATGCCGGGAGCCACGCCCAGTTTGATTTCGGGTTGGCCGAATTTGGCGTTGTCCGAGGCAATGATGAAGTCGGCCATCATCGCCAGTTCGCACCCGCCGCCCAGCGCAAATCCGTTGACCGCGGCGATCCACGGTTTGCGGGTCTTCTTGACGATTTCAGACGTCCAAGGTGAAAAGAAGTCAGCGAGGTAGAAATCGGCCGCCGCTTTGTCGTGCATTTCCTTGATGTCCGCGCCGGCGGCAAAGGCCTTTTCACCAGAGCCCGTCAGCACCGCGCATAGCTGGCTCTCATCGGCTTGATAGGCCGCAAAAGCCTCGACCAGTTCGGCCAGCACCTGCGTGTTGAGCGCGTTGAGCGACTTGGGCCGGTTGAGCGTCATCAGAGTGACGCCTTTGGTGCCCTGTGCGTCAGTTTCGACGGTGATTGTTTCAAAGCTCATTGGGTTTTCCATTCTTCGTCAGCGGGCAGAGGGGCAAAGATCTGATCGAGCAGATCTTCGCTCACGTCTTCCGGCAGCGCCGGGTCCCATTTGGGGTCGTTGGTTTTGTCGACGATCACCGCGCGCACGCCCTCGGCAAAGTCGGGGCGCGTGAGCACCCGCGCGCCGATACGGTATTCCATCGCCATGTTCTCAGCGAAGGTCTCCAGCGTCAGGCTGGTCGCAAGCTGGCGCAGCGCGACCTTGCAGGTCTGCGGGCTCTTAGTGCCTAGCGTGTTGCGTTCCTTCATCGCCCAATCGTCACCGTCATCGGCCGCCTTGTCGAGGCTGGCGAGAATGTCTTCGTAAGTGTCGGAGGCGAAGTGCTTGGCGATTTTGTCGGCGTTGGCAGCGATCCGCGCTTCGGGAGGGGTGCCGGTCGGCTCAGAAAGGATGCCGGCGATCCGGTCGGGATGTTCGGTGATGCGCGCCTTTAAGTCCTCGACGATAGCGTGTTCGACATAGTGGGTGGCCAGGCCCGCCCACAGGCATTCCTCGCCTTTGAGCCGCGCACCGGTAAGCGCGAGGAACGGTCCCAAACGGCCAACCAGCCGTGAGAGATACCAGCCGCCACCGACGTCGGGAAACAGGCCAATACCGGTTTCAGGCATGGCGAACCGGGTGTTTTCGGTCGCCACGCGGTAGGCTGCGGGCATCGAAATGCCGACACCGCCGCCCATCGTGATCCCGTCCATAAAGGCCACCACCGGCTTTTCATAGGTGAAGAGCCGGTGATTGAGCTGGTATTCGGCGTGGAAGAATTGGCGGCCTGAAACCCCGCCATCATTGAGCGCGCTGTTGCGCAGAAAGGCGATATCGCCCCCGGCGCAAAAGCCCCGGCCTTCGTGATGGTCGATGATGATCGCCTTGACCTCGTTATCGCTTGCCCATTCGGAGAGCGCGGCGGTCATGGCGTGGCACATGTCCAGCGTGAGGGCGTGGAGCGCCTTAGGTCTGTTAAGCGAAATGTGCCCGATCGGGCCGTCTTTGCGGGTTAGAACTTGGTCAGTCATTCAAAGATCAAGCTTTCGGTTGGATCAGGTCCCAGCGATTGCCAAATGGGTCGCCAAAGACAGCCACGGTGCCATAAGGCTCGCTGCGCGGGTCTTCAAGAAATGTCACGCCCGCGGCCGTAAACCGGGCATGGGTATCGGTAAAACTATCGGTTTGGAGGAAGAACGCGACCCGCCCACCGGTTTGATTGCCGATGGCGGCGCGCTGCGCTTCGTCCTCGGCCTTGGCGAGGAGGAGACGCGCGCCCTGCTGGGGAGCGACGACGACCCAGCGTTTGCCATCCCCAAGGTCGGTGTCTTCAGTCAGCTCAAAGCCCAAAGCGTCGCGGTAAAAAGCGATTCCCGCGTCATAGTCGGGCACGACCAGCGTGATGGTGGCGAGGGTCTCCATACTACCTTGAAAGTCCGCGGCTTAGGAGCGGGCTGCGCTCGACCTTGGTGCGGCCAATGTTCGCACTTCATCGGAAAATCCCTGAAACATGCTTTTCATGCTTTCGGCGATAGCGGGTTTGGAGCCGTCCAGTGTTCCGCCCTCAAAAGGCGGCTGCGGCGCGTATTCCGCCTGCAACGTCAGCGCACGGGCGTAGTCCTTGCCACGCAGCTCCGCGACGATCTCCAACGCCAGATCGAGGCCTGCCGAAACGCCTGCTCCTGTGATCACCTTGCCGTCACGTATCACACGTTCGTTGGTGGGGATGGCTCCAAAGGCGTCCAGTTGATCCCGAATCGCCCAATGTGAAGTGGCGCGTTTGCCGGCCAGCAGTCCAGCCTGCCCAAGGATCGCCGCTCCGGTGCACACGCTGGTCATATAGCGCGCCCCCTCGCTTTGGTTGCGTAGGAAGTCGAGCAGCGCAGTGTCCTGCATCGCTGCGATGACGCCCGTTGTGCCGCCGGGCAGAAACAGCAGATCATATTGGTCTGTCGCTTGGCCAACTGTGCGATCAGGAGCGATGGCCAGAGCCAGATCGCTGGCAACGGGCTTGGTGTCTGCAGCTGTGGTAAGCAGATCAACCTGCGCACCCATCATGCAGGCAAAAAAGTAATGCGGACCGACCAGGTCGAGCGCGGTGAACCCGGGAAACATCACCATCGCAACTCGCTCGCTGCCCATCATTTGCAGATCGGGAAGCGCGCTCAGGTCATTGTGCGATGACGCCGCTGCGCTGGCTTCCTGCGCCTGAATCGCACCGTGCAAGCTGATGAACGGGGCCAGCAACGCGGCGGTCGACAAACCCGATAGCACTCCCCGACGATCCATCCTTAGTCTCCTTATTGCCGCAGCAGATCCCGGCCCACGACCATGCGCATGATCTGGTTCGTCCCCTCCAGGATCGAGTGCACGCGCAAATCGCGCCAGAAGCGTTCAATCGGGTAGTCCTGCAGATAGCCGTAGCCGCCGTGGAGCTGCAGCGCGCGGTCGACGATGGCGCTGCCGTTGTCTGTCGCCAGCCGCTTGGCCATGGCGGAGAAGCGCGTCTTGTCGGGCGCGTTGTCGGTCACCTTGGTTGCCGCCAGATAAAGCAGCGCACGCGAAGCTTCGAGGTCGGTCGCCATGTCGGCCAGCGTGAACTGGGTGTTCTGGAACTCGGAGACCGCCTTGCCGAATTGCGAGCGCTCCTTGGTGTATTTGATCGCTTCGTCCAAGCAGCGCTGCGCGCCGCCGATCGAGCACGCGCCTATGTTAAGACGCCCACCGTCGAGCCCCATCATCGCGATGCGGAAGCCTTCGCCTTCACCGCCGACCACATTCTCGACCGGAACGCGCACGTCTTCGAGGATCAGCTGCGCGGTGGGCTGCGAGTGCCAGCCCAGCTTCTTTTCGTTCGCGCCAAAGCTGACGCCTTCGAAGTCCTTCTCGATCACCATGCAGGTTATGCCCTTGGGGCCATCTTCGCCCGTGCGGACCATGGCAACATAGACTTCGTTCGAACCCGCGCCGGAGATGAATTGCTTGGTGCCGTTGAGGACGTAGTGGTCGCCGTCGCGCTTGGCCGTGGTCTTGAGCGCCGATGCATCCGATCCGCTCGATGGCTCGGTAAGGCAATAGCTTGCGATCTTGTCCATGGTGACGAGATCGGGAAGGTACTTGTCCTTGACCGCCTGCGAGCCGAACCGGTCGATCATCCACGCGGCCATGTTGTGGATCGAGATGAAGGCGGATGTGGAGGGGCAGCCATAGGCCATCGCCTCCATGATCAACGCGGCTTCGAGGCGGCCAAGGCCAATCCCGCCCGATTCCTCCGACACATAGATTGCGCCAAAGCCCAGCTCCGCGCTCGCTTTGATCGTATCGATCGGAAAGATGTGTTTCTCGTCCCATTCACCCGCAAACGGCGTGATCTGGTCGGCGGTGAACCGCTGCGCCATGTCCTGGATCGCCAGCTGGTCGTCGGTCAGTTGAAATTGTCCTTGCATACCGGGATGGGTAGCCGCTCGCACGCCACGATTAAAGTGCACAAAACAGTAGTGTCATTACGCTGCGGCGCATGCGGCGTCTGCGCAATTTTGTGTAACCAAGAGGCCCGTTCGTGCGTATTTAAAGCCATGACCCAAGAGCAGACCCGCCTCATTCTCGTCTACAACGCCGACACGGGCCTGATACAGGCGTTGATGCACGCCGTGCACAAACAGGTGTGGCCCGACACCTATCCCTGCTCGCTATGCGCGCTGACCTATGGCGCGGTGTCGATGCGCGGGGATTGGAAGGCGTTCTGGCAGGCGCTCGACGCCAAGGTCGATTTCTACCACCGCGATGACTTCACACAGGACTTTCCAGCGCTGGGTACAGGTGGCGTACGAGAGGTCGCGCTGCCCTCGATCTTGATCAGCGAAGCGGGCGAGGAGCCGCGCGTGTTGATTGCGAACTGCGAACTCGACGTGATGGCCAATGTGGACCAACTCATGCATCGGGTCAGCGCTAAGCTAGCCCCCGGCAGCGTGGCGAGTGAGGCGGTTCCGAGCGCGGCCTAGCCCGCTTCAAGCACGCATGTGTCGGCTTTCGCCGCGTCAAGCGCTAGGTCAAATCGCTCCTGCGTGGGGGCAAGTCTCCTGATCAGGATCACGCCTCTTGTCGATGGGCTTTGCTCGGCGCTTGGTGCCTGCGTTTCAGGACCAGTGAGGCGCACTTCAACCTTCTTGCCCGAGCCACGCCGGGTAAGGAAGTTGTTCGTCTCCGCGTCAAAGAAAGACAGTGACTGGTAGTCTGGCCATTCGCCCATCGTCACGTTTAGGACGCTGCCCGGCACGCTCAAATCATACCGGCATAGCGAATAGAACAAGTCCGGCGAGCTGCGCACCACCGCCTGCGTTTGCGGGGTGATACGCTGAGGCGTTGTAAAAGCGTGTTCCGACACCCCGCGATTTTTGAGCGTTGAGAGTGCGCGGTCCATTATCACGGTCGGCGTGTAGACGAGAGCGGCCCAATGCAGGCCTACAGCGGTGATGATGAAGACGCTGAGCGGTCCGATCAAGCGGATCATGCGGCTTCCCCCTTGCAGCTCAGGCGCTCGATCGTCGGCGGGCTGAGCGCGCTTTCGGGGCTATCCAACAGGGCTTGATCAGGAACATAGAGTCTCAGCAGCAGGTCGAAGTCTTCCGAATTGCGACTGGAAATCCAGTTGGCTGTGCCATCGGGGCGCTGCGGCGCAACGAGCGTGGACCAGGCCCCAGACTCGGCAATTACGCTGGTCGCATCGATGCTGAGCGCGGCGTCATCATTATCGGGCAGCTAGCTATCCGAGGTCTGATAGAGCGTGATCGACCACCACCCGGCGGGCAGCTTCCCGCCCGAGATCTGGTAGTCGCAATCCTCTGAGAGGGGCCGGCCCTCATTGTCGGCGTTGCGCATGAAATAGACCGCTTCGCTCGTAGCCAACGCGAGCAATCCGTTGCGGGCAACTCGGGCGCGCACATAGGGGCTGGCCTGATCCGAACCGACCGCGAAGTCGCTGACCCAGCCATCGACGTTCACATCGCTGAATTCCATCGGCTGCTTGCCGGACCAAAGACCCGACATCACCAGAGCGCTGACGACGCCCGCCGCCACGCCAAGCACGACCGCGGCGCTGTATGAAAGAACACGCTTTATCATTCTTGCAGCAAAGCCTCCGCTTCGATCTCAACCTTCCAGTCCGCGCCGCACAGCCAAGCGACACCGGCCATCGTGGCCGCCGGTTTCGCCTTGCCGAAGTATCGGGCGTGGACCTCTCCCACAGCGTCCTGATCTTCAAAATCGGTCAGGAACATCCGTGTTCGCACCACATCTTCGGCACGCCCCCCCAGATCCTCAATCGCCGCAATGATCAGCTCAAAACACCGCGCCGCCTGCGCCGCAGCGCCTCCGGGTGTGGTCTGGCCATCGGGATCAATCGGGCCCGTGCCAGCAACGATAATGCGGTTGTCTTCCCGCACAGCGCGGCAAAATCCGAAACGCTCTTCGTAAGGCGACCCGGAAGTGGTGCGTTGGCGTGTCATCCGCAGGTTACCGAGAGGACTTGCATGTCGCGGTTGTAAACCACGCGCACTCTTTCCCGGCGATAGTCTTTGGTTACCGGGCTGCCTTCAAACACCCATTGGAAGATCGTAGCGCCCGTGGCTGCCTGAATTTGCATGCCTGTCTGCTGTGTCGCCGGGCCGCCGACAAAGGCCTGGCCGGGTTTAGGCTCGCAAGCGCTTGGGGGTGTCTGCGCATTCGAGGAGGCACCAATGAGGGCCATAGACATCGCGACAACGGCCAGCGTCTTCTTCATCTTGAACCTCACATCTTTGGCTAGGATACGCGTCAACAGGTTCGGGCTTAGCGGCCTCGGTGTCGTGCAGACGTTCTCACTCTTCCGCGCTCTTTATTGCGAAACGGGAGCGCTGGGTCCAGCGTCTGCCTTCGCCATTTCCCGGCTTTTGTCGTCCTCGTCGGCGACTTCGGGGACCGTGTCGAGGCCAGGGCCCGAGGGCGCGGGTTCGGCGTTGAGATCCTCTCGCTGCTCTTCGGCGTCTGCCATCTCGTGTTCAGAGGCCGCCTCGCACCCCGCAAGGCAAAGGCACGAGATCAGGAGAGTTATGGGGGTGATAGAAGCGCGCATGATCAGTCCTCGCAATTATCCTCGCCACCCACCATAGGGGTACGGAACTCGGACTCCGTCGGACGCCCCTCGCCGTGCAATCGGCGCTCACCCCATGGTCGGGATGACAAAGGCGTTCGACCCATCGCCGCCGCCGTCGGGCCAGCGCTGGGTGACCTTTTTGCGCTTGGTCCAGAAGGCGAGCCCTTCCGTGCCGTATTGGTCGATGTCGCCAAAACCCGAACGCTTCCAGCCGCCAAAGGAGTGATAGGCCACCGGTACCGGGATCGGCACGTTGATGCCGACCATGCCGACATTGACGCGGCTGGCAAATTCGCGCGCGGCGTGGCCGTTGCGGGTGAAGATCGCGACGCCATTGCCGTATTGGTGCTCGCTCGGCAGGCGCAGCGCGTCCTCGAAATCGTTGGCGCGCACCATCTGGAGAACGGGTCCGAAGATTTCCTCCTGATAGCTTGCCATAGTGGGCGTCACCTGATCGATCAGCGTCGGGCCGACAAAGAAGCCGTCTTCGTGACCCTGCAGGCTGAAGCCGCGTCCGTCGATGACGATCTCGGCGCCTTCCTCTTCGGCCGTGGTGATCCATTGCTCGATCCGCGCTTTGTGTTCGGGTGTGACGACCGGGCCGTAATGCGCATCGGGATCGTTGGAGACGCCGATGCGCAGAGCGTTGATCGCGGGGATCAGCTTTTCGCGCAATTTGTTGGCGGTGTCCTCGCCCACGGGGACGACGACGGGCAGCGCCATGCACCGCTCCCCCGCCGAGCCGAACGCCGCGCCCGCGAGATCGTTCACCACCTGATCAAGGTCAGCGTCAGGCATCACGATCCCGTGGTTCTTCGCCCCGCCCATGGCCTGGATGCGCTTGCCGTTCTCCGCTCCGCGCCGGTAGACGTAATGCGCGATGTCCGAGGAGCCGACAAAGCTCACCGCGCTGATCGCCGGGTGATCGAGGATCGCGTCCACCATCACCTTGTCGCCGTGGATGACCTGCAAGAGGCCTTCGGGCGCGCCCGCTTCGATGAAGAGTTCGGCGAGCCGCACCGGTACCGATGGGTCGCGTTCGGAGGGCTTGAGGATGAACGCGTTGCCCACGGCGATCGCCATCCCGAACATCCACATTGGGATCATGGCGGGGAAGTTGAACGGGGTGATCCCAGCGCCGATGCCCAGCGGCTGGCGGACCGAATAGACATCGATCCCGGGGCCAGCGCCTTGGGTGTATTCGCCCTTCAAGACCTGCGGAATGCCGCAAGCGTACTCGATCACCTCAAGCCCGCGCTGGACATCGCCCTTGGCGTCATCGACCGTCTTACCATGCTCGCTTGAGAGCATTTCGGCGAGCGATTGCATGTTCGTCTCGACCAGTTCCTTGAACTTGAACATCACGCGCGCGCGCTTTTGCGGATTGGTCGCGGCCCAGGCGGGCTGGACGGATTGTGCCGTCGCCACCGCCGCATCGAGCAGCGCCGCATCGCCCAGAACAACCTCAGCCTGTACCTCGCCGGTGGAGGGGTTCCAGACCTTGTGCGTGCGCGCGGGCGCGGGGCTGGCGGTGGGCATGAAATGGTCAATCTGACGCATGGGTTTGCTTCTCCGTCTGTGACGCGCGCTGTCTGATCCCGGCGCGCTCCCTTTTGGCCTCAACTGCCGGTTCGATCGCATCAAGGCAAGCCAAATGAGGGCCCAATGAGCTGTCCAAATGAACAGGGCAGAGCCGTCTCGCCTGGCAGACTTTCCGCTTGCCAACACGCTCTTTGTCGCAACGGATCGGCGCTGTTCTTCATGGTGCCTTCTGTGATGGTGGGGCCGATAGGTCCTGCGGCGCTCTGGGTTCCAAAGGCGAGGGGCAAGGGCGCGAACACCTAACCGTGTTGAGGCTCTTGGCTGCTTGGGGGTTGGTTTGCTGGCTAGTGGGCTTGTGGCGTCCAGTTTTGCTCTGAGCGAGAGGCGCTGCGCAGGCTGTCGCCCAGTCTGGCGACTGACCGAGCCCGCTTTTTACCAGAGCGCTTAGAAAATCAGATCCTCTTCCTCCATGATTTCCACGCTGATCACGCCGCCAAGGTTGTTTCGGCTCGACCCGAGCGCTTCCGCTACTCGCTCGGACGCCCCGCAGGCCGCGTCGGTCGGGCTCGCCAGGACATCGGCTGCGGCGTAGGCGCCAAAGCCCATCCCGGTGCGCTCTGCCAGGTCGGCAACTGAGACCTGGAACATGCGGAAGGGATCAAAGTCGAGCGTCTCTATATCGCTGAGCAGCGTGTTCTGCGAAAGCACAAAGCACGAGGCCTTGAGTTCGCCTTGCGCGCTGCGATAGGCGATCAGCTTCCAATAGTCGCGCGGGATAGGGACACCGCGATAGACAGGGTCATCCTCGCCAAAGATCGGCCCAGCGATCACCGAGCAGCGAATGTCCTGATCCGCGGCCTGCTGCAGGATCAGGTTTTCCAGCTTGCCCCAGACACCGGCCCGGTTTGAGCGGTTGTAGCGTTCGTGCTGAGGGGCGATATTGGTGTAGAAATAGCTGTCCCAGCTCGCCTGGCGCGCTTCGGGGATAGAGCCCCATGCCAGGTCCGCACGCCGCGCGATATGCCCGCGGTCAAGCTTGTTGTCGCTGTAGAGCGAATTGTCGGTCTGCAGGCTTGCATCATAACGCTGGTCCAACCGGAAGGAGGATTCGCCCACCACCACCTTGCGCGCGCCATCCACATTCCAGGCAACGAAACGGGCAAGACGGCGCTTTTCGCTCAGGCACACCGAAAAGTGGGTGTAGGGGATCACCTGAGCGCGCCCGAAGTTGACCGCGTCGCGCTTTTGGGAAAGCGTCATTTCAGGCATGGGGGCGGCAAGGCCCAGAAAGTCCGTGTCATAGCCAGAGCGGGGAATCTCCGCTTCGGTCGCAGCTTCGTCTTCGTTGGCGCTTGGGCTTGCGGGCGGATCAAAGGTGAAGCGCAGCTTTTTCTGCACCGAAAGCGGGTAGCAGGCGAGCGCGTGTTCATCGTCGCTGTCGGCGGTTTCCCCAGCGAAATGCAAGCCGGCGACGATATCCGTCGCGTCGCGCCCTTCGCGGATCATCCATAGCGATCCGGAATCCCCCGGGCGACTGATTTCGCCATCCGCGGGACGAAGCGCGGCCTCGGGCGTGAGACCGATCTCGAATCCGCCCACATCGACGAAGCCCGCATTGGGTCCAAAGAACAGGTTGACCATCACCTCGATGCGCCGAACGACCCCAAAGGTAAGCCCGCTCGTGCGGCCCGATTTGACCACCGGATCGTCAAGCTCGACATCGGCCATGCGCGATGGCTTAACCCCGAGCCCCAGGATCGTTCGGTCGAATCCACGCGACCGGATCCGCGACAAAGCGCAATCTCCGGCGGCGCCCAGATGGCTCCGCAGCAAAAGCCCAGCGTCGTTTCCGCTGGTGTTGTTGTCATCAAAGTGGCCGGGCTGCACGGTTTGGTCACCAATGTCGCCCGCATCGGTGTGGAGGACGTGCCAATTGGAAAGGATACATGGCGCCCCGCTGTCTTCGTCAAAGACGATCGCGCCCAGTGTTCCGGCAGAGCGTTCAAACTGGCCGACGCTGATGCCCGGCTTCAACGGGTCTTGGCGGGTCTTGCGATCGTTAAGGCTTTGCGGCTGGACCACCGAATGGGACTGCTCATACCGGCGCTCCTCGACATCGGTTTTCACTGTGATGCCCGGCGCGATCTCGATTTCTTCGGGAAGCAGTTTGGTTCGGACCTCAAGCGATTCCAGCTGCGATGTCTCAACCTTTTGACCGACGGTGAAGACCAGGCTGATCTCGCCATCAGGTGCGCCGTTCTTGCGGCCAACGCCAATCGAGGTGACGTTCGGGTCCTTTAGAAATTTGTGCCCATTGGTCCGCACATAGCGTCGTAAGGCCTCTTTCAAATTCGCATCAGGCTGGGTGTTGCCTTTGCTCTTCGACGTTTTCTTAGCCATCGCGCACTCTCCCCTATTCGCCGAGGCCGCGGCTCCCGACGGATCACGTTAAGTGTCGCGATTTGGCGAGGCAAAGGATTGTACATAATGGCCAGCCTGGTGGCTTGGCGATAAACCATTTGGGTGTAGAGCCGGGTTTCGAGCGTTTTGGAGACGCAAGCCCCGATGGACAGCTTTCTCTTCTGCCTGTTGCTGGTGATCGCGATCGCGCTGGGCGGGCGCGATCAGCTGATTGTCGCGCAGCTTTCCGACGCGTTGGCCAAAGGCAAGGCGCAAGACATGCGACGCCCGGTGCCGGTCTTGGCGCTGGGCCTTGCCAGCGCGGCCCTGACGGCGGGCGCGATGGCGTATGGTGGGGCGCTTGTCGCCGAAATCTTGCCGCGCCGCGCCGCCTTAATGCTGGTGGCGCTGGCCCTTGCCTTTGCTGCGTTCGAGCTGGCCTGGCCGGTGCGTCTAAAGCGAGTGAACGAGCCGACGCGGTCGGTCCCCGCCATCGCTCTGGTCTTGCTGTGGCGCCAGATCGGGGATGCGGCGCGCTTTGCGATCTTCGCTTTCGCCGCTGCGGCGACCTATCCGTTGACCGCTTGGATCGGAGGGGCGCTGGGCGGCGCATTGGCCGTTACCGTGGGCTGGACCCTTGGCTTTGAACAGCTTTCGCGGTGGCCTTTGCGCTGGCTGCGCCGAGGCTTTGCCGCTGCGCTCTTTATTGCTGCGACTTTTATCGGCTTGACCGCTCGTTATGGGGCCATTTGATCGATTTAAACGATTACACAGAGGCAATCTTTCGGCCTGGCTAACCCCTTTTCATCGCTTCGTGCAGAGATCATATCGGCGGCGTTGGTCCACGGCCTCTCTCAAGGCCCACCTAGTGGGCCACGCCGCAAAGGAGGACAATTATGGTTGATCCCGCCATCCAAACCCCAACCAACGCCACCGCGCAGATGATCGGTGAGCTCAACGGCCTGTTGGCCGATCATTTCGCGCTCTATGTGAAAACAAAGAGCTTCCATTGGCACGTCAAAGGCCCGCGGTTCCGCGACCTTCACTTGCTTTTTGACGAGCAGGCGGTTGAGATCCAGAGCCAGATCGACGTTATTGGAGAGCCGCTGCGCAAGCCGCGTCAGCGTGTCGCGCTCTTGGCCGTCGCCGACAATGACTAGTTGCGCATCGTGCCGGTTCTCGAATCGACGGGCAAACGAGGTCACCAACGCGTCGAACCGCTTGATCGGATCGAGCCGGCC
>CALCCG010000034.1 GCA_937899785.1 uncultured Erythrobacter sp. | reverse complement strand
TTCAACATCGATCCGCGCTTCGGCTCCTTCAGGCAGGATGCGCGGAATGTTCTCCAAAAGCCCGCCGCCGGTTATGTGGGCAAGCCCATGGATCAGGCCATCGCGGATCAGCGGGAGCAGGCTTTCGACATAGATCCGCGTGGGCTCGATCAGAGTGTCGATCAGCGAGCGCGCGGGATCGAATGGAGCGGGCGCATCCATCTGCCAGTCGCGATCCGCGGCCAGCCGCCGAACCAGGGAATAGCCGTTGGAATGGACGCCTGATGAGGCAACGCCCAATAGCATGTCGCCTGGCTTGACGCGCTCGCCGGTCAATTGCTCACCGCGCTCGACCGCACCGACGCAAAAGCCGGCGAGGTCATAATCGCCATCGGCGTACATGCCCGGCATTTCAGCCGTCTCGCCTCCGATCAGCGCGCAGCCCGCCTGCTTGCAGCCCTCGGCAATGCCCGCAATCACGCGCTCAGCGATCCCGTTTTCAAGCTTTCCGGTGGCGAAATAGTCGAGGAAAAAGAGCGGTTCGGCGCCCTGAACCATCAGATCGTTGACGCACATCGCGACCAGATCGATGCCAACGCTGTCATGCCGGTCATGCTCAATCGCGAGCTTGAGCTTGGTGCCCACGCCATCATTCGCCGCGACCAGCAAGGGATCGGTGTAGCCCGCCGCCTTGGGATCGAAAAAGCCGCCAAATCCGCCCAGCTCGCTGGTGGCGCCAGGGCGGGCGGTGGCCTTGGCCAATGGCGCAATTGCGCGCACTAGAGCGTTGCCCGCCGCTATATCGACGCCAGCGTCGGCGTATGTGTAAGAGGAGTTCTTGCCGCTCATACCCTGCCTTTAGCCTTTCAGACTTGGAATTCCACTCGCCATTGGGCAAAGACCTCTGGGATTTCCCCGATGACGACGCGCGCTCTCATTTTTCGCCCGTTTTCCGCGGCGCTTTTTTCGTCCCGCTGGCTGCAGCGTGTGGGCGCCGGGTTGGTCGCGTTTGCTCTGCTCGGAGGGGCGTACGCTTTGGTGTTGGCGCAAGTGAGCGGGGAGCGCGGCATCGCGCCAACCGCCTCCAGCAGCGATGTCGAGATACGTGGGATCGCCATTGATGTCACCGGCTCCAGCCCGGAAGACGCGCGCCGCAAGGGATGGCGCAGGGCGCAGCGGCTCGCTTGGGCGAAGGCGGGCGGGCCGACGATCCCGGACAGCGAATTGCAGGGGCTGGTTTCCTCAATCGTGATCCAGCGTGAGCAATTGGGTCCGCGGCGCTACATCGCTACGCTGGGCGTGATTTTTGACCGCCAACGCGCCGGGGCGTATCTGGGTGGACGGGCTCAAGCGCGCTCATCAGCGCCAATGCTGGTTATCCCGATAAGTGTCAGCGCGGGCGCCTACACCGCGTTTGAGGTGCGCAATCCGTGGCAACGCGCCTGGGCCCAGTTCAACCCGGGCACGAGCCGGATTGACTATGTGCGGCCAAGCGGAGCGGGCGGCGATTCTCTGCTGCTCAATTTCGGACAGACCGGTCGGCGCAGCCGGACGTGGTGGCGCAGCACGCTCGACCAATACAACGCCGCTGATGTTCTGATACCCAGCGTGCGGCTTGAGCACCAGTTTCCTGGCGGGCCGATCACCGGAACCTTCACCGCGCGCTATGGGCCCGACAGCCGCGTGCTGGACAGCTTTACACTTGAGGCCGAGGATCCCCGCGCGCTTTCGAGCATGCTCGACCAAGCCGTCGAGCGGATGGATCGTCTGTTTGAAGCGGCTTTGGTCGATGGAAAATTGCAGCCCGACCCAACCTTGCGAGTGGGCGGCTCCGGCGAAATTGACCCCGCCTTACAGCGCCTCATTGAAATCGGCGAGGCGATCCGCGAGCGTGAGGCCGCCGCTCTCGCAGCCGCGGAGGGTGGGGATGCCGGCGGCGCTGGGCTTCAGATTGACGTGCAACCCACCGTCGACACGCCCCAGCAAGTGATCCCCGTGACTTATATCGTTGTCCAGTTTGCGACACCTGATGCGATCGCGTTTGACGCCGCCCTATCGGGAGTGCGCGGAACGGTTGGCGTTCGCGCGGTGTCGGTGACCAGCACGGCGATGGGCGGCACATCGGTCATGAGTGTGGGTTACGCTGGCACCGGGGCAGAGCTTGCATCAGCCCTTCGCGAACGGGGCTTCAGCGTCCGTCAGAGCGGCACGACGCTCACCATCAGCCGCTAACAGCGCCGAGGTGTGTCTGTGCCAGCCGCTGCCCGCCCTGTTTCGCAGATCGCGCTCCCGCTGGACCTGTCCGCGGCCGAAGGGGCCACGCGTCTCGTCGTTGGGAACGCCAATGCGAGCGTGATTGAGGCGCTGCGCGAACCGGACCGCTGGCCGTTCCACACCGCCATTCTCACAGGGCCGCCGCGCTCGGGCAAATCGCTGCTGGGACGGTGGGCCGCGGGACACGGGATCGATGTAATCGATGACGCGGAAAGCGTTGATGAGGACGCTCTCTTCCACCGCTGGAACGCAAGTCAGGAGGGCGGCACACGCGCCGGCGAGCCGTTGCTCGTGATCTCCAACGCCCGTCCCTGGACCATCGGACTGGCGGATTTGCGCTCGCGCTTGGGCGGCTCACTTGCGCTCGAAATCGGCGAGCCAGACGACGCCATGGCCGCGCAATTGATCGAAACACTAGCGGCGCAACGCGGCTTGACTTTGGCAGAGGGCGCGACCGATTACCTCGTCCCGCGCTGCGCACGCGGCTTTGCGGATTTAGAACGACTGGTGTTGACGATCAATCGCATCAGCCTTGAACGCGCGGCGCCGGCCACCATGTCCGTGTGGAGAGCGGCGCTTGAAGCGTTGCAAGGGCCTGAGCAAGCGAACCTTCTTTGAGGGAAAGAGTGGTTTGGTTGCATTTATCGGGCAATGGTGGAAGATTCCGAGGTCTCTTGAAGGAGAGAGCGCATGTTTGACCGGCTGAAGGCCTATCTGGACTCGATCCACGCCCGCGATCCGGCGCCGCGTTCGCGGTGGGAGATTTTGCTGTATCCGGGTGTGCTCGCGCTTGGGCTTCATCGCGTCGCGCATTGGCTGTTCGACGCAAAGCTCTATTTTCTTGCGCGTTTCGTCAATCACCTTTCGCGGTTCCTGACAGCGATCGACATCCATCCGGGCGCCAAGATAGGTAAGAACTTCTTCATCGACCACGGCTTCACCGTGATCGGAGAAACCGCTGAAATCGGCGACAACGTAACGATTTATCAGTGCGTGACGCTGGGCGGCACCAATCCCACAAACGGCAAAGGCGGCAAGCGCCATCCCACCGTGGAAGACAATGTGATTATTGGCTCCGGGGCGCAGATCATCGGACCCATCACCGTGGGTGAGCGCGGCCGTGTGGGGGCCAACGCGGTTGTCATGGAAGACGTGCCCGCTGGCGCGACGATGGTCGGCGTGAAAGCCCGATCAACACTGGTGCCCGCTGAGGAGTGGATCAAGGAATTCATCCCCTACGGCACAAGCCCGCAATGCGAGGATGCCGAAGGCAATCGCGTCGACTGTATCGAAAAGCTGGAGAGTGAACTGGTCGCTTTGCGCGCCGATGTGGCGGCGCTCAGGGCTGCTCAATCCTCACAACCGAACGAGGCGGTCCCGCTCCAGGCCGATCTCGATCTTGGCATCAAAAGCGGGACTGACGATTGATGAGCGTCGGCAATGGCTCGTCCACAGGCCAGATTGTTGTCTTTCCGCGTCGCCAACCCAGTCAGGTGTCGTTCGAGCGCGACGAATTGCAGCGTATCCTCGATCTTTATGGCCGGATGGTCGCGGCCGGGAAATGGCGCGACTACGCGATGGACTTCGAAAAGGCCTTTGCCAGTTTCTCCGCCTTTCGCCGGGCGGCTGAACGCCCGCAGGCGCGGATCGAAAAACGCCCCTCGCTGCGCCATAAGCAAGGCATGTGGGCTCTGTTTGGCGAGCATGGCCAAGTGCTCAAGCGAGGCCATGAATTGGCCGGTGTTTTAGCGCCGGTTGAACGCCGGCTGCTCAAGGCGGTCGAAGAGGACTAGGCTGGTTTGGCGGCTGACGGGCTCAGCGGTGCCACCATTTCCGGCGCGGGCAGTTTGCTGCGCAAGGCCTCGGGCAAGACGCCAATCACATGCGCGCGGATCGGCTGCCAAAAGGCAGACAGGCTGAGAAGAGCTGAACCAATGACCAGCGCTGTGAGCGCAAAGCCCAGCTCCACTGCGCCAAAATTGCGGAACAGAAAGGTGAGCGCGAAGAGCACATAAGCGAGCGCCGAAACCAGCAAAGCGCGCCGGTCAATCGCAACCGCGATCAACCCAAAGGCGATATACATGCCCAGCACGGCAAACGCCGCCCCGATACCGATCACGCCCTCTGTCACACCGATCAGCGCAAAGATCGAATGCGCGATCAGCGGCGCGGCCAGAAGATGGAGCCAGAATGCGACATCGCTGCGCCGCGTGATCCGATCACGATCCGATATGTCCCAGCGCATCGCAAATCCAAACACCACAAGACCCGCGACCAGCACCGTGAGATAGAAGACGGTTGTGTCAAACTCCATCTGAAACACCGCCGCAACCGCAAGCAAGACCGAGATCACCGCGCCGCCCGCGGCCGCGGCCACCGTGATTGGCACCTGGAATCGGCGCCAATGAACGAAAGCGGCGCCGGCTGCCAGCGCTCCGGCCAGGATCACGATGGCCGCGCCAAGCGCCTCATCGAGATTGACGCCGGCCGCCATCCCAAGGCCAAACAGCGAAAAGAAAACACCGCCCACAAAGGCGAGCAGCAGCAAGATAGAGGGCAAAGCCATGCGGCGCTTGCGGGTGAAAAACTCCGAGAGCGGCCATGCGCTCATCGCGACGAACAGCCCGGGCAGCGCGATTTGCAGGCCTTCGTGCCACGCTTTGCTGCTTTCCCACGCGGCGAGCTGGGCCTCGCTAAGGTCGTAACGCCAGGTGTTGCGCCAGGTGTCGGGCGCAATCATTTCAGCGATGGTCTGACCAATTGCGCCGACGGCGACCAAGAGGATCACGATACCAATCGCCACGAAAATGTCATTGAAGCTGTTGAGGAGCTTGAAGTTCTCTTCCGACTGGCGCGGCAAGGCGCGAATCTGGCTAATATGATCGCGCAGGCTTGCCGCGGATTCGGCGCTTAACGCTCCGGCGGCGACGGCGGAATTGATATCGTCTTCGGAATACATGGGCCACGACTCCTCGCGCTAGAAGGCCCAAAACTAAGCTGGGTGTATTACTGTGTCAATACGCCTCATGCGGTGTCGAGGCGCCGCGGCGCTTTCGATCGCGAGCAAACAAAAAGGAGCGGGCAGCCGCGATCGGCTCCCCACTCCTTATGTCTTACCTAAGGGTCGCTTGTTGAGCGACGGCGGCGAGCTATGGATTACCCGCGCGCGCTGTCGGGTCCAGTGCCTGTGACCTTCTGCATCGCCGCGAGGATCGCGCCCGACTGCTCCGAGCCACTTTGCGGCGCCTTGAGATTGGTGAACGAGTTGATCGTCTCCCAATTCTCAGCGAACCCTTCGACCGTGCGCTGACCATCGGGCAGCCACACCGCGTCGTTCATGACAACCCAGGCCGAGTGGTAGCCGCCAGCGCCCGCGCCAACGATAGCGTTGGTCGGCGCGTCTTCGCTGACAAGGAACAGCGCGGCTGGGACCACATTTTCCGGAGCGAAGAGCTTGAACGCTTCTTCGGGGAAGAGGTCTTCGGTCATCCGCGTGCCCGCCACTGGCGAAAGCGAGTTGACGCGGATGTTATACTTGGCGCCTTCGAGCTGGAGCGTCTTGGTAAAGCCCGCGAGACCCAGCTTGGCTGCACCGTAGTTTGCTTGGCCAAAGTTTCCGAACAGGCCGGTCGACGATGCCGTCATAAGCACGCGGCCATAACCCTGTTCGCGGAAGGTTTCCCAGCACGCTTTGGTTACGAAAGCCGATCCGGTGAGGTGAACCTTCAGGACGAATTCAAAGTCATCCGGGGTCATTTTCGCAAAGGTCTTGTCGCGCAGCACGCCGGCGTTGTTGATCAGGACGTGCACGCCGCCCCACTTTTGCTTGGCGTCGGCGACCATCTTTTCCATCTGGTCGTATTCGGTAACCGAGCCGCCGTTCGAGACGGCTTCGCCGCCCATCTTTTCGATTTCTTCGACGACTTGCAGCGCCATGTCCGAATGGCCGGTGCCATCGCGCGAGCCGCCCAGATCGTTGACGACCACCTTCGCTCCGCGCTTGGCCAGTTCCAGCGCATAGGCGCGGCCCAAACCGCCACCGGCGCCGGTGACTATTGCGACTTTATCCTTGAAGTCGATGCTCATGGAATATTCCTCTCTAGACTTTTCGTTGGGGGGCTGCGCGCTTGACGCGCGCGTAAAGCAAAATCGACGGCGCTGCGTGGCACTTTTGGTGGTGCGTTGCAACAGGGTGAATGGCACAAACTGAAACAGGCAGCGATGCCGTAAGGTCACCGGGTTGATTAGAGCTCGGCGAGAGAGGGCAAAAGCTGGTCGAGCGAATCGATCACCGCGTCCGCTCCCAATTGATCAGGGGCCGCGTCGCAATACCCATAGCCTGCGGCGATAACCGGCACTCCGGCCGCGCGCGCGGCTTTGACGTCGTAGGAGCTGTCGCCAACAAACGCGAAGGGCCCCGGATGATCCGGGTCTGACGCGCACCGTTTGCGCGCTTCAACGATCGGATCAGCGAAGGGCTTGGAGCGGAACTGTCCATCGGCCCCTTTGCCCATCGTGTCGCCGCCAATCACGGTTTCGAACGGTTCAAGAAAGTCCAGCTCGGTCAGGATCGATCGGGCAAAGCTCTCAAACTTGTTGGTGACCACCGCCATCTTGATCCCCCGCGCGGCCAGCCCGGCGACAACGTCCCGCGCGTGCGGGTAGGGGGTGGTGTAGACCGCGTTGTTGTCCGCGTAAAAGCGCAGCATGGCCTTGTAGAGCGAGCGGAAGTCGTTCCCCTCCAGGCCCCCCGGCAGACCCCCTTGGGCGTTGACCGCTTGCGCGAGCATGATTTTCGCGCCGCCACCGATCAGGTCCTGGCTCGATTCCATCGGCACCGGAGCAAACCCGCCAAGCGCCAGCGCATGATTTACCGCCGCTCCAAGGTCGCGAAATGTGTCGAGAAGGGTCCCATCGAGGTCGAATCCGATGGTTTCATAGGGGAGATCGCTCATACTGGGCACCGGTGGTGTAATCGACTTCAAACCGCAAGCATTTGCTGCCAAGCCGCTTCGATCGTAGAATAGCGTGGGGCCGCACCAAGGCGAGCCCCAGACAAGACGGGACGTAGAATGACTGATTTAGCCGTGATTGTTCTGGCTGCGGGCAAAGGCACGCGGATGAAGAGCGACCTGCACAAGGTCCTTCACCCCATCGCGGGCAAGCCGATGCTGATGCACCTGCTGGACAGTCTGGCCCCGCTCGCACCGGAGCGCATTGTGGTGGTTGCCGGTGATCGGCGCGAGCAGCTTGACGCAGCCTTGGAGGGGTATCCGGTCACCACCGCTTTGCAAGAGCCGCAATTGGGCACCGCCCACGCTGCGCTGCAGGCAAAGGGCGCTCTCGAAGGGTTCACTGGTAATATCCTCGTCTGCTTTGGCGATGTGCCCATGGTGAAGAGTGTTACCGTTCAGCGTCTGGTCGAAGCGCTGGTGGACGGAGCCAAAGTCGCGGTGCTCGGCTTTCGTCCATCGGACCCGCTTGCCTATGGCCGCATCATCGCGGACAGCGATGGGACGGTTGGGAAAATGGTCGAATTCAAAGATGCGAGCGAGGCTGAGCGCGCAGTCGATCTGTGCAATTCGGGTTTAATCGTGGCGCATTCAGACGATATGTGGCCGCTGCTTGACGCGGTCGGCAACGACAACGCGCAAGGCGAATACTACCTCCCCGATGTGGCCACCGGCGCGATCGCTCGGGGTGACCGCGTGGTCGTTGTCGAAGCCCATGAAGACGAGGTGGCTGGCGTGAACAGCCGCGCCGAACTCGCCGCCGCCGAGGTACGCTGGCAGGCTGCACGCCGAAATCAGGCGATGGCGCAAGGGGCAAGCCTTCGCGCTCCTGAGACTGTTTTCTTCAGCTATGACACCACATTAGGGCGCGATGTTACGATTGACCCTCATGTCATTTTCGGACCCGGTGTCACCATCGCAGACCATGTCCACATCAAAGCCTACAGCCATATTGAGGGCGCCACGATCGCCAGCGGGGCTGCGGCGGGCCCGTTCGCGCGCCTGCGCCCGGGCGCCATCATGGAAGAAGACAGCTTTGTCGGCAACTTCGTCGAAATGAAGAAGGCGGTGCTCGGCAAGGGGGCCAAGGCCAGCCACCTCACCTATTTGGGCGACGCGGACATCGGCGAATACGCCAATATCGGTGCGGGCACGATCACCTGCAATTACGATGGCTATTTCAAATACAACACCACTGTCGGCGCCCGGGCGTTTATCGGCTCCAACAGCGCCTTGATCGCACCGGTCAAGATCGGGGCCGACGCTATCATTGCCGCAGGCTCAGCCGTAACCCGCGACGTTGCGGCCGGCGAATTGCGCATGGTGCGCGCTGAGCAGCTTGTCAAAGATGGCTGGGCCGATCGCTTTCACGACACCATGAAGCGCAAGAAAGAGGCATCGAAGAAAGACGCATGAAGTCGCTCCATGATGGAGACGAAGTGGCAGAACTCGCGATCCAGGGCGGGGCGCGCGGGGGGTGATCGCTGCAACTACGTCTCCCGCTCATCCGGGAACCTTTCGCGCGCGTAACTGCTGGTGTTAGAGATAGCGAAAGGATGACGAATATGGGTTGGACCAAGCGGCTTGGTATTGGGGTCGGCGTAGCGCTGGGCGCAGCGGCGGTGGCGAGTGTGAGCTACGCGCAATATCGCGACGGCAGCGAAGAGCCAGCCTACGCCATTGTCGCGGCCGAAGAGGCGTTTGAGCTGCGCGACTATGAACCCATGATCGTCGCCGAAGTGGTCCATTCCGGCGATCGGCGCCAAGCCAGTGGGCGCAGTTTCCGGCGTCTGGCGGCGTACATCTTTGGCCAGGACCGGCCCGACGGCGGCGAAAAGATCGCGATGACCGCGCCGGTTTTGCAAGAGCGCGTCGATCAGGATCAGAAGATCGCGATGACCGCGCCTGTCTTGCAGGAGGAAACCGAAACCGACCGCTGGCGCATGCGCTTTGTCATGCCGGCCAAGTTTACCATGGACACCCTGCCGACCGCGCCTGACGATATCACCCTGACAACGGTGCCCGCGCGGCGCGTCGCGGCGGTCAAGTTCAACGGCTACGGCTCCGCCAGCGACCTTGCGCAGATGGAAGATTTCCTGAGCGAATGGGTCGGCAAGCAGGGCCTCACGCCCAAGGGTGACTTCGAATACGCCTTTTACGATGCGCCCATGGTTCCCGGACAGATGCGCCGGAACGAGGTTCTGATCGAAGTCGTCGTCCCGTGATCAAACGCGCGATTGAGGCGCACCCTTAGGCGTCTTCGCTCACCGGTTGAGCGGGACGCCCGGGTGGAAAATCCTGTTCCCACTTTTCAAATTCACCGCGGCTTAGCAGATAGCGCTCGCGCGCTTCGTGGAAGCTGATGACGCGGTCGTGAACCGCTTGCACAACGTCGGCCTTGCGGGCGTCGGACCAGTGCACGCGATGGCTTCGGGGTAGGCCGTATTGCTTGATTGCATCGGCGATGGACATGTCGCGGGGGTACGCCATTTCCGGGTCACTCCTGGTTCGTTTCAGACGGACGACGCCGCCGGGAGCGCGAGGATTGCCGAGCACGCTTAACGTGAGGCTGCGGGGTTTCTTTAACCGCCCGCTAACCATGTTTCGCGTGCATCATCTGCGGTGAACCGAAGGCAAAGTGTCGGCTTGGCTTACAGATCGGAAAATGGGCCCCATCGCGCGGCACGATGAGGCCCTCTTGGATCACGAAAATGGCAGGGTTTGCCGTTCGTTATCGGTTCTAACCGCCGTCGCGTTCGTCCATCAGCCTTTGCATCAGGTACACATATTGCAACGCCTGAAGCTTGGCGCGCTGTTCGTTGTCAACGCCGCCAGAGTGGCCTCCGGTTGTGTCCTCGTAATAGAGGTAAGGCTGACCAAGACCTTTAAGTTTCGCCGCGCCTTTGCGCGCGTGCGCGGGGTGGGTGCGGTCATCCGCGGTCGAGGCCCACAGGAACGGCATGGGATAATCCACGCCCTCGGCGATCTTTTGATAGGGCGAATAGCCATCGATCCATTCGCGCTGTTCGGGGATGCGAGGATCGCCGTATTCGCCGATCCACGACGCGCCGCGCCCGATCAGGTGATAGCGCACCATGTCGAACAGCGGGATCTGCACAATCGCCGCGCCAAACAGATCCGGGCGCTGGGTAAAGGCGGTGCCCACCAGCAGGCCCCCTTGCGAGCCGCCCTGTATGCCCAGATGTTCCGGGCTGGTGAAGCCGCGCGCCACCAGATCCTCACCCACTGCGATGAAATCGTCCCAGGTGCGCTGCTTGTTTTCGCGGATAGCGGTCTGATGCCACATCGGGCCAAACTCGCCGCCGCCGCGCAAATTGGCGAGCACATAGGCCCCGCCTTTCTCCAGCCACATCTTGCCGGTCGATCCCAGATAGCCGGGCAGGCGCGGGATCTGGAAGCCGCCATAGCCGGTCATCAGCGTGGCGGTCTCGCCGGTCAGTTCCATGCCCGCCGGCTTGACGATGAAATAGGGGATCTTGGTCCCGTCCTGGCTGGTGGCTTCGTGCTGTTCGACATCCATGCCAGCGGGATCGAAGTAAGCCGGTGAGGTCTTCAGCACCGCCGGATCGCCCGATCCATCCGTATAGTAAAGCGTCGTCGGATTGAGGAAGTCCGTCACCGTGAACATGATCTGCTCGCTCTCGTTGGAGCTTGCCGCGATGCCCACGGTCGCGTTGTCGGGTAGGGCGACCTCTTCGCTTACCCAGGCCCCGCCATCCTCATTGGCTTCGAAGTTGAACTTCAAAACCTTGCCAACAACATTGTCGAGCAGGCCCACATACAACGCCCCCGCTGTGATCGCGCCGCCGCGCTTGGTCTGGCGCTCACCCGGCGCCCACACCAGCGTTTTGGTCGCCGCGTTGGGGTCTTTCTTGAACTCATCCAGGCTGACCGCGATCAGGCTGTCGGCCGGAAAGGTCTGCCCGTCCACCGCCCAATCGACATCGGTCGAAAGCAGCATATGCCCATCGACGATGCCGTAGGGCGAGGCCTTTTTCGGTATGTCGAGCTTGACCCATTCATAGTCGGGATTGAGCCAGAAATATTCCGCCTCGTGGAAACTGACCCCGCGAAAGGCGGTGGTCGCGTGGATTGTGCCGGCGGCGTCGCGGACCAGGCTGGCGCCCGCCCAGACATCGCTGGCCTCACCCCGGAAGAGCTCGTTTGCATCCGCCAGATCGGTGCCGCGTTTCCACACGCGCGTGGTGAAGGGGTATTCGCTGTCCGTCAGCGTGCCTTCGCCAAAGTCGCGGCCGACAAACAGCGTGTCTTCGTCGAGCCATTGCACGCCGCCCTGGCTCTTTTCGGAAAGCTCGAAGCCGCCTTCGACGAAGGTTTTCGTCGTCATGTCAAACTCGCGCATGATGGTTGCGTCTTCGCCCCCATCGCTGAGCGCGATCATGCACTTTTCGAGTTTGGGCGGCAGACAGGTTGAGCCCTTATAGACCCATTCCTTGCCCTCTTCTGCGGCGAGCGCGTCGATGTCGAGCACGATCTCCCAGTCGGGCTCATCGCTTTGATAGCTCTCCAGAGTCGTGCGGCGCAGCAGACCCTTGGGATTCTCTTTGTCCTGCCAGAAGTTGTACAGCCCATCGGGGCGGAAGCTCACATAGGGGATGCGGTCTTCGCTGTCGTAGATCGCCAGCGCCTCGGCCTTGAGCCCCTCAAAGCGCTCATCGGCCTCCAACACGCCCAATGTCCGGGTGTTCTCTGCCTCGACCCAGGCGAGCGCTTCGTCGCTGCGCGCCTCTTCAAGCCAGATGTATGGGTCTTCTTCAGGACCCGGGATTGGAGCGGTGGCGGTCTCTTCGCCCTTCTGCGAATGGCCGTCAGCGGCGGCGGGCGTGGTGAAGGTCATTGCGAGCGCAGCCGTGATGGCGAGTGTGGAAACAAGCTTCAAAAGTCCTCTCCTATGGGGGCATCTCTGCGGCCCGTTGTGGCGAGGATCAATGGGCTTGTGAAGGGGGATATCGACCACAACCATGGCCTGATTGCCTAGTAGTTTGAAAGCCCGCATTTCATGCCGACCTGCATTCCCAGGAACGGATTCGCAGCGAGGATCGATCGGATCGTGTCAGCGGAGTATGTGCGGTTGTCGAAATTGGGATCAACGGCGCGCCCTACCTCGGCGGTGCACACGCAGGTTTGTTCGCTATGGCGCGCCTTGCAGGTCTTTACGAAAGTGCTCTCGACGCTTTTGGCCTTTGATGCTTGAATCGTATCGGCGATCCGCGACAAGAGGGCCGAGCCGTCTTTGCCGCAGCCATAGGTGTTGAGCACGTAGAGACCCGCTGCGTTGTAATAGGCCGTCCCCGAGGCCTGGCTACCTAGGGTCTCGGAGAGGCTGGGATCGCTGTAGCGACCGCCCACCGCTGCACGTGTGGCCGCGGTCTGGATGAAGCTTCCCAGCACAACACGATCTTCAGTGGAGACGGAGAGATCGTCGCACTGCGTGAACAGGACATCAGCGGCACCACCCAACGCCAGAGTAGTCTGCGGCGTCATGTCGAGCGAGCGAGAGCTCATCACCTGCTGGAAGATTTGCGTGGCGCTTTCCTGCGCCGTGGCACTCGACCCAAGGGCTAGAGCGAAGCAGCCAACAATAGCAATCCAACCGCGACGCAGCATAGGCATCTCCCCTCAAATCGGGGGCGAGGGTAAGTCCAGGCGCTCGGCAATACAATATCGCTCAAAGAAAAAGAGCAGCCAATCAGCCCTCGACATGCTCCGCGAGCACGGTGAGGCCGCTGTCGCCGACCTCAGCAAAGCCGCCGCGCACTTCGATGGTTTCGGGCGCAGCGCCCGCCGTCTTGAACACCTGCACCGCGCCATCGCGGATCGTGCTCATAAACGGCGCGTGGCCTTCGAGCACGCCAAATTCGCCATCAGTGCCGGGGACGACCACCATGTGGACCTCTTCGGAGCGGACCAGCTTGGCGGGCGTTACAAGTTCAAAGTGCAGGGGCATTACAAGTGTCCTAAAGGGTCAGGATACAACAGTCAGAAACGCTGTTCGAGACGACGTGGGCAACGGCAGATGTGCGTTGCTCGCGTTGTCCATTTCAAAGAATTGGAAGGTCTGATAGCCGCGCTCGGTCTGACGCGCAAACCGCGAATTCTGTTGGATCGCGGCGCCTGGAGTGTAGTCCACATAGCCGCGAGCTGTGAGTTCAGACTTTAGCGCTGCGATCGTGTCTGCAAAGCGCTCAACGCCACCAAAGGAGATGACACAGGCCTTCGCCTTCAGTGGCTTGCCGTCCGGCCGCCAACCGCTGGCTGGTCCAACATGAAGGGCAATCGCACCGGGAGCGTCGGGACGCGCTAGCAGCACCATCCCTCCAGTGGTTGACTCGAAATCGTAGCCGAGTTGTTCGAGCTTTCTGGTCCAGCCCTTGTCACCTTGTGCCCGCTCAATCGCCGGGCAGACTTCGAACCCCAGTGTGACGAGCTCGGCGATAATCGCAGACGGCCGATCGGCAGGAGCGGCATTCTTGTCCGTCTCATTCGCCGAAGGTGGCAATGGCAACACAGCAAGCGCGGCCGCGATTAGGGCGTCAGTGATCATGGCTCAACTCGTCGCCAAAGGCTCAAAAGTCCGCGTCAATCGCCGCGTCAAAGTGCTTTGTGGCCGCTTCAAATTTGTCCCGACAGCCGGGATTGCAGAACCCAAGGACCTGGCCGCGATACAGCGTCAGACTGTCAGCGGAGACCGGCTTTCCCGACCAGGGGCAGGTGTCGTTGACACAGTCCTCCAGCCGTAAAGGAGCGTTGAGGGTCTCCGCGACCATGGCTCTTAGGCGTCCTCAGCCATTTTCTGAGCTTTCTCAATCGCCATGTCGATGCCGCCAACCATGTAGAAGGCGCTTTCGGGCAGATGATCGTATTCGCCATCAACCACCGCCTTGAAGCTCTTCACCGTGTCTTCGAGCTGCACGAACAGGCCGGGGATGTTGGTGAAGACCTCGGCCACATGGAAGGGCTGCGACAGGAACTTCTGGATCTTGCGCGCGCGGGCGACGGTCAGCTTATCCTCTTCGGAAAGCTCGTCCATGCCCAGAATGGCGATGATGTCCTGAAGCGACTTGTACTTCTGCAGCGTTTCCTGAACGCGGCGCGCGGTGTCGTAATGCTCCTGGCCCACAACGCCCGGCTCCAGCACGCGGCTGGTCGAATCGAGCGGGTCCACAGCCGGGTAGATGCCCAACTCAGAGATTGCGCGGTTCAGCGTGGTCGTCGCGTCAAGGTGAGCAAACGACGTCGCCGGCGCCGGGTCGGTCAAGTCATCGGCCGGCACGTAGATCGCCTGCACCGAAGTGATCGAGCCCTTATTGGTCGAGGTGATGCGCTCTTGCAAATTGCCCATGTCGGTCGACAGGGTCGGCTGATAGCCCACCGCTGACGGAATACGACCGAGCAGCGCGGACACTTCCGAACCGGCTTGCGTAAAGCGGAAGATGTTGTCGACGAAGAACAGCACGTCCTGACCTTCCTGATCGCGGAAATATTCCGCCATGGTCAGACCCGACAGAGCCACGCGTGCGCGCGCGCCGGGAGGCTCGTTCATCTGGCCGAAGACCAGCGCCACTTTCGAGCCTTCGCTGATCGCGTTGCCGTCTTCATCCTTGGCGATGACGTTGGCATCGAGGAATTCGTGGTAGAGATCGTTGCCCTCACGCGTGCGCTCACCCACACCGGCGAATACGGAGACGCCGCCATGGCCCTTCGCGATGTTGTTGATCAGCTCCTGGATGAGCACGGTCTTGCCGACGCCCGCGCCGCCGAACAGGCCGATCTTGCCGCCCTTGGCATAAGGAGCGAGCAGGTCGATGACCTTGATCCCGGTGACGAGAATGGCCGCTTCGGTCGACTGGTCCACAAAGGGAGGAGCCTCGGCGTGGATCGGCGCGCTCATGTCGGCGCCGATGGGGCCGCGCTCGTCAATCGCTTCGCCCACGACATTCATGATGCGGCCCAGCGTCTTTGGACCAACGGGCACGCTGATCTGCGCGCCGGTGTTGATCACTTCGCCGCCGCGGGTGAGGCCTTCGGTCGAATCCATCGCAATGGTGCGAACGGTGTTCTCGCCAAGGTGCTGCGCGACTTCGAGGACGAGCGTCTTGTCCTGGTTCTTGGTTTCCAGCGCGGTGAGGATCGCGGGCAGTTCGCCTTCGAACTGCACGTCGACGACAGCGCCGATGACCTGGGCAATGGTGCCAGCGGTGGTCAGGTTAGCGGTTGCGGTGGCCATTCTTGTTGTTCCTTAGCCTTCGATTAGAGCGCTTCAGCGCCAGCAATAATTTCAATAAGTTCGGTCGTAATCGCGGCCTGACGGCTGCGGTTGTATTGGATCGTCAAATCCTTGATGAGGTCGCCGGCGTTGCGCGTGGCGTTATCCATCGCGGTCATCGAGGCGCCGTGTTCGGACGCTTCGCGTTCGAGCAGCGCGCCAAACAGCTGCGTCTTCACATAACGCGGCAGCAGAGCTTCGAGGATTTCCTCTTCGCCCGGCTCGTATTCGACAACCGCGCCGCTGTCTTCGCTCGCCTCGGGGGAGGGAACCGGGATCAGCTGATCGATCGTCGGGTCTTGCGCCAGCGCGCTCTTGAAAGTGGGATAGACGAGGTGCGCGACATCAAACGCGCCTGCCTCGAACATTTCGAGCAGCTCGGTGCCAATCGCGTCGGCTTCGTCGAAGCCGGGCGTTTTCACGACGCTGGTGTCAAAATGTTTGCCGATCTGATTGGCAAAATCGCGGGCCAGCGGCGCGCGGCCCTTCTTGCCGACGAGATAGAAGGTCACATCTTTGCCATCCGCGATCAGATCTTGCGCTTTGGCTTTGGCCGCCTTGACGAGGTTCGAGTTGAGACCGCCGCACAGACCCTTGTCGGTGTTGACCACGACGAGGAGCACGCGGCTGTCGGATCCCGTGCCCGAAAGCAGCTTGGGCGCACCATCTCCGGTGACCTTGCTGGCGAGCGAGGCCATCACGCCCGACAGACGCTCGGCATAGGGACGCGCGGCTTCGGCGGCGGCTTGCGCGCGGCGCAGCTTGGCCGCGGCAACCATCTGTTTGGCCTTGGTGATCTTCTGGGTCGATTTGACCGAGTTGATCCGACCTTTGAGTTCCTTGAGTGAGGGCACGTGAGCCTACCTCTTAAGCGAACTGCTTGGCGAAGGCGTCGAGAGCCGCGACGGTGCGGTCCTTCACGTCGCCTTCGAACTTCTTGGTGTCGCGAATGTCGCTGAGGATGTCCGCGTGGTTCGCGCGGATAAACGCGAGCATCTGCTCTTCATACTCGCCCACGCGCGCGACTTCGACGCTGTCGATATAGCCATTCGTGCCGGCAAAGATTGACACGGTCTGCTCTTCAAACGGCATCGGCGAGAACTGGGCTTGCTTCAAAAGCTCGGTCAGACGCGCGCCGCGGTTGAGCAGCTTTTGCGTCGCCGCGTCAAGGTCCGAACCGAACTGCGCGAACGCCGCCATTTCGCGGTATTGCGCAAGGTCCAGCTTCCTCGAGCCCGAAACCTTCTTCATCGCCTTGGTCTGCGCGGCGCCGCCCACACGGCTGACCGAGAGGCCGACGTTAATTGCAGGGCGAATACCCTGGTAGAACAGGTCGGTTTCAAGGAAGATCTGGCCGTCAGTGATCGAGATCACATTGGTCGGAATATAGGCCGACACGTCGCCCGCCTGCGTTTCGATGATCGGCAGCGCGGTGAGCGAACCATGGCCGTTGTCTTCGTTCATCTTCGCAGCACGCTCAAGCAGGCGGCTGTGGAGATAGAACACGTCACCCGGATAGGCTTCGCGGCCCGGAGGACGACGCAGCAGCAGCGACATCTGACGGTAGGCGACGGCCTGCTTGGAGAGGTCATCGTACACGATCACCGCGTGCATGCCGTTATCGCGGAAGAATTCACCCATGGCGCAGCCGGTGTAGGGCGCGAGATATTGCAGCGGGGCGGGCTCCGAAGCGGTCGCGGCGATGACGATGGAATATTCCATCGCGCCGTTTTCTTCGAGCTGCTTGACGATCTGAGCGACCGTCGAACGCTTCTGACCCACCGCGACATAGACGCAGTAGAGCTTCTTCTTCTCGTCGTCGCCTTCGTTGATCGGCTTCTGGTTGATGAAGGTGTCGATCGCGACGGCGGTCTTACCCGTCTGACGGTCACCAATGATCAGCTCGCGCTGTCCACGGCCAACCGGAACCAGAGCGTCGATTGCCTTAAGACCCGTCTGCACCGGCTCGCTGACCGATTCGCGCGGGATGATGCCAGGCGCTTTGACTTCGACGCGCTTGCGCTCAGCGTCCTTGATCGGGCCCTTGCCGTCGATCGGGTTGCCCAGCGCGTCCACCACACGGCCCAGCAGGCCCTTGCCGACGGGCACGTCGACAATGGTCTCGGTGCGCTTGACGGTGTCGCCTTCCTTGATCTCAGCGTCCGAGCCGAAGATCACGACGCCGACATTGTCCGCTTCAAGGTTCAGCGCCATGCCCTGAACGCCGTTGGCGAATTCAACCATTTCACCAGCCTGCACCTTGTCGAGGCCGTGAATGCGGGCAATACCATCGCCCACGCTCAAAACAGTGCCGACTTCGCTGACTTCGGCTTCGGTGCCGAAATTGGCGATCTGGTCCTTGATGACCTTGGAGATTTCTGCGGCGCGGATTTCCATTTTCGTAGTCCTTTGGGCCTTCTTGAGCCTTATTCTTGGTTAGGCCTTCATGGCCTGTGCAAGCGAGTTCAAACGGGTGCGGATCGAGGCATCAATGCGCTGCGATCCAATGGTAACAACGAGACCGCCGAGCAGTTCGGGGTCGACATCGGCGGTGAGCATGACGGTGCGGCCTTCGCGCACAGTCAGCTTGTTCTTAAGCGTATCGATCTGCGCGTCGCTGAGCGGGTGGGCGCTGGTGACCGTTGCGGTCACTTCGCCGCGCTGAGCCGCCGCGATGGTTTTGAACGCATCGATCATGCCGGGCAGCGCGGACAAGCGGCGATTGGCCGCAAGCACGCCGAGGAAATTGGTGGTGAGGTCCGAAAGGCCCAGATGGTTCGCCACGCCAGCCACCGCCTTGCCTTGTGCGGAGCGCGAGAGTTCCGGATTGGTGGTGACGCGCGCCAATTCTTCCGATTCGCTCAAGGCAGCGCCCAGAGTCGCAAGATCGGTTTCAACAGAGGTCACCGTTCCGTTCTCGCTCGCTAGCTCGAACAGGGCCGAAGCGTAGCGTCCTGCTAGGCTGGCCTGTATACCGGCGGAAATATCCACGCGCTCGTGCATCCTTCTTGGGAGGGGCAAAAAATGTGTTTGTCTCGCCTTGTCCAATAGCGGGCGCGTGAGAGCGGCCCTGTCCAAGGCTGGCGCGCGCCTAGCACCGGGGTTCCTAGGATGCAAGCCGCCCTCTGGACACGAGCTTTAATGTAAGCCATTTTGCGGCCAATGTGTCAAAAGTCACGTGGGAGAGAGCAATGAAACTGACAGCGATGGCCCCCCAATGCGGGGTCGAGATTTCCGGTGTCGCGCTGGCGACGTGCAGCGATGCGGAAATGGAGGACATCAGGAACGCCATTTACGAGCATGGCGTGGCTGTTTTCCGCGATCAGACCTTCTCCAAAGAAGACCATATCAAGTTTGGCCGCCGTTGGGGCGGGATCGACATCAACAACTACTTTCCGCTCACCAAAGACTACGCCGAGATTGCGATCGTCAAGAAAGAACCCGATCAGGTGGTCAATATCGGAGGGGCGTGGCACACCGACCATTCCTATGATCAGATCCCGGCGATGGGCTCGGTTCTGGTCGCGCGCGAATTGCCGCCCACCGGAGGCGACACGATGTGGGCGCATATGGGCGCGGCGTATGACGCTCTTTCGGATGATCTCAAGACGCGGATCGAAGGGCTCGAAGCCTTCCACACGGCGGATCATGTCTACAAAGCCGATGGCATTTACGCGCAGACCGATCAGGGCGCGACTTTGCGCGGGCAGGATCTCGAAACCGGCGCGGTCCACCCGGTTGTGATCCGTCACCCGCATACGGGGCGCAAGCTGCTCTATGTCAACCGCGCCTTCACGATCAATTTCGTCGGGCAGACGCCGGAGGAAAGTCGCCCGCTGCTCGAAGAGCTTTTCGATGCGGCGCTGACCGATGACAACCAGTGCCGGCTGCAATGGAAGCCGGGCACGGTCGCAATCTGGGACAACCGCACAAGCTGGCACAACGCGATCAACGATTACGCCGGTCACTACCGCGAAATGCACCGCATCACGCTCTCAGGTGAAGCGCTGGCGGCGTAGTCGGGCGCCGATGCTGGTCAGGCGTGATGGTCTGACCGGCTCGCCCTCTTTGCGCTCGATCAGTTCAGTATGAGCCGTGTCGCCCAGACGACCGGGATGAAAGAGAACACCGCAAAACCAAGCGCCACCTGCCACCATTTGCGGGCGAAGATCATGAGTGAGAAGAGGCCCACCATGATCGTGTCGGGCACCACCACCCACATATCGGCGATCGAGGTCGCCGCGCGCGCGGTGGCGATAACGTAAGCGGTGTGAACCAACCCGAAATAGGCGAGGAAGAGCGACCACTGATAGAC
This sequence comes from uncultured Erythrobacter sp., assembly GCA_937899785.1. Classification (GTDB taxonomy): domain Bacteria; phylum Pseudomonadota; class Alphaproteobacteria; order Sphingomonadales; family Sphingomonadaceae; genus Erythrobacter. The sequence continues at coordinate 23,620 of CALCCG010000034.1, read as the reverse complement.
GCGATTTTCCTGATAGTATTCGGCCAGATCGAGGCCTTCCTCCGGTATCGTATCGGGAAAGGACACCGCGGCCATCAGGGCCAAAAGGATCATTTGCAGCATCAGCGGCAGAAACGCCCCAAGGCTCATTTCGGTGTCGGCGTCGGGTCCGGTCGTATAGATCACCGCGCTCCACCAAAAGGCGAGGATGGCCAGCAGTACAAAGGCGGCGAACAGCGGCTGCGCCCAGTGCCACCTCACATTCTTGGCGCGCACCACCTTGTTGAAGTGATCAAGCTCAAACGCGATCGCAACGCCGAGCACGACAGAGGCCAGAACCAGCGCCTGCTGCATCAGGAATGCCGCCTTTCATAAGCGGACCCAAAACGCCCGGTTCGCACATCAGCGTGGGCGAAAGAAAGCCGGGTTTCATTCATTGCTGCAGGTGTAGATCCATTCCTCGTTGGGCTCTTCGGGCAGCATGTCGAGGACCGGGTTTTGGAGGCGCGCCACCGTCTCCGGCCCGGACTGCGCTCCACATGACGGGGCGGAGCTTTCCATTTGCCGCTCGCGCACTTCGGCCCATTGCGCGCGGCCGAGCATGAAAATCTCATTGCGGTATTCGCGCAAGGCCGGATCAATGATGGCCAGCCGGGCCTTGTTGTCCTCTCGCGGCACAAAGACGCGCGCCCACGCGCCGTCCTGGCTCGCATATTGGGTCGAGCCGTGACAGCCCTCGTCGCGGTATTCAAACGTCACCTCGCGTTCCGGGGCGCCGCGAATGACGCTGAGGTCTTCGTTGAGAGAGCAGCGCAGCGGCCCTTCGCGCAGCGCGTTCGGCCCTGCGGCAAAGTCGGTCTTCAGCTTCTCAAGCTCAGGGGCGATGGCATCCCTGGCGTCGCCTTCGCCCGGAATGAAGGCGAGCGTGACGAGGCCCGCCGCCACCGCAATCGCTCCTCCTGCGCCTGCGAGCAGGACCGTGGAATTGCCGCCTGCGCCGCCTTTGCCACGGCGCTTGCGCCCTCGACGTCGGCCAGCGCGCTTGCCACCGGCTCCGCCGCCCTGGGCCTGCGTCACCGCGTACGCGCCCGCGCCAAAGCCGGCGAGGACAAGAACGATCGCCAAAAGGATGAGGCCGGTCTTTTGCGAGGACGCGCTCGTTTCCGCCTCTTCGATCAACCGGGTCTGGCTCGCTTCGAAATTGGCCTTTCGCAATGAGGCTTCGGCCAGTTCCTCTTCGAGATATTGCGCCCGCGCCGCTTCGATCTCAGCGCGCGGGCGGCACGCGAAGGAGGAGATCGCTGTGTCCTCGTTCCGATAGGTGCCCAGAAACTCGAACACCTCGCTCATGGTCACCGAGTAGTTGAGCTGTCCCGGCAAATCGGGCGAGGAGATGAAGGTGTTCACGCCACCCACCCGCCCGCAATCATCGACCAGCGGTCCGCCCGAATTGCCTGGTGAGATGGTGGCGCTGTGCGACCACACCTCGACCCGCGATTTGAAGACCTGCCTTGACCCGATCCGGCCATCGGTCGGCACGGGCGGGGTTGAGCGTTGCAACCGTCGCAAGAGCGCCCCGACATTGTCGACCAGAGCCAGGTCGTTTGAGATGGGATAGCCGATCGCGACGACTTCCTGGCCTGCAATGTCCGACTGATCGAGCAGCGTAAGGCGCGGCAAGGCCAGCGAGTCCGGCGTTTGCAAAAGCGCCAGATCGCGATCGCGATCGACCTTCAGAACACGCACAGGGGCCGGGTCATCGCCTTCGGACGGCACCACATAGACCGCCACGCCGCGCTGGTATCTCCGGTCGCGCACCGCTTCGATCACGTGCCAATTGGTTACGATCTTCCGGTTGGAGATGGCAAAGCCAGTGCCAAACCCGATGGGCTCACCCCGGCCGCGCTCGACCACCACGATCCGCACAACTCCGCGTTTGGCCAGTTCAATGTCTTGTTGTTCGGCTTGCACAGCTTGCGGCCAAAGCGCGCAAAACAGCAAAATGAACACAAGTCTGCGGAACATGAAGACCCCCGTAAATCGCACCTCCCTTGAACGTAAGGGCGCTGGGCCGATTCGGACAAGACCGTTTGAAACTATTGTTGATTTTGCGGGCGTGGCCCGGCCGCTTCGCACGAATAGACAACCCGTTCGTTGGGACGGTCAGGCAAGCCGGCGATAACGGCCGCTTGCTGTTCGCCCAAAACGCGCGCGGCGTCGGTTATTCCGCATGCGGGCGGGGTGTATGCGTTGCGCGCCTCGCGCGCCGCGTTCATCGCGGCGCGGCCGACCAGGTAGCGATCCGTGCGGAAGATACGGCTTTGCGGATCGTAGACGTTGATCGAAACCGCGGTTTGATCGTCGGCCACGAACACGCGGGTCCATTCCCCGCCAATCATTCCGTATTGCGTGCGGCCGTTGACGCAGCCATCGGCCGCCCAATCGAATTCCACATCGTCAATGCGCGCGCCGGTGACACGGCTGCGTTCGGGAATGAAAGTGCAGATCAAAGTGCCATCCCCGGCGAGCGAAGGAGGCTGGGTGTCGTCCTCGCCAGCCCCTTGAGTGTCGCCAAGCAGCGCTGTGATACGATCTTCCAGTTCGGCAAATCCGGGGCGGGTCACCCACACAAGCACCATCGCGATAAAACACGCGCCCGCAAGGCCGGCGGCGATGATCACGCGCGGTTCGGGCGCTGGAGTGGGGGCGGGTTGCTCGCCCTGGCCGTCGGCGATCGGCGCGCTGCGTCGCAACCGTGCAGCGATCCCGGCGGCAAGGACACCAAGTAACAGCAAGACCAGCGCAAGAGCGATGGCGTTGTCGCGCGCTTCGGAAATCTCGAGCAGCGCCTGGTCGCGCGCCGCTTCACGCGCCTCGCGCAGGCGCGCGTCGCGCGCGGTTATACGCTCGCGGGCCTCGGCGCGCTGCGCTTCGAAGCGGGACAGTTCGGCCGCGTTCAGTTCATCGATCGAGCGGCAGGGCAAGGCGTTCGTGATCGGCTCAACATCGTTGGCGCGCAGGAAGGGCAGAAGTTCGCGCAGCGAGACCGCAAAGTAAAACTCCGCGTCCGACCCATCCGAATCCGCACCAAAGGAATTGACGCCCACCACACGTCCGCAGGAATCGAGCAATGGCCCGCCCGAATTGCCCCGCGCAATCGGTGCGGTGTGGAGCAGCGTGTCAAACTGCCGGCTGGGACGTTGCCCCGATAGAAAGCCGCGGCTTTTAACCGGCGGCTGCGCGTCGAAGATATCGGCAATCTCCAGCCCCTGCGCGAGGTCTACATTCATCGGGTAGCCAACCGCCGACACCTCGCCCATGTCACCGCTCACCACCCCGGCCACGGTCAAGGGTGGCAGGCGCAAGCCATCCTCAGCGATCTCAAGCAGCGCCAGGTCGTTGCGCGGAGACACCGAAACCGCGCGCGCAAACGCACCGTTGCCGGTGTCCCCGACGCTTTCCGATGGGACAACACCAATGCGCAGCGTGTCGTCTTGCAAAGCCTCGCGGATGACATGGGCGTTGGTGACAATCAGCGTCGGCGTCACCGCAAAGCCGCTGCCATGGCTGACGGGACTGACCGCCGCCTCGCCCTCCGGCCCTTGTGTGTCGATCAGAACAACCCGCACAACCCCGCGCGCCGCCGCGTCGACATCGCCCGGATCGGCGTGCGCCGGGCCAGCCAAAGCGACCACAAGGCTGCCCATAAGGGCGCAAGAAAGGCACCAGAGACGGATCATGGCGACGGCTTTAGGCCCAGCCGCCAGCCCGGTGCAACATCGGGACGACCCTCCACCCACCGTGCAAAAGGCTTAAGCGGTCAATAGACCACCAGATCGCCGCGATATTTGGGGTTGGCCCGCGCCTTTATCGGCTTGGTCACCGGGATGGTCCAACCTCCGTTGATCACATCCTTGTAGCGACCCAGCAGCTGAAAGTTGAGGAAGTGGTCGCCATCCATTCCGATCATGAAGGAGACTTGCGTGTCTTCAATCGTGGGACAGGTCGCCATACGCCCTTTGCCCTGAGCCACCAGATTGTCATTGAGCGAACTGCAAAGGTTCGCGGGGATCGTCGTGTTCCAATCGCGCGGGAAGATATCCTTGAGCATCACCTCCTGATTGTCGGTGTTGTCCCATAAGATGGTGTCGCCCTCTCGTTCGTGCAGGAGCTTTTCGCGCCCCTTGACCACTGCGACTTCGAGGAACCGGACATTCGTGAGCCGCTTGCCCACCGGATCGCCCATGGTCCACAGCACTTCAAACTGGATCGGACCGGGCTGGCCGCTCGCGACCATTTCATCGGCGCGCGCGCTCATGATCGCGAAGTCTTCGGCGGCGCGTTTGCGCAATTCCCAGCTGAGCCCGCTATAGGATGAGACCTGTGCCCCGTTCCAGCTGTAGTCGAAATCGAGATTGACGGTGTCGCGGTCCATGTAGTGCGGGGTAGGGTAGTGCTGACGCCCCTCGCGCGCGATCAGCGGCTGCTCGGTGGAGGGCGCAAACTCGGCAAAGGCGTCGCGATAGGCCGGGCGCACCGCGGCGAGCAGCTTGGCGGTCAGCGGCACCACGCTTTCATAGGGCCCTTCCCCATACGAACCCGCAACCCCGTTGTAAGCGGCAAAGGACAGTTTGAGCGTGCCATCATCCTGCGGTTCGAAATCGATCATCAAGCTTTCGAAGTCCGGGCAGAACACGCTGTATTCCCACGTATCTTTCTCAAACCGTTCCGCCTGAAGGCCGGCGCAGTAATGCTCGCGGATAGCGCCGTTCCACACGCGCGGCTCGAACACATCCGACCAGGCGATCTCGCGCCCCAGCTTCGTGTCGTAAATCCCTGAATAGAGGAATTGTCCGGCCGGGCGATTGTTGGTGTAGCCCGAGGCGATAATCGGCGCGAGAGGGCCAAGCTGGGTTCCGATAGACCAGAACGTGTTCTCCTCATCGCGATAGGATTGACCGGACGGGCCATCAAATTCAGCGATCCGCGCGAGGTCCTCCGCCAGCAGGCCGCGCGCTCTTTCCAGCACGCCCGGCATTCCCTCCAACACCTTGTTGTAATTGAAGTAATAGTCGCTGCCCTGGAAGGCGTATTTGGTCTCGACCACCTCGTCGCCATTCTCTCTGGTCGTCACCTTGGTGGACGTTGCAACCCCGGCTGGCGCGATGGCCGTGAGTGAAGTTGACGCGGTTGCCAGACCAAGCTCAGCGGCGGGCGCCTGTGTCGAGGTGACCGGCGGCGCGCTGCGGGTCGAGGTCGCGACCGAGGGCGGGGTGTCCAAAGCGGGCGACGGCGGCGGGGCGGTTGGCGCTGTGGCCGGTGCGGGTGCAGGCGGCTGCGCGCCCGGCATTTGCGGGCGCATATTGGCGGGAATCCCGGGCAGCGGATTGCCGTTCGACACACCGAGGCTGGCCATCATTGTGTCGGCGATGCATTGCGACTTCACCTGCCAGAACGCGCCATATTTGCTCTGGTCGACCGGCTGCGAATGCCCGTCATCCTTGAACAGCGAAGCAAGTTCCGCGTCGTTGAGGCCAACTTCGCGCGCTTTGGTAACCGTGCACGGGCACGAATCGGGCATAGTCACCTCGGTCGTGCGGCACGAGGCTTCGAGCGCCGCCTCGCTCGATGTCTGGGAATAGCCCGGCAGCGCAGCGAGCGCGCTCAATCCTGTGCCAAGTATCAAAAGCGCGTTGACCTTCATTCTATTGCCCCATTTTCAACGAAGAACCGCAAAATCTCTTTTGTATTATCCAAATCGCGTGTTGCAGGGCAATGAACCTGTTGGTTGTTGTTGCGAAAGGTTGAGCGCAAGGTTCGGGACGCGCCGCGCGGCGCGATCCGCTAGATGATCGATATGACACACAAAGACACCCTGACCGACGATGAACGCTGGCAGATCGCGCTTGCGAAAGACCGCCGGTTTGACGGCGCGTTTGTGACCGGCGTGCACTCGACCGGGATATACTGCCGCCCGAGCTGCCCGGCGCGCGCGCCCTTGCGCCGCAATGTCCGCTTTTACGCCACGCCGGCCGACGCGCGCGCGGCAGGATTGCGCCCCTGCAAACGCTGCTCGCCCGATACGCAAAGCGCGGAAGAGGCCTGCGTGCTCGCCGCGATTGCCGCGATCCGCGCGGCGAGCGTTGAGGGCGAGAGCGTGACGCTTGAGGATCTCTCCGAGCTTACCGGCTACTCGCCCGCGCATTTCCAGCGGCTCTTCACCCGCACTGTGGGTCTGTCCCCGGCCGCGTTTGCCCGCGCCTTGCGCGAAGAACGCGTGCGCGCGCAGCTGGCAAGTGGGGCGGGCGTAAGCGATGCGCTTTACGCGGCGGGCTATTCGGCGCCCTCGCGGTTCTACGATGAGATGAAAGGCAAATTGGGTATGAGCGCAAGCGATTGGGCCAAGGGCGGGGCGGGGCGGCGGATCCATTGGAGCGTGATCCCCACCTCTTTGGGCGCGATGCTGGTCGCGGCGACGTCCAAGGGCGTGTGCTGCCTCGCGTTTGATGAGGGCGAGGCGGAGCTCGCCGCGCGCTTTCCCAAAGCGGATCTGGTCGAAGCGGGCGACGATTTTGCGTCCCTTTTCCAACAGGTCGTCGCCGCGGTCGAAGAACCGGGCAAAGGCGGCCCAAATGGAGGGGGCGCGGCGATCCCGCTCGATGTCAAAGGCACCGCCTTCCAGCAGCGCGTCTGGGCGGCCTTGCGCGATATCCCGGCGGGCGAGACACGCTCTTACGGAGAGCTCGCCGCGGCGCTCGGCAATCCCAAGGCCAGCCGCGCGGTCGGCAGCGCCAACGGGGCCAACAACATCGCTGTCCTTATCCCATGCCACCGGGTGGTGCAGGCCGATGGCTCGATCGGCGGCTATGCCTATGGCCCTGAGATCAAGCGCGAATTGCTGAAGCGTGAGGGGATTTCTTAGGTTTGTCGCCCTTCGTCATTGGTCTGCTGCTCGCAGCGGCCGTCATTCACGCGACCTGGAACGCGATGGTCAAAGGCAGCTCGGACCGGCTCTTGTCGATCTGCGTGATCTCGCTGTTCGGCGCGCTCGCGACGCTGCCATTCCTGTTTGCGTTCGAGCCACCGGACTCGGCGAGCTGGCCCTACATGCTGGCCTCGGCCGCGCTTCAGATCGGCTACGCGCTGTTTCTGATCCGGGCCTACAGCTATGGGGATCTGGCGCAGGTTTACCCCATCGCGCGGGGCAGCGCGCCGCTGCTTGTGACGCTGGGCGCCTTCATTGTGGCGGGCGAGCTTCCGCAAGCGTTCGACCTTACCGGTATCGCTCTGGTGTGCCTTGGCATTTTGGCGCTTGCATCCGGGCAGGGGCGGGCCAGCCCAAGGGCGGTGGCGACCGCGATTGCGACCGGCGGCTTTATCGCGGGCTATATGGTGATTGACGGGCTTGGCGTGCGGTTGGCCGGCAGCGCGGAAGGCTACGCGGCGTGGCAGGCGCTGATCGGCAACGGTCTGGTTGCGAGCCTCTATCTGGTGATCCGACGCCGCCCGATGCCGGTGCCGCGCGGCAAAGACGGCCTCCAAATCGCGACCGCCGGGATGCTGGGCGCGCTGGGCTATTGCATCGCGGTGTGGGCGATGAGCCAATCGGGCATGGGCAACGTTTCCGCGCTGCGCGAGACCAGCATCGTCTTTGCCGCGCTGGTTGGCGTTGCGTTCCTGGGTGAAGAGATGACCGGCCTCAAATGGGCCGGGGTCGTCAGCGTTGCCGCGGGGGTTTTCTGCTTTTCGCTGTGAAAGACCAGGCCCCCCTGCCAGCTTCGCTCATTCCATCCAATGATCGAGGTCGAACTTGTAGAAACGGTAGGTCATCCCGCCCGTATCGGTCGACACGATAAGCTCGTCATCGGCGTTGTACTCGGTGAACGCGCCGCCTGAGCCCCAGCTGATCAGCAGGTTCTCGGTTGTCTCAGTCTCGCCATCCTCGCCCGTCTCTTCGCGCGGGACAAACATCAGGTAACCGGCGGTGCGCACCATGAATTCCGGATAGGTCCATTCGCGCTGATAGGTCGCGGTCATCGCTTCAAGGTCGAGCTTGTACGAGACCACGCGGGTGTAATCGTGGCGCGTTTCGATCGGGGCGCCGTAGATGTAGGTGCCCTCCTTAAATTCGGGCGTGGGGTAGTGGCCGTTATCGAACACCAGGACCTCATCCTCGCCGCGCATGACGGCTGCGTGGAGCGAGCTCACCCCGCCCAGCGGATCATCGACATAGGTGAACTGGTTGATCGCACCGGCGGGATCGCCCAGCACCCAGTTCACCTCGCCCGATGGGTATTCGACATTGGCAACCGAACGCAGATAGCGCGCGCTGACCAGCAATTGCTTGCCGCCTGGCGCAAAGCGCACGCCGTTGGTGTGGAAGTAATCCCATTCCGAGTAGCGGTCGCTCGGCAGGTAGGAGCCGGTGGTCGAAGGCGGGAAATGATCAATCGAATCCCACTCCCAAGTGATCTCGCCTTCATCGTTGAGCTCGAACAGATAGGTGCTGGTGACGTTCACGTCGAGCGTGTCGCCATTCTTGATCACCGTACCTTTGGGATGGATGCGGTAGAACAGGTTTTGCAGTGTCCCGTGCGGGGTGACGGTGATGTGGTGGCCATCGTCAAACTGATCGAGATGGCGTGGCACCTCGGTGCGCGTCGCCTCGCCCTTGGGGGCGATGAAGCTGCGCGAGATCGCTTCGGCGAAATGCGCGTCATCGTTCATCACGATCTCTTTATAGGCAAAGCCGTGTTGGGGCAGCAGGCCGTCATCGTCTTCGGTCGTAAAGGGCAGGAAGATCGTGCGCGCGGCGTAATTGTTGTATTTGAGCGGGGTGCCGTATTTATCGAGCACGAAGTTCACAAACGGCAGATATTCGCGGTTCTCAAAGTCGAGATTGCGCTCCAGCGGGACGCCGATGAAATCGTCAAACGGCTGTTTGCGCGCCTTGGCCAGCATTTTGAACGTGCCGCCAATCCCTTGGGTATAGAGCAGCGCGTGGATGACCTTGCGGCGCGAATAGGTTGCGTTGTTGGGGGCGGCCTGCATGCCGGTGATCACGCCGGGCGCAACTTGCGAAGGATCGGTGATCTTGGTCCGCAGCGGCGGGAAGTTATACGGCATCGTCAGGATCGCATAGTTCGCGCGGCGCGAGCCATCGGCGTTGGTCGCAGTGATTGCGATCTCTGTCCCGTGCGCCGAGGCATCGAGCGTGATCGGCGCATCAAGCGCGTGCGCTTCGCCGTTGACGAGCACATTGGCAACGTCGCTCGACCAGGTCGGGGTGATCGTCAGCGTGTCATCGGAGCGATAGGGATACCAGGCGTAGCGGCGCACTTGCGGGAGGAAATTGGGATAGACATGCAGGTCCAGCCCAGTTGCCGCGGACAGATCGCCGCCCAGCGTCTGATCATAGGCAAGGCTTTCGAGCAGCTCGGTGTCGCCCGGATCGGTTTGCGCGGCGCTGGTCTTGTAGAAGTCGCCGGACTCAAAATCGTGCAGATCGCCCGGCTTGATGAGCAGAGCCGAACCAAGCACCGCCGCCACCAAAACCAGCACGCCGACAATTGTGAAACCCGCTATCCGCAGCATTGCAAACCTCTCTTTTGTGCTTTTCGAACCCCGCGCCTTGGCACGCGACAATCGCCCCACGCTAATATGGGGCATTAGTGCAAGCGGCAAGCGCGATCGGGTATCGCTTGGTAATGGACCGTTTGCCGAGTGTTGCCACGGCCTAATTATCGACACATACCGTGACAATAGATTGGCGCAAGGGGTGGGCCCGCAAAGGCAGCGCGCAAACACGGATCGGCTCAGTTTTTCGTTTTCGGGGAACTAAACTGAACAGGTGCGTTCAACAATCCGGACGCGCGGCAAACGCGCTCATCTCTTAACCCACTTGCCCAAAAAGGACCCGCTTGTGATGGCCAACTTCCCGCTCGACAAAGCGACCGCGCTTGAAGCGGTTTCGCAGACCCGGTTCAAATCCTCTGGCGGCGAGGCCTATTGGAACTTCTCCTCAGCCTTTGGCGGGTGGGCCTTGGCGCTGGGCTATGCCGCGGTGCAAGAGGCGCGCCCGCAAACCGGCATGTTGGCAAGCGTGGTGGCCAGCTTCCTCAAACCGCTGCCCGAAAGCGGGATGATGATCGATATCCGTCTTTTGCGCGAAGGGCGGCGCACCAATTTTGTGCGCGCCGAATTCAGCCCTGAAACAGGCGCACAGGACGACGCCCTGGTCTTTGCCGCAGACTATGTGTTCAGCGATATCAAGGACAAGCCGCTCGACTACACATGCGCCTTTCCCGAGGTGATCGCGCCCGAAGACGCGCCGCCTCTGCCCAACGAACCGGGGCCCAAATTCCTCCGTCGCTACGATCAGCGCGTGGCGCTGGGCCAGCCCTTTACCGCGCAGGAGCGCCCGCATTCCGCCTTTTGGGTGCGCGATGCGGCGGACCGACCCTGGGATGCAAAAGCGCTGCTGGCTCTGTCCGATACGCCGATGCCGCGCACGTTCTTCGTCGACACCACCCCGCGCTTTGGCGCGACGGTTCAGTATGATCTGCATGTGATGTGCTCGGCTGAGGAACTGGCGGCCTGCGCGAGCGACTATCTGCTGGTCGAGGCGTCGAGCGATAGGGTCTATTCGGGCCGTTTCAGCCAGGTCACGCGCATCTGGTCGCGCGATCAGCGTCTCCTTGCGATTTCGAACCAGTTGGCGTTTTACTGACCCACACGCATTCGCCGCCGCGCCCTTCTGAAGAGACGCAGCGGCGTGGGTCTTGCGGTTCAATCCAGCTTGGGCGGGAATCCCGGCTCGGCCTTGGCCATGGCGTTGTGATAGGCCTCGCGCGCGCCGATGAGCGTCAGGTAGGCGTGAAGAATGGGCTTGTCGTCGATCGGCATCTCGCGAAAAGCACGCGACGTGGTGAGCTGAAACACCATCATGATATCCGCTGTCGTCATCTGCGCGCCGCCGAAATAATCCGCCTCACCAAGCCGCCGCTCAACCTGTTCCCAGGCGTTGTTGACCCGGTTCATCATTGGGGCGGGCATGTCCGCTCCGGTAAAGGACACCGCGATCTGCATCATGCCGTTGGTCATGAAGGTCGCGTTGGCAAAATGAAACCAATAGAGGTGATCGGCGAAGTCGGGGCTGTCAGGGCCGGGCACCAGAGCGGTGTCAGGCGCGTATTTTCCGATGATGTACTCCACAATCGCGCCGCTTTCGCCAAGCAACAGGTCGCCGTCCTCGATCAGGGGAGCAATCTGCATCGGGTGCAGCGCTTTGAGTTCGGGCGGAGCGAGCCGGGTTTCGGGATCGCGGTTGTAGAGCTTGAGCTCGTATTCAAGCCCCAACTCCTCGCACAGCCAAACGATGCGTTCGGATTGCGAGATGCGAAGGTGGTGAATGGTCAGCATCGGATGGCTCTCCCTGAATATATACGCGGTTGCTTTAGGCCGCGACTGGCGCCGGGGCGAGCCGAAATTTGGGCCGCTCGCCATAGGTTGCCCAGCGCCACACATACTCAAGCGGGCCGTAGCGATAGCGGGCAAGCCACCAGTGGCAGGCGGCCGTCATGACGCCAAACAGGGCAAGGAGGAAGAGCAAGCACGCAAAGGGAGGCATAACCCCTGAAAAACCAAGGCCAATGGTTGAAAACAGCGCCATTAAGACCGCGCCATGCAGCACGTAGGCGGTCAGCGCCATGCGGCCCACTGGTGCAAAGACGAGAACGATCCCCTTACACCGCGAATGGAACAGCAAGATCAGAACCAGCGCGTAGCCCAAGGCTTGCAACGGCACCGAGAACGGATGGATCGCCGTGTAGGCGCCCTCTGGCCCGGGGATGAATTTCTCGTCAATCGCCAGGGCTGCCGCGTCGAGCGCGAGGCCCAGCGGCAAGGCAATCGCCGCCAGCCATCGAATTGTCACAAGATTTTCGCCAAGGCGATCCATCCAGCCGCGCTCCATAATCCACGCGCCGATCAGAAACCGTCCGAACAAATACAGACCCCATCCCAAAGAGGCGCCATAAACAAATTCGCGCAGCATGAAGGCTTCACCGGTGGTGAGAACCCAGTTTGCGTAATCCCCTTGGGCAAAGGCGGCGGCCTGAACCGTCTCGAACATGGTTCCGCCTTGCTTGGCGTTGGGCAGGATGAAGTCTCCGATGGCTTTTCCGCCAACCACCAGGATGACGCCAAAACCAAGCTTTGCCCACATCGGAATACCGCGAAGCGCCAGCAAGACCATCCCCAGCACGGCGTAAACATGCAGCACATCGCCCGGGAAAATCAGGAAAACATTCACCACGCCGATCAGCAGCAAGACGACGAGCCTGCGAAAGTAGATCATCTCAAAGGCAACGCCGCGCGCTTTGAGGCGCTCCATCATCACCCAAAATCCCATGCCAAACAGCGTGGCGAACAGCGTGTTGGCCTTGTCGAGAAAAAACAGATCGCTGAACAGCAGCGCGCCGTTCTGGAGCGGATCCGCTTTCTGGAGCGCCTGCCAGGCCGGGTCGACGGACAATTGATAAAAAACGCCGCCGACAAAATGGACAATGAACACGCCGAACAGCGCGAAGCCGCGCAAGACGTCAAGTTCGCCGATGCGCTGCGTTGAGTCTATTGGTTCTGCTGATCCCACTTACGTCCCCCCGGAGCGCGTCAACCCTTCGCTCGCGGGAAGCAAAGAGTCGAGGGATTTTGCCGGATTTCCCGACATGAACGCGTCACGGTGTTTACGGCGACAGTGCGCGCTGAGTGGTTTCGACCGATGTCTCACCCCTCTTGAACTGCGAGCGGTTCGCATTAACTGAGGGCTATGGCCCAAGCTTTCTACAATCTCACCGTAGCGGACACACGCCGCGTCTCGCCTTCGATGCACCAGATCACGCTGGAGGGAGACGCGCTGCTGGACTTCCCTCAGGATCAGGACGGCGGCTATTTCAAGCTGATCCTGGAGCCGGGAAGCGAAGGCCAGAAGGCTTTGATGCGCACCTACACGATCCGCCGCCAGCGCGCGCGCGCGCTGGACGTGCTCTTTGCGCTCCACGGCGGCCACGCAGCGGGCCCGGCGACAAGTTGGGCGCTTGAAGCGGAATTGGGCGATCCGATGACCATTCGCGGGCCCGGCCCGGCCAAACCTTCGCCGAGCGCTTGCGACTTTTACCTGATTGCCGGTGATATGTCGGCGCTGCCCGCAATCAGCGCCAATCTCGAACGCATGGACCGGTCGGCCAAAGGGGTCGCGGTGTTGGAGATCCAGCACGAGGAGGACGCCATCGCGATCGCCGCGCCGGAGGGCGTGGCCCTTCGATGGATCGTCAATCCCGAGCCTGGTCTTCATCCCGATCTGCTGGTCGACGCGTTGCGCAAGATCGAGCGCCCTCACGGCACCCTTGCCGGGTGGGCCGCCTGCGAATTTGAGGCGATGAAGAAGCTGCGCGCTTATCTGCGCGATGAGATCGGCGTGGCTCCGGCCAACCTTTACACGTCGAGCTATTGGAAGCTTGGGCTCAACGAGACCGAGCATAAGGTTGTGAAACGCGAAGACGCTGAGGTTCAAACGGCCTAGCCGCTACCCGGCCGCCTCTTTTTCCGCTTTGGCCGCTTCGCGCGCCCATCCTGGACGAGCGGGCTCAAGCGCGTTCAAGAACGCCTCGGCGCTGTCCAGATAGTCGCGTTTCTTCGCATCCCCCATCCGATCCCAGGTCGCGTAGATGCGCCCGATGCGGTGGTTCTGCGAAAGCCGGTCGCGGTGGGTCTCCATGAAATGCCAGTAGAGTGGGTTGAACGGGCAGGCGTCCTCACCCGTCTTCTGAGCCACTTTGTAGCGGCATTCTTTGCAGTAATCGGACATCTTGTTGATGTAATTGCCGCTCGCCGCATAGGGCTTGGTCGCAAGCTTTCCGCCATCGGCGTAGAGGATCATCCCCGAAACATTGGGCAGCTCCACCCATTGGTAAGCGTCGGCGTAGACCGCCAGATACCAGTCCTGCACCGCCTGCGGGTGGATCCCGGCGATGAGGCAGAAATTGCCGAGCACCATCAGCCGCTGGATATGGTGCGCGTGGGCGTCTTCTCGGGTTGAGCGGATGCAGTCGGCGAGGCAGCGCATATCGGTCTCACCGGTCCAGAAAAACTCGGGCAGCGGCCGGGTTGCGCCAAGCTCGTTATCGCTTTCCAACCCCGGCATGTGGAGCCAGTAGAACCCGCGCACATATTCGCGCCAGCCGATGATTTGGCGAATGAAGCCTTCGACCGAATTGATCGGGGCTGCGCCCGCGTCATAGGCCGCCTCGGCGCGATCGCACAGTTCTACGGGCAAGAGCAGCCCGCAATTGAGGCTGGTGGAAAGCATCGAGTGATAAAGGTCGTCCGAGCCATGGACCATCGCGTCCTGATAGGGGCCAAACTTCTTGATCCGCTGAGCAAAGAAGGCGTCGGCGGCGACGAGCGCATCGGCGCGGGTGACGGGCCAGCGGAAGCTCTCAAGATCGCCGAAGTGATCGCCGAAACGCTCTGCGACCAATTCCATCACCTCGAGCGTGATCGCATCGGGCTCGAACTTGGGGACGGGCGGCGGATTCATGTCACCTTTGGGCGGTTCGCGGTTGTCCTTGTCAAAGTTCCAGTCGCCGCCCTTGGGCCTGAGATTTCCCTTGCCGTCATCGTGCATCAAGAGCCCGGTGCGGCGGCGCATTTCGCGGTAGAAATGCTCCATGGTCAGCGCTTTTCGATCCTCGGCCCATTGGCGGAAGGTGGCGTGGTCACAGATAAAGCGGGTGTCGGGGAGGATTTCGACCTCGCACGCAAACGTGTCAGCCCATTCCTCAATCGCTTGCTGCACGCGCCATTCGCCCGCCTCGGTCACGTGGATCGCGCTCGGGGTGTGGCGTTCCACAGCGCGCGCGACTTCGCCTGTAAAGCTGTGCGCGTTGGCCGGATCGTCGAGCGTCACATAGTCAACGACCCACCCATCGGCGCGCAGTTCCTCGGCGAAATGGCGCATGGCTGAGAACAGCAGAGCGATCTTTTGCTTGTGATGCTTGACGTAGGTCGCCTCATCCCAGACCTCCATCATCAGCACGACAGCGCCGGTTTTGGATGGCTCTTGAAGGCTGGAGATGGAGTGGGAAAGTTGATCGCCCAATATAGGCACAAGAACGCGATGGTCAGACATGAGTTGGCAACGCCTCAGCCGCGCGAGCGGTCCCAAGCCTCACACAAAGCTGTACGGATCGACATCCACGCCCACGCGCACGCCGGGCGGGAAATCGTGCGCGTCGAGCCAGCGTCGGATGGTCTCTTGCAGATTGGCGGTACGGCGCGCGTTGATCAGGAAGCGGTAGCGATAGCGCCCCCGCAGCATCGCCATGGGCGCAGGCGCCGGGCCAAGGATGTAGAGATCATCGGCGCGCGGGCGGGTGTCACCCAGCCGGTTGGCGGCCAGGCGCGCTTCGCGGTCGTCTTCGGAGGACAGAATGATTGAGGCCCATCGACCAAAGGGCGGGGCGCCCGCATCCCGGCGCGCGTCGGTTTCCGCGGCGTAAAAGGCGTCGCGGTCTCCGTTGGCAAGCGCCGCGATCACGGGCGCGTCGGTGTGGCGCGTTTGGATCAGGACTTCGCCCGGCTTTGAACCGCGCCCGGCGCGCCCGGCCACCTGGGCGACTTGCTGATAGGTGCGTTCGGCGGCGCGCAGATCGCCGCCTTCAAGGCCCAGATCCGCGTCCACCACCCCGACCAGCGTAAGTTCCGGGAAGTGGAACCCCTTCGTCACCAGTTGCGTGCCCACAATCACATCGATCGCCTTGTTCTGGACGGTCTCGAGGAACTCCGCCGCCTTGTCGGGCGAGTTCAAGGTGTCCGACGTTGCGATGGCGACGCGCGCCTCGGGGAAAAGCTCGCCAACCTCGTCCGCGATGCGCTCCACGCCCGGCCCGCAGGCCACGAGCGCGTCTTTCTCGCCGCATTCGGGGCATTCGTGCGGGACAGGCCCTTCAAAGCCGCAATGGTGGCAGGCGAGGCGGCTGGAGAGGCGGTGCTCGACCAGCCAGGCGCTGCAATTGGGGCATTTGAAGCGGTGGCCGCAGGTGCGGCACAAGGTCAGCGGGGCGTAGCCGCGCCGGTTGAGGAAGAGGAGCGATTGCTCGCCGCGCGCCAGGCGCTCTTCGATGCCCAGCACCAGCGGCTGCGCCAGCCAGCGGCCCGCTCCCGGTTTTTCGACCGTCAGATCAACCAGCTTGATGTCGGGCAGTTGCGCGCCGCCAAAGCGGCTGGGCAGGTCGAGCTTTTTATAGATCCCGCTGGTTGCCATGTGCAGGCTTTCCAAAGCGGGTGTGGCGCTGGCGAGGATGACGGGCATTCCTTCAAACCGCGCACGCATGACCGAAACATCGCGCGCGTTGTAGCGCACGCCGTCATCCTGCTTGAAGCTGATCTCGTGCGCCTCGTCGACGACAATCAGGCCCAGCTTCGCATAGGGCAGGAACAGCGCCGAGCGCGCGCCGACCACGACTTGAGCCGAGCCCTCGCTGATCGCGCGCCAGGCGCGCCTGCGTTCGGTGGATTTCAAAGAGGAATGCCACAGGACCGGCG
Source organism: uncultured Erythrobacter sp. (assembly GCA_937899785.1). Classification (GTDB taxonomy): domain Bacteria; phylum Pseudomonadota; class Alphaproteobacteria; order Sphingomonadales; family Sphingomonadaceae; genus Erythrobacter. The sequence goes on along the minus strand of CALCCG010000034.1, from coordinate 7,036 downwards.
GCGCGCCAAAGCGCTCTTCAAAGCGTGTAAGGAAGTTCTCGGTCAGCGCGATTTCGGGGAGCAGCACAAGCACTTGGCGCCCCAGCCGGATCGCTTGCGCAATGGGTTCGAAATAGGTTTCGGTCTTCCCCGACCCCGTCACCCCGTCGAGCAGGAAGGGCGCGTATTCGCCGTCCTCAACCGCTCTCACCAAGGTCTTGGCCACGCGCAATTGATCCGCGGACAAGGCGGGCTGGTGATGGTCTGGATCCGCCGGCGGGTAGGGCCGATCAATCGCGACCGTCACCGGCTCTATCACGCCCTGGTTCACAAGGCCGCGCAGCACACCCTCGGACACGCCCGCGATCTCGGCCAGTTCGCGGATCGTGGCCTGCTCGCTGTCAAGCGCCTCGATTGCGGCGGCGCGCTGCGCGGTCATGCGTTCCGGCGCGCCGCCGCTCAGGCGATATTCGGTTGTGGTGCTTGGCCCTCCGATCGCGCCGCCGCTGGAAAGGACCATGCGCGCAACACTGGCGAGAGGGGCGCAGTAATAGTCGGCGGTCCATTCAATCAGGCGGCGCAGCGGCTGTGCCAGCGGTGGAACAGGAACCACCTCCACGATCGGGCGCAGCTTGGCGGCGGGCGCATCGGCGCCGGGCAAGCGGCCCTCATCCCAGACAATTCCCTGAACCTTGCGCGGGCCCAGAGGGGCGATGACGACGCTACCGGGTTCCACCACCAGTGTCTCGGGCACGGAATAGTCAAGCGGGCCCAGAGCGGCGTTCAGGATAAGAAGGCGGACGCGCGGTTTCACGATTGGTCATATGGGCGCGAGGAGGGCTCGCTATCAAGCGCTGGGTGTCGAGCAATCGACGCCTGTTTGCCGGAGGTCAGAACGGGGAGCTGGGATGCAGCGGCGGCGCATGGCTCAGCCGATCCGCCCGCCCTTGGCGAGCCGCATGGAGCAGCGGATAGCCCGCGCCCGGCGTCACGCGTTGGCTTACGCTCGCGCTAACGATGAGGCGCAGGCGCCATTGGTGGCGCACGATGGCTGTTTCGCCTGCGGGTTTGAACCGGTTCGAGATATTCGCTGCCGACGCTCACATCCCCGTCCCATACCGCCCGTCCCATACCGACCAGTCTCATACACACTGGTGTGGACGGCTTTGGGCCGCCGATCCAGCGCTTCAGAAGCTGAAGAACAGATTCACATTGGCAACATGGTCGGAGCGATCCTCACCTTCGCGAAAGACCTGTTGGTTGAGATAGCCCGGCACCATCTCGATGCCCACGCCCAGGGGCACCGAAACACCGACAAAGTTTCGCCAGGCCCCAATCCCATCGCGCTGGCGCCGGGTTTGGTTGAGCGCGACAAACGGCTCAGTGTAGGCAACCAGCTTGTTGCGTGCGCTGATCGGCACTTTGAGCTGTACGAAATTGCGAAAGCGCCAGGCGGTCTCGTCGTCTTCCTCAAACGTGCGCTGTTCGAGCCGGGTGCGCGAATCGAGGGTTATGCCCTTCGCGTCGATAAGCCGGATGTTGAGCTCTTGGTAAAAGCGGTGCTCGTTGAATTGGGCCGGGCCGATCGGATCGGTTAGGATGTAAGCGTATCCGCCACCCGCGTTTACGCGGCTGGACAAGCGATAGGCGATAAAGCTGCGCAACAGCAGCTGGCCCAGCCGATCCGCATCGTTGGTGAAACGCTCCTGCGCTTCGAACCGCACATAGACATCCTCGCTCAGGTCAAAAGACGCGAATTGCCCGGTCCAGATGTTAAAGTCGTCTTCGGTTGCATGGGCGGGCGAGGCCGCCAAACCAAGCGCCAGAGCCTGAACGATCAGAGCGCATAATCGGCGATACGGCATAGCGGGGTTCCAGAGGCGAGTGGCGGGCGGGACACGTTTTCGCCAGCCGCGCTGGCCTCTTGCGATACGCTATGCCATCGCGTGCTTCAACCGAATCAAATCCACGGGCTGAGGGAAAACGCGATCATGAAATTCTTCGTCGACACCGCCGAGATTGATGACATCAAGGGCCTCGCTGCGACGGGCCTTTTGGATGGCGTCACCACCAACCCTTCGCTGATCCACAAGTCGGGCCGCGACTTTATGGAAGTGACCAAGGAAATCTGCGGGATCGTCGATGGCCCGGTCAGCGCCGAAGTGGTCGCGCTTGATCATGAGACGATGATGAAAGAGGCCGAAGTGCTGCGCAAGATTGCGGACAATGTCTGCATCAAGGTGCCGCTCACCGTCGATGGTCTCAAGACCTGCAAGGCGCTGACGGGCGAGGGCACGATGGTGAATGTCACGCTGTGCTTCTCCGCCAATCAGGCGCTGCTGGCGGCCAAGGCGGGCGCGACCTTCATCTCGCCCTTTGTCGGCCGCCACGATGATAACGGCTTTGATGGGATGGACCTGATCGAAGACATCCGCCTGATCTACGACAATTACGGGTTCGAAACCGAAATTCTGGTCGCCAGCGTTCGTCACACCACGCATGTTTTGGAAAGCGCGAAAATCGGCGCCGATGTCATCACTGCGCCGCCCAAAGTGATCCACGGCCTGTTCAAGCATGTGTTGACCGACAAAGGGATCGAGGCCTTCCTTGCGGATTGGGAAAAGACCCGGCAGAGCATCCTGTGATCCCTCTAACCGCGTTTCCCAATGGCTGAAGAATCCCCTCTCGATCTGTTCAAACAGGCGCTGACTGGCGCGTCGCGGGCGATTTCGCACGACGCGGACGTGGAAGTCGCGTGGAGCGCGGATGTGCCGGGGGCTGCGGGCAACCGCTTTCGCGTGCCGCTGCCTGGGCGCGATCTGCCGCCCGAGCAGGTCACCGAAGCGCGCGGCTTTGCCGACAGTTTCGCGCTCAAGCTGCGCCACCATAACGCGGGTCTGCACGCCGGTTCCGCTCCGCCTGAGCCGATCGCGCGCGCGTGCTATGACGCGATCGAACAGGTCCGCTACGAAGCGATCGGCGCCAAGCGTTTTGACGGGATCAAGGACAATCTGGACGCTGCGACCGAGGCGCGAACATCCGGCGATTCCATCGTGCGCGCCTACAACGCGGCTGAGGTGCCGTTGCAGACCGCTTTGGCGCTGATGGTGCGCGAGGCGCTGACCGGGGAGCCGGTCCCGGAAAAGGCTGAGCGCGGCGTGTCGCTGGTGCGGCCCGATATCGAACAGAAGATCGGCGGCGATTTCTCTGAGCTGCTTGAGAGTCTTGATGATCAGGAAGCGTTCCAGAAGCTCTCGCTGGATCTGCTTCGAGACCTCGATCTCACGCGCCCCTCCGAAGAGCCCGAGCAGACCGATCCGGAAGACAGCGACGAGGATGACGGCCAGGACGACGACGATCAGGGCGATGAACAACAAGAAGGCGAGGCCGCCCCGCAAAGCGCCGAAGCCGCCGGCGAAATGGCTGAGGGTGATGGCGAGGGCGAGGCCGACAGCGACCTGACCTCTGAGGAGGAAATGCAGGACGGCGAGCCATCCGAAGAGGGCGACGCCTCCAACGCGCCCGTGCGCCCGAACCGTCCACCGCCCGACATTCCCGAAGGCCTCGATTACAACGCGTTCACCGATAAGTTCGACGAAGAGATCGAGGCGCCCGAATTGTGCGACGCTGAGGAACTCGATCGCCTGCGCGCCTATCTCGACAGCCAGCTGACGGGGCTTCAGGGCGTGGTGACGCGGCTCGCCAACCGTTTGCAACGCCGCCTGATGGCGCAGCAGAACCGCAGCTGGGATTTCGATCAGGAAGAGGGCGTGCTGGACGCCGCGCGTCTTAGCCGTGTGGTCGTCTCGCCGGGCACCGCGCTCTCTTACAAGGTTGAACGCGATATTGAGTTCAAGGACACAATCGTCACGCTGCTGATCGACAATTCGGGCTCGATGCGCGGGCGGCCCATTTCCATCGCCGCGATCAGCGCCGACATTCTGGCGCGCACTTTGGAGCGCTGCGGGGTCAAGACCGAGATTCTTGGCTTCACCACCCGCGCGTGGAAAGGCGGGCAATCGCGCGAGGCGTGGCTGGCTGATGGCAAGCCGCAAGGGCCGGGCCGCCTCAACGATCTGCGCCACATCATCTACAAGCAGGCCGACGAGCCCTGGCGCCGCGCGCGCCGCAATCTCGGCCTGATGATGCGCGAAGGGCTGCTGAAGGAAAACATCGACGGCGAGGCGCTGCTATGGGCGCACAGCCGCCTCATCTACCGCCCCGAAGAACGCCGCATCCTGATGGTGATCAGCGACGGCGCCCCGGTGGACGATTCGACGCTGAGCGTGAACTCAGCCGGGTACCTTGAAGCGCACCTACGCGGCGTGATCGAGTGGATCGAGAAAGTCTCCCCCGTGCAGCTTGTCGCCATCGGCATCGGCCACGATGTCACGCGGTATTACAGGCGCGCGGTGACCATCATGGATGTCGAGCAACTCGGAGGCACGATCATGGAGCAGCTGGCGGAACTGTTCGAGGATGAAAAGGGGCCGAAGGGGCGGCGGTGAGCGATTTAATCAAGAGTCTCTTTGCCTTCAAAAAATTTGGCGAGTTTCTCTTCGATATCAGCCTTAATTTGTGGTCGTTTCCCCTTTAGCCACATTGAAAAGGACGGTTCAATTAGGGCAATGGCAACATTGCCATCAAGATCTTTGAAGATACGAAATATCGTCTTAAACCTATCCGCGTATTCATGGACTGCAAACCGTACACAAGCGTTGTGGGCGAAATTGTTACCAAAATCAAGATTTTTGAATTGCTTAATTATTCGTTTTTGTAATTTTCCCATGTCAAGCGGGATCATGATTGAGTTTGCCGGCCTCGTTATTAAAGAATAGTATACAAATAGTATTTTTGTATTATCTCCTTCTACGGCTAATAATTTAGAGTGTATGTCAGTAAAATTGCAGTGCTTGCGGATTGTTCCGTTGACGATATTCTTTGCATTTAGGCTCTTTGAGAGAATAGTTGTTTCTTCGAAGCTTTCTGTAACGCCAACTTGTCGGCAAGCTTCTTTACATGCTTCCTGAACTAAGAAAACTGAGCCTTTTGAATGCTTTACAACGGTCTCTGAGAAGCCCTTCGGGAACCGAATTTTTAGGCGTTTGCAGCCTTCATTTATGACCTCCAATAAGTCGTCGTCTTCCCAGACATTACAGGTTATATCTTCGGTCCGTCCGGTGAGTTCTGGACAGAGGGCGTTCAAGATGGTTTCTTCGATCCAAATTCCAACACAGATCACTACCACCCGTGTATTGTCGTAAAGCACTTTAGCCAAATCAGCGACCCAACGTTGGGTGACGCGTGACGCTTTGTGAAAGTCATCAATGATTAGAAAGAGGTATTCATCCTTTGGAGAAGAGCGCGAGTATCCTTGGTCTTCAAAGAGGCTAACGAAGTCCCCTATTTTGGTGAGGTCAAACTCTTTCTTATCGGTCGTCCTTAGTAAATAGCCATTCCGCTTCTCATAATTGCGCATAATGCTTGCGATTATTGGCGCGGAATTAACGTTTAGGCCCGCTTTTGTGGTATCAAGAGTCTTCCGGCTTTGGATCCACTCCTCCTCAATCTTCACTCTCTTGTAGACAGCTTCCAGGAGCGCGTCGTTAAAGTCACTTTTCGAAAAGCTTTCAGTGCATTGGATATAAAGACGTTCGAAGTCTCCAATCTTGTTTTCAATCAAGGAGCTTTTCCCCGTTTTCGACGCGCCAAAAACAGCGACATGTTTGCCGTTAACAAGAGCTTCGAGAAACATATCGTCGACGCCTTTGCGAGAGACGTAGTTTTCGACTTCGTAGGCTCTCCTTATGCCAAATACGTGACCTACCTTATTGCGGAAATTTTCTTGCACTTCGTTCGCCCCGTTAGCCAGTTGTTGGTTAGCAGATTGCCTAGCTTGGGAGTAGTTGCATTGTTGTTTCTGTCAATTGTCTAGGAGTTCATTTGTTTGATTGAAGAGTTTCCAAGTGTCTTTGGTAGCCGGAAAATTTTTGTCTCTACTTCTTGAGATGCAATACACTTCCGCTCTTGTTCTCCAAAGTGCCGCAGGATAAGCGGCTAAGCCATGAACGTAACCGAAGCCGTCACCAGCCGCCGCTCTGTGCGCGAGTTTCTTGATAAGCCGGTCGATCTGGAAACCCTCCGCCGGGTGATGGATACAGCGCGTTGGGCGGCTTCGGGGTGCAATTATCAGCCTTGGGAAGCCACCATCCTCACGGGCCAGCCGCTCGCCGACCTGCAGGCCAAGATCACCACCACGCCCATGCAAGAGCTCGAATACGATTGGGACGCACCCAAGCAGGAGGACGCGTATAAAGAGCGCCTGCACGGCATCTCCAAGGGGATGTTCGACGCGCTGGGCATTGCCCGCGACGATGGCGCGGCGCGGATGGCTGCGATGGGCCGCAACGCCACCAGCTTTGACGCGCCTGCCGTCATGTTCGTCTATTTCCCGCGCTTCATGAAGTCACCGCAATGGTCCGACACCGGCATGTGGCTGCAAACCGTGGCGCTGCTCCTGCGCGAGGAAGGGCTCGACAGCTGCTTCCAGGAATTCATGGCGTTCTACGCCAATGTCATCCGCGATCACCTGGGCCTCGATCACGAGCGCACCATGTTCTTTTGCGGCATGGCGATCGGCTATCGCGACCCCGATGCACCGGTGAACAATTTCGAGCGTGAGCGTGTGCCGCTTGGCGATCAGGTCCAGTTTCTCGGCTGGGAATAGATCGGAGACCAGGACTTAAGCGTTGACCGCGCGGGTCAGCGTGGCAAAGCGCACGTTAGTTATGACTGATGATACAACATCTCACGATTTGCGCCTGTTCAACTCGCTCACCCGCGAGCTTGAGACGTTTACCCCTGTCCATGATGGCGAGGCGCGGGTCTATACGTGCGGCCCCACCGTCTACAATTACCCCCATATCGGCAATATGCGCGCCTATGTGTTTGCCGACATTCTGGGGCGCACGCTGAGCGCGCACGGGCTCAAGCTCACCCATGTCATCAACATCACCGATGTCGGCCACCTCACCGATGACGCGGATGAGGGCGAGGA
>CALCCG010000033.1 GCA_937899785.1 uncultured Erythrobacter sp. | reverse complement strand
AATGGACTTTGGACCTTACGGCGGCGAGGAGAAAAACACCAACATCAACGCCTTGGCTGAACGCGGCGCGCTGTTCACGCAATACCGCGCCTCACCCTTGTGCTCGCCCACGAGGGCCATGCTGCTAACGGGTATGGACAACCACCTTACCGGCGTCGCGACCATTCCCGAAGTCCTGCCCGAAGAGCAGAAGGGCAAGCCGGGCTATTCGATGGCGCTTGAACCCGGCGTTCTGACGCTGGGCGATCGCTTGCGTGAAGAGGGCTATCGCACGCTCATGGTCGGCAAGTGGCATTTGGGCGAGGCGGTCGAGGAAATGCCTCAAGCCCATGGCTTTGATCGCAGCTTTGCGCTCGCCGCTTCGGGCGCGGACAACTGGGAGGATAAGGGATATATTCCCTATTACGCCGATGCCCCCTGGTGGGAAGACGGTGTCGAAACGAACCTGCCTGAGAATTTTTATTCCTCGGAATTCATCGTCGACAAGATGATCGACTATCTCCGCGAAACCGCCGCAGACCAGCCGTTTTTTGCGTATCTCCCCTTCCAGGCGATCCATATCCCAGTGCAAGCGCCCAAGGAATTCGTCGACAAATACAAGGGCCGCTACGATGCGGGTTGGGAAGCCTTGAGTCAGAGGCGCCACGCGCGCGCGCAGGAACTGGGCCTCATTCCCGAAGGCGTGCCCATGGCCGAGCCTCCGGCGGACCACCGCGATTGGGATGACCTGACAGAAGAGGACCGCGCCCTTTACGCCGCCCGCATGGAAATCAACGCCGCGATGCTCGAAGCGATGGACTTTCACATCGGTCGCTTCATCGAGCACCTCAAGGCTGTCGGTGAATATGAGAACACGATCTTTGTCGTCACCTCGGATAACGGGCCAGAGCCATCTCGGGGGGACAACAACGCGCTGCTCGGCGTCTATTTGTCGCTGACGGGCTATGATCTGGGCCCGGACAATATGGGCGGCAAAGGACACTGGGGCTTTATTGGGCCCGAATGGGCAGTGGCGGCGGCAACGCCGGGCGCTTGGTTCAAGTTCTACGCCACGGAAGGCGGCATTCGCGTTCCGCTGATCATGGCGGGGCCGGGCGTGTCGGCGTCTCGGATTGACGGCCCAGCAATGACCCCAGACATTGCCCCGACGCTGCTTGAGTGGATCGAAGCGAGCGCAAAGGCGGACGCGACGGCCAAGCCCATGACCGGACGCAGCCTGATGCCTTTGCTCAAGGGAGAAGCCGAGAGTGTATACGCCCATGACGATGCGCGCGCCATCGAAGTCTCGGGAAACTCAGCGCTGTACAAGGGCGAATACAAGCTCACCCGGAGCGTGCCGCCTGTGGGCGATGGGGTATGGCGGCTCTTCAATCTTGCGGCGGATCCGGGCGAGACAAACGATCTCAGCGCCACCGAACCCGAAGTCCTGGCAGACCTTCTGAGCGAATTCGACGCCTATTCAGAGCGCGTGGGTGTGCTGCGAATGCCCGAAGGCTACAGCTCGATCGAGACCATTCTGGACAACACCACCGCGCGTACGCTGCAATTCTATCCATGGCTTAGGCTCATCCTTTACGGTGTGCCGCTGCTGATCATAGTTACGCTGGGCCTGGGTGTCCGTTGGCTATGGCGCCGCCGGTCCAAGCCCGCTTAAGCCAACAGAGTGTCGCATCCGGTTCCCTTTAGCAGGGCGTTGATCCGGTCGCGGCACGACTCGCTGAGCGCAGCGTATTCCTTGCGCAGCCACCCAAGGCACTTCGCCTGGTAGCAGCAGGGATCCTGATCCCAGCGCGGTCCGTCAATCTCACGAACCACCCGGCCCGCACGGCCCTGAACATCTGAACTCATTAGCGATCAGGAAAGGAGCGTAGCCACGGGCAATCTCGCTCAGCAGCTAGGGCACTAGCGGAAGGGGCGCTGAGGGCAGGGCTTGCGCTTCCTAGCTGCCCACGACGACGAAACGATAGGGCACACGCCAAGAGCGCAAAGCGGTCCTGAGCTTTGCGCGTATACGATGACCCGCCCAGGCCCAACCATCGCAGGTCCTTCATTTCCGGATGGACGGTTGGTCTTCGCGCGACATTGTCTTCCACAGATAACGCAACGCGACGAGAGCGGGAAAGTAATAGCAAATCCCAAAGATTGCCGTCACAATCAAAGGACGTTCCGAGAGACCAAAAACCAAGAAGGTCGGCAGAGTTTCAAGGACGATGATGACGATCAGCCACCACGGCAAAGACACTCTTCACATCATCTCCCCGCGCAACCCTCTTTCAACATCCCTGTCTCGTGAATTCGAGCCCTTCGTAAGCGCCCGAGTTACGCCATTCTTCCATGTGCTGGAAGAACCCTTCCGCGCCTCCCGGATGGCCTTGAGACTGGCGGAACTTCATATCCCAGCCTTGGCCTTCGTTATTCCAGAAACCGGGCGTGCATTCGGTCGAAGCCAACATTCCGGCCTGCGTGCTCAAGATCGTCGTCACCCAAGCGTTAACCGCATCTTCGGTTGGCTCGATCGTAGCGAAGCCATTCTCCTCTGCATGCGCCACCACTTGCGCCAATGTCTTGGCGTGATCGACAATGTTGTGCGGGATGTTGGAGATCATGTTCGCGCCCTGATTCATCTGCACCATAAACGCGTTGGGAAAGCCATGAATGTGCAGCCCGTGCAAGGTGCGCATACCATCGGCCCAATATTCGGACAGGATTTGCCCATCGCGCCCCGTAACATCGTATCCGCTCTTGAATTCCAGGCTTGCCCCGTATTCAAAGCCTGACGCGTAGATGATGCAATCGACTTCGTAGCGCTGGCCGTTCACGACAAGCCCGGTCTCAGTCACCTCTGAGACACCCAGGCCATCTGTGTTGACCAGGGTTGTGTTGGGCCGGTTGTAGGCCGGAAGATATTCGTCGCTAAAGCAGGGCCGCTTGCACAGCTGCGAGTACCAGGCCTTGAGGCCTTGGGCTGTCGTATCGTCGCTCACTACATGATCCACACGCGTGCGGATCTCGTTCATCTTTTCAAGGTCAGCGTTCTCAAACGCCTCGCGCATCCCCTCCGGGTTCATCTTATCGGGCGGCAGGCTGAAGACCTTTTCGCGCACACGCCTGGCAATTTCCGTCCATCCGTCGTCGATGAGATCTTCGGTTGGAACGCCGCGTCCCATATTGTCGACAAAATTGTCCATCCAACGCTTCTGCCAACCTGGTGTCGCCAGATCCTTGAACCAGCCCGGATCGATCGGGTGGTTCTCACGCGTGTCGACTGAGGACGGTGTGCGCTGAAAGACGAACAATTCCTTGGCCGATTTGGCCAGATGCGGGATACACTGAACGCCCGTCGCCCCCGTCCCGATCACCGCTACGCGCTTATCGGCCAGCTTGTCCATCGGCGCGCCCTCTTTGTCGCCGCCTGTATACTCGTAATCCCAGCGGCTGGTGTGAAAGGACTTACCGTTGAAGCTAGAGATACCAGGGACACCAGGAAGCTTTGCAATGTGCAACAAGCCTGTGGCCATGGCGACATATTTGGCGGTGAAATCGTCGCCGCGATTGGTCGTAATGCGCCAGACCTTCCGGTCTTCTTGCCATGCCACACCTGAGACAATCGTTTGGAAAAGGGCCTTGTCCTTCAAACCGTATTGATCGGCTATACGGTTGCAATGGGCCAGGATTTCCGGCCCGCGCACGTATTTCTCGCTCGGCATATAGCCGGTCTCTTCGAGCAGCGGCAAATAGATCATCGCGGCGGTGTCGCACCGCACGCCGGGATAGCGGTTCCAGTACCAGGTGCCGCCAACGCCGCCGGCTTTTTCGATCAGACGAAAGTCATCAATGCCCGCTTCTTTAAGCCGAGCGCCAACCACCAGACCCGAAAGCCCCGCGCCGATAAAGGCAAAGGTGACATGATCGTGGACCGGATCGCGCTCCTGAAACGGAGTATGCGGGTCGGCGCCCATGTCGCCAAACGCGCCTTCAAGACGCTGATACTGATCGTTTCCCTCTGTCCGCAAACGCTTTGCACGCTCTTCGGCGTATTTCTTCTTAACCGCTTCTTTGTCGAGTTCTTCGAGAGCCACCGTTGCCATAAAACACCTCTTCCACCGGTTCGCATTTCGCGATGAATGGGGCAGCGGGGCGGATGATCCGTCACGCGCATCCATTGGCTGAACCCTGCAAGCCCGGGAGACACCGGACAGAACAGGCCCTATCAACGCGCAATCGCACGATTAATATAGTGCATTAATTATCAGCAGTAGGATGAGCGAGCAACCCCCAAAAGGGGGCGCGGGCCGAAATCAACCTGCTTTGGCCGAGAGGTAGCCTGACAGGCTCAGCGCCGCTTCAGAAACAACCTCTTCGAAGGGTGGAGCTCGTCCCGCTTCAAGGCTGCGCAGGTAATCACTCGCCTGGATCAGCGATATGTTGAAACCATGTCGGAGCCGAGCGGCCAGGATCGGCTGTTCAATACCGGCCAAGCAACCGACCAATTTTGTCTGAAGAATATCAAGGCTGCGCATGCTGTATTCATCGACGATTTGGGCCACATCAAAGCGTGGATCAGACGCAAACTGGACGCAAAAGCGCACATACAGCCGACCGTCTTCTTCGAGACAGGTGGCCAGGAAAGGCCGCAGGGCCGCTTCCATCAGCGCGAGCAGGCGCTTGTCCGGATCGGCTTCATCAACGTTAAGCAGCAGTTCGGTGCGATCGTCTTCGATCTTGCGCAGACGCTGGGCAAAGACCTGTTTGATCAGCTCTTCGACATTTCCAAAGTGATAATGCACCGCGCTCGGATTGCGCGCTCCGGCGGCGCGGGTGATGTCTTTGACCGATACCGTTCCGAGACCTTTTTCGGCGAACAAGCGCTCCGCCGAACGCATCAAAGCGGATTTTGTGTTTTGACGTGTTGACTGTTCCATGAATCTCGTCACTAATGCTGAACATTAAAACTAATAGATCGAATATCATAGTTTTAGGTCAAGCGCCACGTTCCGCAATCTGCCGACCAACAGGATAAAGAGCAGCGACGTGTCAGCGGGGAGGGAAAATTTGCCGAACTCAGCCGACGCTTCCGGCGTGACAGGGACTGCATATCCGTCATCCCAAGGAGGCGATGAAGGGCGATTGCGCGCGGCGCCTCCGCTTTCTCGCACGACAAAATTTGCCTTTGGGCTTGGCGCGGTCGCGCCTGGTGTGATCAAGAGCGGTTTCAGCTTTTTCCTTCTCATTTTCTACAGTCAGGTGGTCGGGCTCGACGCCTGGTATGTTGGCCTCGCCATTACTATTGCGCTTGTCTTCGACGCCGTCAGCGATCCAATGGTTGGCTATTGGTCGGACAATTTCCGGTCCAAATGGGGGCGGCGCCACCCCTTTATGTACCTCGCCGCTTTGCCGGTCGCGATAAGCTTTTTCTTCTTGTGGGTGCCCCCCGCCGATGCGAGCCAGATCACGCTGTTTTGGTATCTGTTGGTTCTTGCGATCATCATTCGAACCGCGATGACGTTCTATCACACGCCCAACAGCGCGCTCGCGCCGGATCTGACAGAGGATTACCAGGAGCGCACAAAGATCTACAGTTTACGCTATTTGATCGCGTGGACGGGCGCGAACATGCTGTCCGTATTCATGTTCCTCGTGGTCTTTCCGAGCTTCCAGAACGACGAATACGAGGCAGGCCAGTTTAACCCAGAGGCCTATGTGTCTTTCGGCTTCATTGGCTCATGCGTCATTCTTGCCTCGATCCTGGCGTCCTCGCTTGGAACGCATTCGCGCATCGAACATCTCAACCCACCACCCGCCAAGCGTCCCATGACGCTCAAACTGGTGTTCAAGGAGCTCTTCGAAACCCTATCCGAGCGCTCCTTCATTTCGCTTTTCATTGCCGCGCTATTCGCTGCGGTTGCGAGCGGGATGTCGACCGGCCTCTCGCTCATCTTCATGATCTATTTCTGGGGTTTCAGCGAAGAGCAGATCGGGGTCTTCTCCTTCACCACCTTTGCAGCGGCCTTTATCGGGTTCTTCCTTGCCCCTCTTGTCTCACGAACCATCGGCAAGAAACGCGGCGCAATGATTGTCGGGCTTGTCGCTTTTGGCGGATATCCTTTACCTATTGTTCTGCGGTTGCTGGACGTCTTGCCGCCCAATGGGACGCCGTTTATTTTCTTTTTCGTCTCGGCGGTAAACATCGTCGATACGGGACTGATCATCTGCTTCCAGATTCTGTTTGCCTCGATGATTGCGGACCTCGTCGAGCAAAGCGAACTGAAAACAGGGCGCCGGTCTGAAGGGGTTTTCACGGCTGCGGAGACGTTCGTGAAGAAGGCCGTCGAGGGACTTGGGGTCCTGTTTGCCTCAGCGGTCCTGTTTCTCGCTGGCGTTGAGCGCGGTGCGGATGCGAGCGAAGTGAGTGCAGATTCGGTTTGGTATGTTGGGGCCTATTATGTGCCCATGGTACTGGGCCTATGGCTGACCATGATCGCAGTCATCTCGACCTATCGGATCGACCAGGCTTCGCATGAGGAGAACCTGCGCCGGTTGAAAGCCTGACGCGAGTTGGCCTGGACTGCAACGCCTAGAAACTCGCACAACGTTTCACTGAGATCTGCGGTAGAGCCAACGCCAGGACCGCGGCGTGCTCTTCAACCATGGCGAAAACGCCACCGATCAGCCCAAAGAGGTCAAGGCCAACCCGAAAGAACTCCGCGAGATGGAGCGCCTGATCACAATGCAACGGGCCGGGGTTCAGCCGCCGCTTTCCGTACTCTAGACCGAAAGTGCGGCCCGGGTTGAGAAGGCATCGGCTCAGATGCCTTGCGAAGACGAGGATTATGCTATCTGACTGAAGCAGAAGACCCCTTGGGAGGGGGAAATTCATGAACTTGGAATTGATGCCGTTTCCGATTGACCCAGACGAGATAAAGGGTTTCCTAGACCGCGAGGAAGGGCAGGCGCTGCACGACGCCGCGCTCGAACGCGCGCCTTTGGGACCGTGTCTTGAGGTCGGGGGGTATTGCGGAAAGTCCTCGCTCTACATCGGAACGGCCTGCGCGCAATTTGACGAGCTGCTCTACTCGATTGACCATCACCGCGGATCGGAGGAGAACCAGCCGGGTTGGGAGTATTTCGACCCAGAAGTCTGGGACAACGAAGCGCAAGCGGTCGACACCCTGCCTTTCTTTCGCGAAACGATCCGACGGGCCGGGCTGGAGGGAACCGTTATCCCGATTGTTGGCCGCTCGGTGCCACTCGCGGCGCGCTGGGGCACACCGCTCAGTCTGCTGTTCATCGACGGTGGCCATACAATGGAGCACGCCTTGGGCGACTATCGCGGGTGGACGCCGCATGTGATGACGGGTGGGCTCGTCGCGATCCACGATGTCTTCCCCGACCCCGCCGACGGTGGACGCCCCCCGTTCGAGATCTATCAGCGCGCGCTTGGGTCTGACCTTTTCGAAGAGGTCCTAAGCGTCAAGAGTTTGCGGATTTTGAAGCGGCTATAGCGCGACGCTCCGTGTTAGAACGCCGCCTTGGCGGTCTGCCTTTGCCAAAGCGTCAGCGGCAAGGATAACGGCCGCCTGGGTCCAACTGGGTTGCTCTTGCGGCCACACAATGGCCTCGTGCGTTTGCCAACCCATCCAGAAACAGCCGTCTTCGTCGCGATAGCGCAGCAGCGTCTCAAACAAGTCTGCGGCGCGCGCGCGCTCTTCGATCACCATCAAGGCCATGACGAGTTCAGCGGTCTCAGCGATTGTCACCCAGGGTTCGTCCAGCACACACCGGCACCCTTTCGCGCCGTCGACAAAGGTGTCCCATTGCTCCGCAAGGCGCTTGCGCCCTTGCGCTTGGGTCAGCGCTCCAGCGAGGACGGGATAATACCAATCCATCGCAAAGCGGGCGCCCACACCGCGGCGGTCGAACGCGTGCGGCTTGGTCTGAAGCGCCGTGATCAGCGAGGCGTGAGCATCGCGCCAACGCGCGCAAGGTTCGCCCATTTCGCCCGCGAGATAGATCCCGCACTCAAAGCTCTTGGCGATCGACGCGTTGCCAGCCAGCAGCGCATCGTCTTTGTCGGTGCCGACCGCCTCGAGCGACCAAGAGACTGATCCGTCAGATCGGCGCAAGGTCAACACAAAGTCAAGCGCGCGTTTGACCATGGGCCACCATTGGCGCGCCTTTGAGAAGTCGCGCGTGCTATGGAGGTAATGCGCAACGCCGACCGCTGGATAGGCACAAAAGTTCGAATCGATCAGCGCTTCAGCCTTTTCGCGGCTGATGAAGTCGCGGTCGACCATGGGTAGCGCATTGCCGTATTCGCCGAGCCACGCGCCGTCTTCGCGCTGGGTCGAGCGCAGATATTCGAACGCGTTCACCGCTGCGGTGGTGTAACCCATCGTCGTCAGCGCCATCGCGCATTCGACATGATTCCAAGGATCCCACGCGCCGTCCTCGAACCAAGGTATCGCGCCATCCGCTCTTTGAACCTGCACAATCCGCTCGGCCGCTGGCCTGAGTTGTTCGAGCGCGATCGACGCTTTGCTGAGCGCTGCGCCGTGCATCAGGCGGCCTTGCGCCCATCGAAATAAAACACCCGGCTTTTGCCCATCACCGGAGACATCACCGTATCCATCGCGCGGGTCAGCCACGGTTTCTTCATCAGGTCCCACACAAGCAGGGCATGATAGGCCTTGACCCAAGGGTGATCGTCGCGACGTTCCCAGAACGCGCACTTAAGCCACCAAAGCGGGGAATGGATACCGTGAGCAAGGTGCTGCTTGAACAAGGTGAAACCGTGCCGCTCCACCGCAACGCGCAACTCGGTTTTGTCGAAGATGCGAATATGGCCGCCTGGCTCAAAGGCGTAGCCGTCCACCGACGGCGCGAGCCTCCAGCAGATGCGTTCCGGCCAGGCGTTGGGCACAGTCACGCAAAGCGTGCCCGCAGGCTTCAACACCCGGCGGATTTCCGCCAGCGCCGCGCCGTAATCGGGCAAGTGCTCCAGCACTTCTGAGCAAATCACCGCGTCAAATGTGTCATTGTCGAAGCGCAAGGCCGTGGCGTCACCGCTTTCGAAGGAAACGCTGCGCGATCGCGGTCCATCGGGCATTGGCAGTGTGGCCAAACCGGCCCGCGCTTTCTCAAGCGACGGCTCGTCCAAGTCGACCCCGATCACGTCGAAATCGCCAGCCATATAGAGGCCGTGGACATGACGTCCCTCGCCGCAGCCCAAGTCGAGCACGCGGTCACCCTCCTTAAGGCCTAGATGTTTGAACCGCGCCGTTAGCACTGAGCCCGGATCGCCTGCTTGAAGAAGTCGAGATATCTGGGTGCGATGGTGTCCCAACTAAAGGTTGTTCTGGCGCGGCCCAGACACGCCGCAGCGACGCTGGATTGCCGGTCGGGCGATTGCAGCATGCTGAGGATTGCCACCGCAAGAGCCTCGGGATCCTCCTTGGGAACGACGACTCCCGCATCGCCGGCCACTTCGGGAAGCGCACCGCCATCGGTGACAATAACAGGTGTCCCGCAGCTCATCGCCTCTGCCGCAGGCAAGCCAAAGCCTTCGTAAAGCGACGGGGTCACAGCGATCGTGGCCTTGCGAAATTCGTCCGCCAATTCTGCGCGCGTGAGGTCGCTTTTGAAACGAACCCGGTCTTCAAGACCAAGCTCACGCAATTTGCGGCGCGCCAGCCCCCTGCGCAGTGTTCCGATCACCACAAGTTCGGTTTCCGGCATGGTCTTTAGGACCGTGTGATAGGCTTCGATCAGGATATGCAGACCCTTGAGCGGAACATCCGCGCTGGCGGTCGTAATCAGCCGTTGGGCCTTACGAGCGGTTTTGATCGACGGTTTGAAGGTGGACTGATCGACGCCCAGCGGGATCGGGATGATGCGATCAGGATCCACCCCGAACTCGGTCACAATGTCCGCCTTGGCGTGCTCGGACGGGCAAGTAACCACCGGCAGCGCGCGGGCGACGCGCACCTGCATGCGATGGAAATCGTACCATCGGCGTACGAGCGCGCGGTGCGCCCAATCAGGCGCCGCGGACAACGCAAGCCGACGATCGTGCGTGATCGGGTGATGGATCATGGTGGTGAGCGGCAGTCCGAGCTTGCTCGCAACCTTGAGCACGCCGGTCGAGAGTGACTGGTTGTCCAGCACCACATCGTATTCGTCGCGGTGGCGTTCGAGATAAGCCAGCGCGCGCTGGCCAAACGTGTAGGGTTCGACAAACTTGCCGGAAAGATGGCCGAAATATTCGTATGTGTCGGTCGCGCTCAGCAAGTGCCTTGGGCGCAGCGCGTAATGGCCGTTCCTGGGCTGCGCATAGAGATCGAGCGAGGGCAACTTGATCAGCCGGACCGCATCCGACAAGTGCGGATAAGGAGGCCCCGAAATCACATCGACCAAAGCGCCCGCTTCGACCAAGGCGTTCGAGAGGTAATCAACATACACGCCCTGCCCACCGACTTTGGGATCGGACCGATAGGACAGAATAGCAACCCGCACTCGCGCCGCATCGCTGCGCTCAAGTCCCCCGTCATTGCTAGGCGCCTCGTCGGGCAGATAGGGAAGCTCCAGCATAGCCGAACAATCAGCCAACAAGGTCGATCGGTCGTGACGCAAGGTGCAGCGCGCAGCGCCCGCGCAAAAGGTGCGATTTTCTGGTCATTGCGAGAGGTCCTTAACATCAAATCAATCGGGCGTGGGAGCTAATGTCAAGCATTACCACGCGAGAGGCCCGGCTTTTTGGTTTCGTAAGTCCCATGACGCTACGGAAGCCGTGGGCAAGCGTTGTCAGAATACGACACTTGCGCGCAGGGGACGCTTTGGTGTGGGCGCAGCGCTGTCACGAAATCGCCTTGTCCTGCACTTCCCAGAATGGCCGCCTCAACTCGCGCTTGAGGGCCTTGATCGCGCCCGACAAAGGCAATAGGTCCGCCCGGAAACTTACCGATTTTGACACTTTGAACCCCGCAATTGAAGCGCGCGCATAGTCGATAATCTCCGCCTCGCTCGCCTCAGCGCCGTCCGTGAGCACGGCAATAGCGTGGACCGCCTCACCCCAGGTTGCGTGCGGGATACCAAATACAGCGATCTGACTGATCGCCGGATGGCTCGCAATCGCGTTCTCGACTTCAACCGAATAAACGTTTTCACCCCCAGTGATGAGCATGTCCTTCAGCCGTCTTCGCCGGGCGCCTCCGAGCCACTTTCGGCGGCTCCGCTCTTTGCTTCCTGAACCTTGGAGACCACGCGAGTGATCGCTTCGGCTATCTCGACCGGCACCTCTTCCTGGAGAAAATGGCCCGCCTGTGTTTCCGTCACAGGCGCTTCGGGAAAATACTCCTTCATGCCGGGCAGTGCTTTGGCGAGGATCGGGTCCTTCATCCCCCAGACCAGCTCAACCGGCAGATCGCTAAGCGTGCGCGCATAGGCTTCGATCTTGCGCATTTCGGGCGTGCTGCGGTGATCCGGACCGGTGGGAACCATCCGCATCAGCGCCAACGGCGCTTTGGCGTTACCACTCTCGATCACCGGTCGGCCATAGAGATCAGACACTTCCTCACGCAGCGAGTCCGGATCGCCTTGCGCGCCCTTGAGCTGGTCAAAAAAAGCTACAAGGTTTTCAAGGACCAGTTCTCCAATAATCGGCGTCGCTGCAAGCGTGTGGGCGGAGGAGAGTTCGAACTCCTCCTCGGGCGCGGTGAAGCCAGTGTTCATGACCACAGCCCCTTCGATCAAGTCGGGGTTGTTCATCAGTGCGCCCATGCCGATCGCGCCACCCCAATCCTGTCCGACATAGACGACATTTTTGAGATCAAGCTCTCGAAGGGCCGCGCTCATCCAACGAACGTGATTGTCGAGTGTGTGCTCGCTCGCCGGGACTTTGCTTGAGAAGCCAAGGCCCACCATGGTTGGCATGATGAGTCGCATTTTTTCAGTGGGGAGTTCAGCTGCAACCTGGCGGTAAAGCAGGCCCGAAGTCGGGTTGCCATGCTGCAGATAAACCGGATAGCCCTCGCCCACTTCGAGGACATGGATCTTGATGCCGGGTTCGACCTCAACAAAGTAGCTCTTATAGTCGTCCGTGACGACCTTAGCAGCGTAGTCTGGCAGCGGGAACGCCTCATAGGTGCCGCTTTCCAGCGCTACAGTTCCGTTTCCTTCGGCGGTCACTCTTGAACCATCCCGGGTGATCCAGAAGGCCCCAACGGCCAAGATCGCCAGAAGAACTCCCAGCCCTATTCCTATGTTGCGCAGCATAGCTGTTTTCCCTTTCCCAATTAGGCCATCCCCATCGCATAAAACTTATGTCGATTTGTGGCATGAATCGTCGCGAGAGGTAACGCCGCCGTGCTCTCTCCCGTTAGCGTCTCGCAATCCGGTGGCCTTAAAATCAGGCCATGGTAATCGCGGTCTGAAAGTGCGGCCGACCCGTAACCCGCTCAACGTAGGCTGCCAGATGCGTCATCTCGTCAGTCACTGACCCAAGACGATTGGCCATAAAGCAGGCGTGGCCAAGCATGATGTCGGCGCCCGAAAAACGCTCAATGAGATAGTCTTTACCCTCCAGCCAGTCGTTGATCGGAGCCAGAGCCTTGGTCAGCAGTCGCTGCGCCTGGCCCAGTGCTACGGGGTCGCGGCGATCTTCGGGCAAAAGGATAGTTTGCACGACGATCGTATTGATGGGTGGCATCACCATCCCCTCGCAATAGTGAAACCATTGTTGGTACATCGGCCACATCGGGTCTTCGACCGTGGGCTTGAGCCCACCATTTTTGTGACGCTCTAGAATGTATTCAACGATCGCGCCCGATTCCCAGATCGTTACATCGTCATCTTCAAGAACCGGAATACGGCCGAGCGGATGACGCGCGCGGTGTTCAGCGGACTTCAGGTCCTTGGGATGGAAATCCATCTTGTTGAGTTCATAGGGAAGGCCAAGCTCCTCAAGAAGCCAGACAATCCTGCCCGCGCGAGAATTGGGAGCAAAGTGGAGTTTCAGCATGGTGAGAGATTTCCGTAGATTGAAAAGAGGTGGGGCGCGACGACCCAGCCGCGCCCCTTGGAGAGCTCTTATGAAAGGTCGACCTTTTCCTTAACGACCATGCCCAGCATCGCGCCAGCTTTGTCCAAGTTGTTAACAAAGCCCGGCTTCGCCATTATGAGTTTGGTGTGCCTGATAAGGTTGGGATACTTGGCTGCATCGGGCAGATTGGTGATCAGGGTTAGTTGAGACATCTGAGCGCCCAGCGCGATATCGGCCTGCGAATAGGCGTCGCCGACAAGGTATTCCTTGCCCTCCAAGGATGTTTCGAAATAGTCCCAGATCGGGGGCAGCTTTTCGTTCCAGCCTGCCTTGGCCTTTTCCAAATCTGGCGGATTGCCGCCAAAAGCGGGAAAAACAATCGGGCGGAAAACCTCCATCCCGATCGTCATAGCAAGGCTGGTGTCGGCAAACTCTTCGAACCAGGCGATGCGGCCAGCTTCGTAAGCGTCTTTGCCAAACAGGCCGGCGTTAAAGCGCTTTTCCAGGAAAACAGCGATCGCGGAGGAATCCGCGATCGTGCCCAGTATGCCTTCGGTGCCGATCGTCTTGTCGCGCAGAACCGGAATGCGCTTCGCCGGGCTGATTTCAACGAACCAGTCGGGCATGCCCATGATATTGACATTCTCGAATTCGTATTCGGCGCCGACGTGATGAAGGAAGGCCTCTGTCTTGCGAACAAAGGGAGAGGCTGGGACGCCGTACACTATGAAATCAGTCATTGGGGGGCCTTTCAGTTGGAGAGAGCGTGTACGCGTTCAAGGTAGACATCGACCGCTTCCCGCTTGCCGCCTTATGGTCTGGCTCAAAGTGCTGATTGGCCGACCGATCAAGCGGCTCTTTGGTTTCACAACGAGACCTCCGATCGGCCAATCGATGCGCTTGCGGGCTCAGAAAGACTTGCGAACCGTCACACCATAGGTGCGCGGTTCACCCGGAGCCCCGCTAAAGGTTCCCGCCTGCGCCACCGCTGGGAAGGCGAACACAATGAACTCGTCATCCAGCAGATTGCGGGCCCATAGAGTAATGTCGAGCTCGCTCGCGGTGCTTATGCCGAACGAAAGGTTCACAAGGTTCTGCTCGCGCGTGTAGTCGGTCGCCTCAAACACCGCCTGATCGTTCGGGTTATCGAAGAAGGGCGAGTTGCCAAGGTGCGACCAGTCAGCCCGCAAAAACGCATCCACGCTGCCGATGGCAAAGCCGTAATTGGCCGCCAGGTTGAACTGCGTCTCAGCAATGCCCTGCGGCTGCTGACCCGAGATATCGATTCCCGGTCCGAAGTTCGGGAAACTGTCATACTCCGGATCAAGGAAGGTCGCTGCACCCGTCAGGATAAGACCATCCAGCGGGCTCCACGTGCCGTCGATCTCCACACCAAAGGTCGATTGCTCGCCAGCGTTGGCGAACACAAAACCGTCTTCGGTAAAGACATTGGTCTGGAAATTCTGAATCGACTGATCGAACACAGTGAAATTGAACGACACAGTGTCAAACTGCGCCTTGATGCCCAGTTCGTAGACTTCGGCGTCTTCCGGAGCCGCAAAGCGCGTTCCGGCTTCACCGTTGATGACGTTTAGACCGGCATCCGTGATCGGTGAGGAAGGCGTCACGAACAGCGTCTGCTGCGTGAACGGGTCTACAACCGGATTGCCGGGGGTAAAGTCAGAAGCAAACGGCCGGGTTGTGCGCCCGAGGTTCCAAGACGACGCCTTAAAGCCGGTCGCGTAGGACACATAAACGTTGATGTTGTCGGTGACATCGTAGGACAGCCTCGCGGTAACATCGGTGCTGTTGTCATTGGTCTGACCATTCTCAACCGAGTTGGGGAAGCCGACGAACTGCGGGAAGATCTGCAGCGCCGAGAGGTCGCCAAACGGGTTATTCGGACCTTGCGCCACAGCGAGAGCCTGTTGCTGAATCTGTGCGTATTGCTGCGGATTGCCCTGAATGAATGCACCGACCTGTGCAGGGTTGGTCGGGTCAATGCCCAACCCGCCCAGAATGCCTCCAAGGGTCGCCGTGTACCCCAGCTGCTCCAGGTTCAGCGCCGCGAGCGAATCGTTGCTGACGCCGCCGTAATTGGCTGTCTTCTCATCCTCAGTGTAACTCAGACCAATCGTCGCGGTCAGTCGGTCGGTAAGGTTGACATCAACCGATCCAAAGATCGACCAAGCGGTGTTGTCCTGACCGCCAAAGTCGAAGAGGCCCTGGCCAGAGCCTCCGAAAGTGCCAGTCGGCAAACCTGCAAAGCTCTCCAGAGAGATAAGGGTCTGCGGACCGCCAGCCAGACCAGCGAAGAAGTCACGGGTATCCTGGCCGTAGCGAATGTCGTTCGAAGTCTCGACGGTCTCATCGAAGTAGAACCCGCCCAGGGTCCAGTCGATGAAGTTGTCTGCGCCATAGGACTGCAGCCGGATTTCCTGCGTAAAGGTCTCAATGTCCGAAGACGCCAACGTCTGCGAGAACACTTCGAGGCTTGTCGCATCGGTATCGCTGTTGCTTTCGTTTGAGCTGTTACGCCAAGCGGTGATGCTGGTCAGTGTGGCAAAGCCCAGATCAAAGTCGCCTTGCAACGAAACGCCGTAATTCTCGATCTCATTGGTCGGAACAACATCGAAGAACACATCACGCGACAACGGGTCTTCGCTGACGAATTCCCCCCCCAGCCCGGTGACGATGGCGCCTGTCGGACCGTCCACCAAGTTGGTAACTCCGCAGCAATTCTCATCGATCTTGTCATAGTCACCGATAAGGCGGAAGCTGATGTCGAGGGTCGGCTCCCACAGGATATCACCGCGAACGCCCCAGCGATCACGCTCGTTTACATCTTCGCCAGTTCCAAGATCCTCGAAGAACCCATCGCGCCGGTTCAAGTTGCCCGACACGCTGACAGCAAGGTTGTCGCTGATCGGTCCCGTCACAAAGCCATCGAGGCGAACAGCGTTGAAATTGCCATAGGTTGCCGAAACCGCACCATCGAGCTCAAATTGCGGCTTGCGCGTCGTAACGGAAATGACACCGGCCGACGCGTTCTTACCGAACAAAGTGGATTGCGGTCCGCGAAGGACCTCGACGCGCTCAAGGTTGGGCAAGTCCGAAATCGAGGCGGCCGAGCGCGAGCGATACACACCATCAATGAACACTCCCACCGAAGGTTCAAGACCGATCGCGTTCGAGCCGTTACCAAATCCGCGGATGAAGAACGTTGCATTCGCCGCTGTCTGATTTTGGCGGATCGTCAGCGACGGAACCAGCGACTGGAGATCGATGAGATCCTGTATTTCTGCGCGTTGGATCTCCTCCGAACCGACAACCGAAACCGCTACAGGCGTCTCTTGAAGTGTCTGCTCACGCTTGGTCGCGGTCACCAAGATGGTGGGGACCCGTGAATTGACTTCCAGATCCTCATCTTGAACAGCGGTGTCGTCCGTATCTTGCGCGAAGGCCGGAGCGCTCATTCCCAGCAAAAGCGTGGAAAGCGCGATGCCTTCCGAAAGCCTGGCAAGGCGCTTTGCAGACGGATTCCTGGTGGTGTTCCGTTCCAATTTCCTCTCCCCTGAAACAGCGCGGGCTTAGTTTAGTCCCGTCGCTTGTCTTGTTTAATGTCCTATATTATTCGAGTTCCTGCAAGCGCTAATTTGACGACGTTCACCAGGCTCAAACGGAACGGGGCATGAAAGGTTGATACGGATTGGATTGCGCAGCCGCTCGCGCCCGGTCGGCCCTGCTGAACTGCACCGCCAGTGTCTCGCGCAAGATTGCAGCGCACGGCGTGGTCCTGAACACCTTGCTTCCTGGCGTGTTTGCAACCGAAGGCGCGCGTAAGACTGCGGGCGCCTAGGCAGAAACCTTTGGCCTGGAAAGGAAGCCCGACGTGATCAGCGACCACTTGTGCAAGCGCAATTCCATACTGGCTGGTTTCCTCGCAAGCGCGGATGATACTGCACCCCTCGCGGCATTCTTGCGCGGCGAGCCATCGCGTTTCGTCGTCGGCCAGAACAACTCGATCGTCTAATAGGTAGGTCCGAAAGGGGGCAAAGATAGCGGCCGCGCGAGGCGGTGCGCTCCCTTCCTCTGACTCAGCGTCGTTCAGTAGGAAACGGTCGCAATCACGCGTGTGCGCTCAAGCGAATCATCACGCCAACCCAGCGCTTTGATGTACGCGGCATCCTGTTCCATGTAGAAAATCGCCGTGGGATCGGGGTAGATCATAGCCGCCAAATCATCCCAAACAACGGGTGCGGGATGGCCCTTCGCTTCTTGCAGAACCTTTGTCACGGTCCCGGAAAACAAGAATTGCCCTCCAACCATGTGAACCGCCTTTATCGCTTCCTGGCCATAGCGCCGATAGGTCCGTCGCCCGGGCTCCTTGTCGCCCGTCGGCGTCGGGAAGTAGGCAAGGAAGTTCATCATCGTGACTTGCGTGTTGGAGTCCATGGCAAGCGCGGCGTCGAGCGAGGCCTGCGTTGGAAGCACATCCCGGCGACCTTCGATGACATCTGTGCTGGTCGGCAATGGACCGTTCGGGCGCCTCGTCAAGCCAACAAGATGCTGCGCGCGCAGAAGTCCCGGAACAATCGAAGGAATCTTGGTCAATTCGACCTGAGCGATATAGACTTCAGCAAGCTCGCCCACGTGTACGATGCCAGTCACAAGCGAAGGGTCGTCGGGCAGGATGAGATAGTCCGTCCAGTACTGCTCGATGTCGCTGATGAACGGGAACGCCGCGCTGGCGCGCCATAAGGCCTTCTCTCCCAAGAACCCGCTGGATTTCACAAAAGAGGCGTCGTCATGTTTGATCGCAACAAAGATAACGCTCTCATGGTTATGGATTGCGCCCGATGGCTGCCTCGCCGCCAAGATCCAAAGGCTGAGCGCTGCGAGTCCCAAAGCGGTGAGGAGCACCGCCAGCGATTTTAGGGCAACAGACATAGCGCAAAGCTCCTCATGCACGCCTCAAAGCGATCGTTCTTCGCAGAGTTGAAATCACTCGGGCACTAGGATCTTTTTCCCAGGCGCCCATCGCGTCAGTTAAACCAAAGAACGTATTCGTCGCCCTCTTCCGCTTCCCGATCAATCGTCTTGTCGATCTGGATCGGGCTGACCAGACTGTAGGGGTAGAGCGAGCCCACCGAATCCGCCTGATGCGCGTCGATCAACGCGTTGAGCTCAGCGACCTTGTCGGGCATCGTATCGGCGAGATTGTTCTGTTCGGTCGGGTCCGATTGAAGATCAAACAGCCAAAGCTTGTTCTGGCGCCCGTCGCGCTGCAACTTCCAGTCGCCCGCACGCACGACCATGTATTCACCGGTCTGCCAGAAGATCGCGTCGTTGGGCCGCTCAATCCCGCCCTCGCCCATGGCCGCGGGCAAGATGTTCCGGCCATCGATGACCCGGTCGGTCGGCAGGGGCGCCCCTCCTGCCGAAGCAAGAGTCGGCAGCAGATCGATATGCGCAACCGGCGTCTCTACCTGGGTGCCAGGAGCGATCTTAGCCGGCCATTTGACGAACATGGGGACACGGATACCGCCCTCGAAGAGGGTTATCTTCCAACCGCGAAACGGTTCATTGACTTGCGGTATGCCCAAATAGCCCGCGCCACCATTGTCGCTGCTGAGAACGACGATCGTGTTGTCGGCCATGCCTTCTTCTTCAAGCTTGTCCAGAACGCGCCCGACGCTTCGATCGACCGCGTGGATCATCGCAGCGTACACACGGTGCCGGTGCGGGGTGATATCACCGACGGCTTCATAATCGTCCTTGGTCGCTTGGAGCGGTGTGTGCGGCGCCCAATGCGCAAGATACAGAAAGAACGGCCGGTTCTTGTTCGCCTCGATCACCTTCAGGCTCTCATCGGTCCACCAGTCGGTTAGATAACCGCCCGGCTCAAACGCCTCACCACCATTAAACGAAGCCGAATAGGTCAAGGCCGCCCACAGAAATTTGTCGATCGGGTCAATTTCGAGCTTGGCGTTGACCACGTTGGGATCGTCTTCGGGCAAAAAGAGCCCGCTGTGCATCAGCAGGCTCTCATCAAATCCTTGCGCATTTGGCATGAAATCTGGACGGCGGCCCAAGTGCCATTTGCCGATATGAACCGTGTGATAATCCTGCTCTTTCAAAAGCTCAGCGATCGTGATTTCAGAACCAGGCAGGCCTTTATCTGGGTACGAAAGATCTCGGCCCGCGCTGTTCGGATTGGTCTCCAGGCGTGGCAAGAAAGGGCGCTCCCTCGCGTTGGCAATGGTCGAGATCACATCGGTCATACCGTCGGGGGTCGGCGTGAATTCAAAGCCGTGGCGGGTCGGATAGCGACCCGTCATCAGCATCGCGCGCGATGGTGCGCAGGTGCCGGTGCCCGAATAGGCTTGGCTGAAGATCGCGCCCTGGGCCGCGAGACGGTCAATATTGGGCGTGGGAACGCCGACCCCGCCACCAAAGGTCGAGATATCGTTGTAACCAAGGTCGTCGAGCAGAATGAAAACGATGTTGGGGGGGCGATCACCGCTGGGTTCGGCCGCTTCGAGCGGTCCCTGATCCCAGGCAACCGTTTGAGCAGGGCCGACTTCTGGCTGATTGGCGCGCGCTTGATTTAGGAGGAAAGCCTCCAGCAGCGACGCACGATTAAGCCAGCCTACGGTTCCAATCGCGAGGACCGCGACCAAACCGCCGATCAAGATTTTCTTGAGCATGATTTCCCCTCATCCCGTGTGGACCTACTGAATTCTGACCCTGCCAGAATCGTGGCCTCTCACTTTCTCCCGTGTGTAGGGGTTAATACAGTCAATTATTGCACGCAATGTATCGACCGGTAACAGACTGTATCAGTCTAGCACAACGGCCGAGCAACTGGGCTTGGCCACATTGCCGAAGCGGGACGCGCCTTCGCTCCAGCGCTTCAGAAAGGCGCTGAGTTGGAAATCGGTCGCGCAACGCTGAAGGCTATGACCATTCGGCACCCGATGTCGCGCCGAAAAGCCAAGTGAGCGGGAGACAGTTTGTCCCCCGCTCTCTGGACTCGAACCAGAAGCTCGTCGACCACGGTAATTCGCGACTCGCTTTAAATACCATACTAGATGTACAGCCTGAGAAAGGTATCAGCCCGAGAGATGTTGCGCAATCGGAAATACCTACTGAATCTGGTGCGGAGCGCCGTAATTGTCGCGATATTTCATAAGGTGAAATGGATTAGTTGAATCCAGTCTAACCGCTCCAATCACTTGATTGTCAGCCATCAACCAATGATAATCATCCCATTCATCATCCGGGATACCTCCAGCGCCGCCTTCAAGGAGCTTTTTCACTCGAAAACCGCGCTTGGCGATTTCGATGCGATTGTCCTTGAACAGCAATTGTGTGCCTAGGAAACCAAAGATCCAGAACCCAAATTCGTAGGGCGAATTGTGATGTCCGCTGACCCGCCAATGCATCAGGCGATTGTTGCGGATCATCAGGCGGTCAATGTTTCCGACATAGACACCGTGAAGCCAGCGCAGTTCCGGACCCGGTGTCGTCAACTCGCAGACATTGTCCTCAATGGTTGCGCTACCGACGTTGAAGGACTGGGCCTCGTGGCTCAGCGCGACGCGGATCGCGGTGTTGAAACCGCGAACGATGTTGCCTGAAATCCGCACGGTATCGAGCGTGCTCCCAGCGCAAACGATCGCCTGGTGGGCCATGGTCTTGCGCGATCCTGTGTTCGCGTTGAACCACCGTGAGAACTCGCTGAAGCCGCTTCTCGAAAGAGTCCCCAGCAGCAAGCGATTGCCGACGCCCTTCACATAGGCAACCAAATCCACGCCGGGCTTGATCGGTTGATCCGCCTCTGCACGGTTCATGATCAACTGCCATTGGCGGTTTGAAACCGGTGATTTGAAGGCAACCGATTGGCCATTGCGTTCCAAAAGCACGTTGCGGCCAGCGGACAAGATCTCCGTCCGCTTAGCGATGCCTCTTTCCTTGAGCACGAGCATCCGCCGACGGGTCGTCTCATCCACCCGATCGACGCTGCCATCGCCGGCAAATTTGAGCGCTTCGTGGAAGCTCGGCATCGCTTCGGGAGTTTCAATAATGGCGCTTTGCAATTGCTCCCAATACGCCTTCACGCCCGCTTCGTTGCGAGAGGCCTGTGCGGGAGGCGGAAACTTGCGCACAGCGCCGCTCCATTGGGCTTGTGGTATCGCGCTCAGAAAAGTGACGGAAAATTCGCCCACTCGCACCTCACGCACATCCTTGCCGAGCACCGCATCCCCGGTCTTGATGCTTGAGATCAGCGCGCTGTTGAGCTGCGCCAATTGCTTCTTTGTCAGATTCCCTGCGGCGGTGCTGAAGCCATCGGGGATTGGCAGAACCGAGACACAATTGTCGGCGACAATCAGATCAATGGCATCGTGAACCAGAATCCCTTCCTGACGATAGCCGACCTCGATCTCGCAATTCACCACCCGAACACAGCGCATGGGAGCCACCATATCTTCATCCGGTCTGGCGCGAACGGTGAGCGCGGTGCGCTCATCGGTGCTACCCGGACCGCACGCAAAATGGCACTGCGCCACATCGACTTCCGGTATGCCGGTGAGGGTAAGAGCCCCGCGCCGTTGGGGGTTCTGTCCTTCGCCCGTTATCCGATCTGGCAAAGCGAGCGCTGAGCAAGACACGCCTCTCGCGATGAAGCTCTTACAGTCGACAAACTCGATCGCGCATTCGCTCCTGAGCGCCGCGATTTCCACTCCCTTGCCACTCCCGTTGAGACGCACATGGCCAAGCCCTTTGACGACAACGGTCTCTTCGGTTTCGTATCGCCCGGGCGCAAAACAAACACTGACGTCCAAACCCTTCGGGATACTTGCAAGCACGCTGACCCAGTCGGTTGCCGGAGTGATGATGTGGGTTTCGCAACCACCATTTTGCGTGCGCGCAAGCTGCTCGATAGCGTCCTGCACATTGAGCGCTCCGGCGAGCTCGGGCGTGTTGGCTGGATCAAAGCTGGTTGCCCGCGCGCGGGACAAGGTCGCCGCGAATTCGACCGGTGCTCCAACGTCGTTACCGTCCGCATCGACACGCAACGCCACAACCGTCTGCAGCGCGTTAGCCCCATCGATTGCCCAGTGCGCCTGCGCGACACCCTCGCTGTCGGTCATCACCTCGACATTGGTTTGCGAACCATCGAGACGCCCATCACCCGTGCCGACCGAGAACCGGACCCGTGCGCCTTGAACCGGCCGGCGACCGCGCGTAACCGAGACTTTGAGAGGCTGCGGCAAAGCCACACGGTCCGTCGGCGAAGTCTCATCAGGCATCGCCTGCTGGCCGTCACCGCTGACGTAGTCAAACATCACCTGATCCGCGAGCGGCGCGAAGCGAACGCGGCAATCGCTTTCAACGCTCCAGGCGCCGCTTGCGCTCAACGACACAAATCCGAGAGGTGCGAAGGCGCGCTCAAGCCCCTCGGGCAAAGCGTCTAGCGGGTCGCCCGTGATTGGGTGCTTTGGCCAATCGACATCGCCCGTCAGCGAACGGGCCGGGATCGTCCAACAATCGCCGTGCAGCAAGGCCCCTTCGCGAAAGCGCACTTCGAGGCCAAGTTCCAGCTCGACCCAGTCGGCCGCGGGATCAACCGGAACGGGCAATCCCCCTTCCCAGCGGCGAAGGGTCGCGGCCTCGGGCAAAGCGTTCAGATTGGGATCCCCACCCGAGGCGAGTGGCGCAAGATCGTCGGCGCTGCGCAGTTCTGAAAGGGTCACTCGCGATCCGACTGCATCGGCGATCTGAGCGAAGAAACCCGACTTGTTGGCCTCCAACGCGGCGTCATCGAGGATTTCAATCCAGTCGCCACTCTTGAGAGCGGTTACGGGATCGCGCCCCAGACTGTCCACCAACAGCGCGCCATCTTCGATTGCGTTATACCGCGTGCGGTGCGCGCCGTTATCGCGCGACCATTTGTAAAGCGCTGGCCCACCCATGCGTGGGACGTGGACTTCGACCCGGTAAAGGTGGTTCTCCACCGAGCGATACCCGGCATCTGGGGGCAAAGTGCACGGGCCCGCCTCAGTGTCGGACACCACCGTCCGCGCCGCCAGCTGGGCGCGCGCACCAAACGGTTCAAATTCGCCAGCAAAGTCTGCGCAGGTAAGCGGCGCCTCACCCAGACCCGCTTCAACCAGATCCTCTTCCAAGGCAAAGCCAACGCGCCAGCTGGTGCGATCGCGAGCCGCTGTGTCTGGTCCGTCAAAGGCCACCTCAAGCAGATCGGTGTCATCGACCGCAGTGACGATTGCGTCCCACACTTCCAGATAGGCAAGATAGCGCCCCACAGCTTCAGGTAGGTCGCCGCGCTCAGGGTCCAGCGCTGCAACACGCCACACCTTTCCCAGCGATTGCGGTGTCAGGGACGGCGTGACCTCGAACTGCGCCTCACCATCCTCGTTGCGTTCGCTCTTGGTAACGCGGAAGACCGGACCGCTCCCGTCATCAGCCTTGGAAAGCGCATCGCCAACGCGAAGCGCAGGCCCGTTTATCGCCACCCACTTCGTATCAGCGCCCGTGCCCGACTTTCGCCGGATCTCCAAGGGCTGAGGCCCCGAGCAATAAACCGGGCGCCCGCCAACAAAAGCGGTTCCTTCCGACAGCGTAAAGCCGCCGAGCGAGGCTTGCTCCGCAAGCGCGAAGCCCGCATCCTCCTGAGGAAAGCCAACCGGTCCGATGACGGATCGCGCGCTAAAGCGTTCAGCGTCACGGAGCAGGTCGCCCTGCTCATTGAAGTCCGCATCGCTGAGCAAGCGACCCTGTTGCAGCCGGACGAGGCTGAACGCCTTTGCTCGATCAAACGAATTGCGTGAGAAATCACCACTCATGACCATGCCTCATTCTTCAACGAAAATTACCCCGCAGTTCATGCCAAACGGCGCGTACTCGGTGATCGCGTCGCGCAGATTGGCAAGGCGCGCGGGTACGCGCAGGTGATTGCCGACACCCATTTCCAGATTGCCCTCGGCTCCCTCGCGGATATCCTTTGTGCAACCCGGTGTGAGTTCTGCAAAGCCGGGCCTGCCAAAATCATCGGAGACAAACTCGGGGAAGCGTTTTCGGCCATCGTTCACACCATCGGCGTCCGAATTCTCATCAACGCATCTGTAGCGCCGTGGGATCACCGAATTCGATGTTGCGTAGCTGAAGCGGACACAGCCAGTCTGGCGAAAGGCGACGGTCACGCGTCCGGCGAAGATCGAGTCTTCAACCTCAACCGCGCGAGCCTCGGTCTGCCCCAAGACCGTGCATCGCGCCATCTCAAGATCGCTTCTGGGCGCGCGCAAGGCCACTCTCTTCCCCAGCGATGGCTGCGGACCAAAGGCGAGGACGCTGTCGCTGATCGAAAGGCTCGTGGTTGAATTGGGCAGCCAGATCCGCCCCAGCATGCAGCGCTCTATGGAGAGCCTGATCCCGTCATCTCCCAAGCAGCGCAGCGCCTCGCCAAACACTTCGCCATCAAAGCCCAATGTGCAATCGTGAATGTCCAGCTGATCGACAGCCTCGCCGGGATCCATCCGCACATCCTTGAGCGCGAGCCCGGAGAGGAGCAAACGTGCGGGTTGGTCATCGGCACCGGAACTGGCCCGCACTTTTATCCGCGACGCGATGAACGGCCGACACAATGACGGCGACACATCATCCGGCGATCGAAAGACCGTTCCGTCAGGCAGCGGCACGCCCGGCCAGTTGGCGGCGACGATCGCCAAGCGGGCTCCGTTGCTCAGATCAATCGTGCCGTTCGTCCCGGTAATCGCTTCAGGATAGGTTCCACTGTCGAACAGGACGATAACGCCGCGCGAACCTTCCGCACGGGCGTTCCAACGCTCGACAGCCTCGCGCAATGTGCCAACAACGGGTCCGCCCAAGTCAGGATTGTCCGTCTGCAACTCGGCGCGCTGAGTCACACCGATCAGCCAAGGGTCCGCTTCGCCCGGAACGAAGAAGTCGCCCCACCAGCGTTCCAGCGACGCCCGCCTGTCATAGGGTCCACCGCCAACATCCATCGCCAGGCCGTGCGCAAAACCAGTCTCGACCCTCTTTTCCTTATCGCTTGCGCTAAGCGAGAGCCGGCCAAGGACGGGGTCGAACAAGACGTGGCCAGCGTTCGATGGTCGGCGGACGCTTCCGTCCGAGGCCTCGGCAAGATTGCAACAAAAGAGGTTCTCTGCAGAAACCTCGTCGCCGTCGAGGCGCACTCTTAGTACGGGCCTTTCCCCGAACCATTGCGGCGCCGTGATCGATCCATCGCGCAATCCGTCAAGCTCTTCAGCCAGGGCCTGACGCTGCAGGGGCTCGGGAACTTTAAGCGGCGAAACCCGATCAGCGATCGTCGTGTCTGGCTCTGGCAAATTCACCAGCGCCACATCACGCCCAAGCGGATCGAAGCGACGAATTGAACCATCAGAGGCAATAAGCGAAGGGGTGGGCCCACCAAGATAGCCATCCTTCTCGCTCACCACGGGAAACAGCGGTTGGGCCGACCGGGTCCAGACAAACAATCCAAGATTGGGAATGTTGAAACGCCCCGAAAAACCATCGGCGCGTCCGGCAGCGGGAAGATGCGCAGCCTTTGAGAACGGACGGTGCGCGCGCTGAGGCTGATCCGCGCGCCGGACGCTGGCGGTAACGGGCCGCAGTCCGCGCAGGTGGTTGACGTTCTCCGCCATGGTCAGGTGCTTGAAGAACTCAACCGCAACGATTGGCCAACCCGTCACATCGCGGGACACCTGCTCCAGCGCGGCCGCCGTTCCCTTGGCTTGCCGATATTGCAGCACATTGGCGACATAGGCGCGCAACTGCCCAGCGCGGTCAGGGCCAATCTCGCGCATCGGCCGCGCACCCACGACCTCAGCGATATAAGGCAAGACCCAAGGCTCGCAGGTTTCAACGAACCAGTTATCGTAGAGCTGATCAACGTCGCGTTCTACCACTTGCAGCTCTTGCGTGAGCAGAGCGGTCAGGGCTTCAAGAGCGCGCTGATCCTGACCATCGCGCAGCTTGAGATAGGATGGTACGGCGTCAAAGAGTGGCGTGGAGCGACGATCACGCATCGGCGTACTTCATCTTCAGATCGATCGCTGACGGCAGGATCAGGACCAGCTCGGACGCCGCAAACGCTCCGTCTTGCCGTTTCCCCGGCGCGGTCGCTGAGGCGGACTTCAGCACCGCACTCAGGCTGGGTGAATCCCCCTCTTCGATGGCTTCGTCGCCCTCAAGGCGTTCCAGTCCGTCAAGGTCGACAGAAACGACACCCGGCACCGCTTGTATCAAGGCGATCGCCGCGGCAGAGCTGACCGGTTCCCCAAGCGCGCGCTGGTCGAAGGCAAACGCCGCTTCAATTGTAGCCCGGACGTCGCGCTCAACATCAGGCAGGCGATAAGCGCTTGCCACCAATATGCGGGCCGCAAGGCGAAAATAGACCCGCACGTAAGGCTGAATCACGACCGGCCGCGCGACGTCACGAACCAGATCAAGCGCGACCGCCAGGGTCGACAGCAGCGGCGCGTCGGTGGGCAACTCGATATCGGTTTCTGGAGCGATTGTGAGATGGATCAACTTGGTTTGGCCTGACCACAACTGCACCGCCTTTGCTTTGCCCACTCCCGCAAAGTTGCGTGCGAAGTCCTCATAGTCGGAGAGGGAAACAACCCTGCCCAAGGTCTTGACCGTGTTGGGTGCGCTGACCCGCGCATGGTCAAGATCCTCCGGATCGGCCGCGCCGGTTGCTGGTGAAGGGTTGGTCACACCGCGAACGCCCAGCGGCTTGGTTTTGAGCTGCGTCACCGTGCGCGCAGGCACATGCCCGTCCAGTCCAGTCCCTGTGCGATAACTGGCGGTAATATTGAGTTCCCCGGTCGGCAGGCGGCGTCCTTTAACCCCATCGCCAAACCGGATCGTGACGAGATTGTCTTCGCCAAGCTGGGTTTCAAAAGCCGCATCTTGCGGGCTGGCGTGAAACAAGGTGGGGACCTCGGACCAGGCGACACCGTCGACCCAAACTTTCAAAGTCGATGCCCGGCCGCTCGCCGTGCTGGCGGCAACATAGGTGAGCGGAACCCGGCGCAACGAAAAGGTCTGGTTGGCCGCCGTAGCGTCGCCCGAGCCCAAGACCTCTTCGACGGCCTCACCATGGCTGGCGAGCGCCACATTCGCGTTGATACGCAAGCTTGTGCGTTCATAGGCGTATATCAGCGCGGTCTCCAAAAAGAGCCGAGTGGCACCATCGATATGCATCACTTCGCGAATGATCGCGGTCTCGCTGCCTTCAATTCCTTCTGCGTCCGCACGCGCACCGGTGAGCGAGATTGGCCGCCCACGTTCGAGATCAAGATAAAGGCTATCCAGATCCAACTCGAGCAACTTGGCCTGTAAGACCGGATCAAGCGGAATACCTCCAAGCGTCAACGCCTCCGATCCCAGGAAGACCTGCGTGTCGCGAGTGGTGAAGGCGTTGAGCGTGCTGCCTATCGAAGGTTCGGGCGGCACAAGTGCCTCACCGTCGGCCTTAGCAAGGGTCAGGCCGGTCGATTTGCCGCTGACAGTATAGTCTGAACGCGACTGGGTGGCCGCGTTGGTCACCTGCAGCCCCATGGTTTCACCTTTGGCGTTCTCGAGAATGGCCCAGCCTCCAGGCTGCGCGGCCTTGACCTCGCGTTCGAGAAACACTTGCGCGTTGGCTTGGTGAAGGTTGTTTTTGGCGTCTACCCAAATCGTCGTCGAGTTCGTGTCCCAATCGTGATCGAAGGGAGTTTTAATTGGGTTTCCAGCGGTGTCCTGACCAAAGGACACCGTCGCGTATAACGGCGCGTTGGCACCGAAAACGCTCGCACCTTCACGCATGACTTGGAAACCGGTAGCAATGGCGTCAGACCCGCCCTCCCCGACAACCGGGTTCAGTTTCTGGCGCAGCATTGTCATCGTCTTGGCGCGCGACCAGGACTGGGTGCGAATGAAAGCTGATAGGCCATCCCCAGTCCACGCCGTTCCGCGCACATACTTGTCTACATTGGCGCTGCCGAGTGCGAGCCTTTGGGTGGATATAAAACCGGGCTTCAGCCGCGGCGAGACATAGCGCGGCGGACGGCTCACCTTGCCAGGCTCGCTGCCATGCTGAGCCAGCACCAGCCGCGTGAGGCCAAAGTCTCGCACTTCGTCAACTGTCTCGATCCGGAACGGCTCGGCGATTGTCTCGCCCTGTGGCCCGGCGCGCGCAATGGCAAGAATCCGCTGACCGGGAACCAGAGCCAGGCCGAGACCGGACACAAACACTTCGTTCACCGGCAAAGCGCGCAGCACAGGCTCGATCTCTGTGTTGGTCAGAACATCAAGCTTACGCTGCTGCAACCTCGCAACGAGGTCGAGCCCCGGCGTGATGGCATGAAAGTCGGCCAGCTTGGTTGCGCTGGATATTTCGACCAAGCCTTCGGGAGGCGGGTCGGCAAGATCGAAGCTGTTGTCGAGGTCGAACAGGTACAAGGTGCCGTTGGCCGGATCCTCTTCATCATCGCTTTGGTAAAGCGCAAGCGGTTGATCGCGCACGCTGCGCGACCTGATCGCGTTCCACTCGCCGCGGGCCGTGATACCTTCGAGCGTTTCGAAGGTTTGCGGCAGGGCGTCTTTGACCTGAGGGATCGAGGTCGCCTGCACGCCGGGCTCAATATCAACCCGCCGGTAGGGATCATCTTGATTCTCAACGGTGAAAGCCAGGAAGTTGCTCGCCGCGACGCCGGGGGCGAAGCCATATCCGATGGCAGCGGCCAGCTCGATGAGACTGCGGCGTTCGCTCGCGGTGCCGAGAAAGCCTTCGTTCGCGATCCGCTCCGAGTAGAAGCTGAGAACATCAAGCGAGCAGGCAAAAGCGTCGAGCAGCCCGCCGGTCGGCTCACCCTCGCGGTCTGCGCGCAGCCCCTGGAGAGGATAGGCCTCTGGCCCAAGATCGCCGTCGGGCACCTCCTGGCGTGGCACGCGCCACAGCATCCGCTCAAGAAACTCGCTCTGAGTGCCAATGCGATAGTCGATCTCGCGACGCCCGGGCGGATTGCTAGGCCGCCGGGGCGTAAGATCGCGCGCGCCGCAAGCCGAATTGTCGGTCTTCTTGTGCATGATCAGCGCCCACCCTCCACATGAAAGCGAAGGGTCCCGAAATCCGGGAAGTTCGGATCATTATCGAGCCGCGCGATTTCTCCCTCAAAGATGGGAATCGCACCGGTCTCATCATGATCGAAATCGGGCTGGTCGGTGCGCCGGAAGCGCCCGACTGCGTCCCCGTCATGGTTGGACATCCCAATCCACTGGACTCCTTCGACCTGCATCGCGCGTGCGATGATCGGAGAAAAGGCAACGTCTTCGCCAAACTGCAACGCGTCGGGATGGAAGTATCCCAGCGCCCCATTGCTCAAGGCTTTTGAAGAAAACACGTGCAACAGCTCGCGCTCGACGGCCGGCGCGTAGAAGTCCGGAAGAACGCAAACAAACAGCACGATATCAAGCGGAACGAAGATCGGGTTTACGATCTTGAGATCGTGGCCTGCAAGACGTCGCTCTTCGAGAAAGCGCTTGAGATCTTCGGCAAAGCCGGAATCAACCTTCGCCCCGTTGAGTAGGTCGACCGCAAGCGTGACCGTGTACCAGCTCCCCGTCCAGCGCCGTCGGGCATAAGCTCGCACGACGTCGGGATGCAACGCCGCCGCGTCGACATAATCCTGAGGTGTAACCGCTCGGCGCTGCACCTTGAAAGCGTGGGGGGCGGATATACGCGTTCGCCCCTTCGTTTCCGGGGCGCTGCCTCCGGTCGCAGCGAGCGGATTGCGGACGCCGCTTATCGTCTCATTGGTATCCAGCACAATGTGTCGAATGGCTTGCGCTGCGATATTGCCGCGCACACCGCCACCGATCCGCAACCGCGCTTTGAACGGCGTGCTCGCAGCCGGTTCGCGTCCCAAAACGTTATCGCCAAAACGCGCGTAACTTCCGCCGCCTTCACGCGGCTCAACGACGAAGTCGGTCGCAAACCGATCCGAGGAGAGAAGATCGGGCTGAGACGACCAGACCTGCCCGCCACCATCAAGCGACACCTGGGCTAAAGCCGATCCGCCGGGCTGTAGGACGGCCGTAGCCGGGCTTTTGATCGCAGTGTCGGGATCATGCGGTTTCGCATGCACCAATTGACTAGTCCCGAGCCGTACCCGCCGCGCCGTGCCCGGGCCATCATCAGGAAAAACGCCGCCCACAGCGCTTGTCTCAAGCGCGATGGCGTCCTCTTTCCAATCGGCCTCCTCCAACGAAAAATCGAGCGTGCGGCCCTCATCGGAGAGAACCACATTGCCCCTGGCAACCGCGCCGGGTTCAGTGAATGTGCCGGAGAGGTTCAGCGGAAAGGAGAGCGCGTCCTCGCTATGCCATCGTATCCGGACAAGGTCTTGACCCATAACCTCATCGCGCAGACCCGTTTCCACCTCAACAAGACGCACAAGTTGGCGGTGCGCGGGATCGGGATAATCTCCCTTGGTTCCGCCAAAGGGAATGAGCTCTTCAAAAATCAGGAGGTCGCCGACCGACAAGCCGAGCGTTGGGCCGCCGCGCACCAACCAGGCTTCGGTCGCGCCGGCTGGCAGGCAACACGCTGCGTCGCCCCAATCATGAAAATGCATCGCGTTGCGCGCGGGGCGAAGCGTGGGCAACGCTTCCATAGTCTCGAAGACAATTGAGCCTGCGCCGATCATGGCCTCGAAAAGCTCGGGCTTGCGGGTCAGGACCGTCGGGCGTTCAACCTTGCTATCGATCGGCGCGGTTAGCAGCCGAGTGCCCTTCGGCACCGCCTCCCCGCCCAGATCGTTCTTTTTGGCCTCAATCGCCACCGCCACGCGCGCGTTACTGCCACTGGAAGGCTGATAGCCAAGCAACCGGGCATGGCGGCGAAGGGATTGCGTCAGGCGTGATGTGCCAAGATAGGCCTCGGTCGCGATTGCATCCTGAAACCAGCTTGTCCGGTCCGCTGCATCGGCCAGGGCCTCAACCAGCATGACACCAAGATCAGCCGGATTGCGTTCGGTCCAATCCGGCACCGTGACCGCCATCCGATCGAGCATGAGCTGACGGAAACCCTGATAATCACGGACAAGATAGTCCAGCGGAGGACTGGCTGGCCGCGATGGGTCATCATCCTCAGGCGGCTTGCAATCGAAGTCGCTGGGGCATTCGACTTTGAATTCAAACGCCACGCAAGACAGCCGCGGATCAATGTTAACCGGTGGCACTGCCGCGCCCGGGGCTGCCACGACCCGCAGCTCATAAAAGGAGAAGTCGCCGCTCTTGTTCAGCGTCAAACGCAAAACATTCGCCGCGTCTCCAAGTTCGACCGCGGTGACAGCGATCTGGGTGATGCGTGATCCACCCGAGATTTCAAAATTGCCGGCATCGAGCAGGGGAGCCCCGGCCTCACTCACACCGTCGGACTTCAGAAACGCGACATCGAGGACGCGCTGGCGCAGCTCCTGCGACGGCGCAGCGCGATCAACAACCTCGATAAAGTCGATCCCATTGATCTCAAGCCCGCCCAGCTGGAGGCTGCTTTCAGCCACACGCCGACGCCGCAAACTTGTGCCGCAAGACTGCCTCACACCGGTCATAGCGCCTGCTCCACAGTGACGGTGCGAGCGTCCTCTTGATCGGTGTGGCGGTACTGAACTGTAATCAGAAGAAGGTTATCGCGCGCCTCGGCTGCGACGCCTCGAATCTCAAGCCTGGGAGAGAGCCATTGCTGCAGATTTGCCTGAACCATATTGCGCGCCGCCGCGGCAATTTCGGGGGCGTTTTCGGAGAACACCATTTCGTGCACACCGGCTCCAAACTCTGGACGGTTGCGCCTTTCGCCGCGCCGGGTGAAAAGGATTTGCTGGATCAGCTGCACAACATGCTGATCCTCGCTCGCGCTCTGCGTGATCCCGTCCGAACCAATCCGATAGGGAAAGCCGAAATGGGTCATAGCGCTTTCACCTTCCCCTGGACGCTGCTCCACGTGACAGGCCCCTGCGGGATATTTTCCGCCGAGTAAGACAGATCGGCCGGGTTCTTGAGAAGCACCGGGCTGCCTTCGGCGAGCACCTTGCTCGACGCGCCGAGAAGCTTTTGCGATACGCAAGGCTGCGGCTTGCCGTTGGGCAGAGTAAAACTGCAACCGGCCACGGATCCCTCAT
This sequence comes from uncultured Erythrobacter sp., assembly GCA_937899785.1. Classification (GTDB taxonomy): domain Bacteria; phylum Pseudomonadota; class Alphaproteobacteria; order Sphingomonadales; family Sphingomonadaceae; genus Erythrobacter. The sequence goes on along the minus strand of CALCCG010000033.1, from coordinate 12,200 downwards.
CGCCCAGAACAAGCGCGGGCGCTCCATCGACTAGAACCTTGCTCTTTGACGCGCTCAACGTGCCGGTTCCCCCATGGGGGCATTGCGTGCGCGTGGCGCTGGTGATGATCTCGCGGCTCACTTCATCACCTCAAGATTAGTGCCGTTGATGGTGACGCCGATATTGGTCAGCTTGACACTGCATCCGCCAAACGTGATCTCCAGTCCGTCGGCCTGCATGTCGATCACTGCGTCACCGGACAACGTGCTGATGGTTAGCGTACCCGCCCCGAGCGAGGGCGTGTCGTTAAGCTCAAGGCGAAAGTTGTCGCCCACCCATGCGCGGGTTGTGGCGTTTTCGATGCCGGCCGGGACAGGGCACTTCCCATCATCCCAAAAACCGCCGCTCCAAACGGGGAATTGCGGGTCGCCGCGTTCGAAATCGATCCAGACCTTCGCGCCAATCGGCGGAACGGTAAACAGCCCGACATTAGGGCCTGCGCCTGGCAGGCACGGCATGGCCCACGACAAATTTCCGTCGCCATAGACATCCGGGACGCTCACCTGAATGCGTCCCAACCCGTTGGGATCAAGGGTGTTCTCAACAATCCCGCGATACTTGCCAAAGAAGGTGCTGCATTCCTCGGTCATCAGGCCACCTGCGTTTCAGGGGGCACCACAGGCGCGAGCGAATAGAGCTCACCGCGCTGGAGGCTGAAAGTTTGCGAATAGTCGCCCGGTCGCATGCGATGGCGCACTTCGGACACGGTGTAGAGACCGCCAAACATATTCCCCACACCACGCAGATTGACTTGCTGAAAGGGCTTGAGCGCGTCGTTATACTTGACGTTGTTGATCGTCCCGCGCGCTTGGACGGCCCGTTCAGCCGTGGCCTGGAGCCGCGCCATCGCGATCGCCTGAGCCTGCATGCCCGTCATCCCCGAGACCGCAAGCCGCTCCTGACGGGTCTGGCCTTTGCGGGTTTGCCATTCGGGAACCGCGCCTTGTGGCGTGCTTGCAAGCCCTGGCACATCGACGGTGATCGTCTCACCGGTCTGGCGGTCGATTGCCTTGGCGCCGGCGGTCGTGATCTGGTGGCCATTATGCGTGATCGTCACGTCGAACGCATCCGACATCGGTCCGAGATCCACGCTGAGCGTCTTTTGCGGCAGCCCGATGATCGGCAGCGGCCCCCAGTAAAAGGTCGAAGTGCCCGGCGCCGGCCCCGGCTGCAGCACCGCGTGATGACCGGAATCGCGCGCAAGGCGCCGCAAGAAAGCGAGGTCAGAGCAATTCTGAACCGGAGTGGTCTCAAGCGGATTGGGCTGCTCGAAGATCTGTGGCGGCATGACCTTCGGTATGATCCCGTCGGTGATATACTTCGCCAAGATCGCCGTCGCGATAAAATTCGGTCCCATGGCAGGCCACGGGGTCTGCACGTGTTCGCGGTTCATGATACCGGCAAGATCGGTGCCCAGCAGCACGACCTTGCCGTCATGGGTGTCGTCGGGTGGCAGATATTGCGACTTGACGATGACGCCGTGAATGATCGGGATCGGCTTGACCCCAAAGATCAGCGAAACGCCAAACCGCCCGCCGCTTTGAAACCGCGTGTCATCGATAAAGGGCGGGCCAAAGAGCCCCAGCGGACCGCTGCGCCCCGCGGCGAGCACCAGGCGAAAATGCGCACCGCTTTCAGCCGACACGCGCACCTCAAGCTCCTCGATCGCCTCCATCACATCGAGCGTTGCGGGCAGCAGGACCGTACCCGAGCCAAGTTGCACGAGCGCGCGTATGCCAAGGATGTTGCCAAAGGCGCTCATCGCGGGCCGATCTCCTCGATGCCCAGAGCGGGAATTGCCAGCGGATCGCCCGGCTCTTCAATCGCTGCGTCAGGATGCGGGCGCGCGCTGGCAGCGGTGATCATCCACCAGGATTGGGCGGCGCCGAAATATTGGGCGGCAAGGATGTCGATCCGGTCACTATCCTTGACCCGGTGATGCGTGGCGATCGCGATTCCTTCGATCGGACGCAGCAAAGCGGGGCGCAGATACCGCACCTCTTCGCCATTGGGTGCAGTGCGCGTGCGGATCGGGTGATCGGCGTAGCGGCTGTCTTTGGAAATCATACTTGCGTGCTCCCCCTTACAAATCCAGCCCAACCGCATCCGCGGCGTTGTTGACGCTGGCGATGGTCGCGAGCGTCTCCTTGACGACCTGGTGCGCCATGAAGGCCCAATATCCCGGGTTCGTCATCGAAAGATCGTTATAGGTCAGCACCTTCATCCCCACTGAGACATCCGCTCGGATCGGGTGCAGGCTGGGATCATGGGCGGTCTCGGTGATCGACAGGCTTTCGATCTTCACCGGGACTATTGTCGTGATACCATAGATAAACAGCGTGAGCGGCGCGGCCGGCGGCACGACCTCCATCATCCCGCCAAGTAACATCGCCTGGTTGATCGCGACCGAGATCGACTTGGGGTAGACCAGCATTTCAAGCGCGGCGAGCTGGCCGGAAAGGCCAGAGCCAAGCGGGCCCTTCTTGCCCTCTTCCATCTGGTCAATCAGATCGAGCTTGAGATTGGCCGAGATCGTCTCTTGCGGCGGGCCGACAAGGCGCAGCGGCTCGGACTTGGCCCCGCCCGCCCCGCCGCCATATTGCGGGCTTATCGAGCGCGAGATTTGCTCCGGATTGTACTGGAAGATCGCGATCGAGGAGATCGGGTTGAAGATATCAATCCCGACAATCGCGCCGCGCATCACCTTGGGCGTGCGAGGAGATGGGGAGGTGGCGGTCATGGCCCGGTACCCCGCAGACTGCTGATAAATACGTTGTCTGACCCAGGCGTTGGCGACCACGTCCTGTAGGCCCGCGGGGCCTGGCTAAGGTCCTGCGGGCAGGGTTCATCGCCTTCCATCTGGCAGAAGGTGACCGCTGCATTCGAGGGGAAGTAAAGGTGCACTTTGACAGTGCCGTTGGCTTCGCGCTCGGTTCGGACGACGATAACGGTCACCGCCTGATTGCTATAGGTCGTGCTGCCATCGCTCATGGTGATGACGATCTGGCGGCGATCATTGTTGTAGGTGCGTGTTGCGCTCACCCCGGATTCGACCACGCCTGTGCCCGCCATCACTTCGCCATCGAGCGTGCCGGACAAGGTGTTCGTCGTGGTCGTTGGCGCTGGGGGCGATACGCCCCCTTCCGCGCTCTCCTCGTCTTCGCCTGCGCTGGCCGAAGGAGCGTCCGCGTCTTGAGCACCCGTTTCAGCCTGGCTTTGCGCCTCTGGCGGATCATCGGCGTCGCCAGCCGCAGGTGAACCTGTATCAGCTTGCGTTTGCGCAGCCCTCAATCGGCCATGCTCTTCAATCTCACTTAGGGTAGCGGGACGATTCAACGTCGATAAAGGAACGCCTGCGGGGGGGCTCCATGAACTCGTGGACCCTCCGCCGGAAGTCCCCCCTTCACCGCATGTGATTTCATCAACGCTAGGAAGTTCTGCTTCGCCCGAAATCTCTTCGCAAAGAAGGCCACTCACTTCATCGGGGAGGTGCTCGCGCAACACATCCAGAAGTGTTGTCGCAATGTAGCGCGGAGTGTCCCTTACGGCTTGGATAGTCAAAATATGCTCGGCAATCATTTGCTGGGCGAGACAGGTCCCAAGCAATGACGCCGCAAGCAACTCCAGCGGAGACAGCCCAATCAATGAGAGCAAGAAATCGATTCCCGCTATGACGCAAGCGGCACCTAATGTCTCCAAGCCACCAGCGGCACAAACTGCAATGCGCGCAGCATTGAAGGCCGTTCTAGCAATGGAAACGAGTTGGCCTACTATGTGCCAGGTGTCCAAAATGGACTGGAATCGACCACTAACATCACCGAATATCCGGTCGGTGATCGAGTGTATCTCCGTCTCAATCTGAGATTCGATTTCCTGGTAGCGCGTCTGTATTTCTTCGATACGATTCCCAACCAATGCGTCAAGATCAGCCGAGAACATCTCGTCCATCTTGCTACGGAAACCAGTTTGCAGACAATCGAGCAACAGTTCACCAACCCGAGGTAGAAGCTCCCGTGTGATCGCTGCAAAGATCATGGCACCGACTTTCATGGCCGCTTTGCCAAGCCCGCTTCCCCGGCTTCGCCCGCCTCTGCGGCGATCCGCCATGAATGCGTCGAAACGAGTACGCAATCTGCGATAGATATTGGCTACTTTGACGTACGCCCCGCCAAAGGTCTTTCGCAAGATTCCAATGTAGCGACCTGATGCGCCGCTCATACGGTCTATGCGCGCAAGATCTGACACGCCCTCTCGTATTCGTCTTTCCGGTGCGTGATTGATTCTGGTGCCGGGCGTGGTCCCTACTGCTTCTGAAGTGCTTCGGATGGCATTGTGGAACAGAAGGTTTCCGATGTCGCCATCACTTTGCCGGTCTGCACCAAAAGAGCCCCACTCGCGCGTCAATGCACGCTGTTCAGTCCGCCATTGCGAGTAATTTTCAACGAATGGGTCACGGCGCGGAATATTTCCCCCACGACGCCTCTGCGGTCGAACCTTCCTTAGTTTGTCACGGCCCAGTGAGTGGGTTGCATGAAGCGCAGGGTTCGCCTTGACCACGCGTCTCTGGGCAGATGTAGGTGCTTGGCTTGCCGAGCGATGAAGCTCTCGCGACCTCCGGAGATAAGCCCTGAACATCGCACTTCTTGTGGGTCCATACTCACCCGATGTCGCATCCGGCCACCAAATGTAATCCCAACGAACTCCAATTGATGGGTTCTTGCGGTAATAGAGATGGCCATGATACCTTCTGGTACGGTTGCATGGACTTATCTTTTTTCGCGGCGCCCTGCGATCGACTGCCCGCAACGGGTTTGGCACCCATTTCCCAACTTCAAGATTCTCGCGAGAACCAATCCGCCTCCAGCGGGTCGACATGCCTCCAGTTGACATTCTCGAAGCGGAGAATGCACCCCATCGGCTAGGTTCAATCCCATTGGGTTGAGTGAGCTGTGAACCTCCAAGTGGTCCTGCCTGAGTGAATGAATAGTTCGCAACTGTCTGATTATAATAGCCGTACGCTAGCCTGAAACCAGATATGTATCTGTCAACTTGGCGCTCAACATAGGTCCGATCAAAGCTCTCCCCTGCAAATTTCATGTCCCCGATCTCAAGACTTGCCGGCGCGCTCGACGCATCGCGCTGATAGCCACCCAGTGCATTGCCTGCGAGGAATGGAGATGCACTTTGGGCATAAAGGTTTCGATCAACTTGGCCATTTCGCATTGGAGGCCGGTTGTGCCAATTTGAAAGGTTTATTGGGGTCACGTAGTCGCTCGACCGCTCTATCCGGGCGGAATTCCATGGAAACCGCTCTCCCTGACTTGGCAGGGTCATAGGGCCAACAAATCCAATTCCCACCGGCCCATTTGCCCTTACCAGATCGGCGAAACCGAAACTGCGTGCTGTATGAGTTATGCCGTCTGCGTTGGCGTTCGGCACACGAATCTCACCAAGAAGGCTATGATCTGCGCTCGCATGCCTCAGCGCTTCATCGTGACCCTCGGTGGTATGAGATTCACCAGCAGGAAAAAAGAACTGCTCGCCAGCATGGCAATCAACTGACCTCCGCACCGCTCCGCGATCCCGCATCGCGTAGACATTTTGCCCCGGCCCCACCGGCCCCGGTGATGTCTGTTGCAGCACGTGTGCAAGTTCGTGCGCCATGGTGAAGCTGGGCCCCGTCGTCTCGCCTTTGCCGAGCCAGATGTGGTTCTCGTAGGTGAAGGCCTTGGCGCTGATCGATGTGCTGTAATCGTGCGCTGCATGCCCGGTGTGGAGCCGCACATCGGACAGATCGCGCCCCATCCGGTCTTCAAAGAAGGTGCGGGTCGCCTCAGGCAGAGCCGAACCGCCGCTGGTGAGATCGGAGTGCGAGGCGGCGATGCTCTCGCCGCCCCTTGGCCCGGCGCCCGCTTCACGCCCTTGCATGCGGGGCGCTTCCTCCTCGTCCATCGACACTTCGGCGCTCGCGTGGCGTGCGCGAACCTCATCATCGCGCGAGGCCTGGCTGCAGGCGGAGCACGCGCGCTGAACGCCGGAGGGCGCTGCAGAGGGTTCAGCGTAAGAGCGCGCCACATCGCTGTCGCGCAGCGCCATGACCTGGCCGGCTATGGCGTCGGCTTCGCGCTCAAAGGGATCATCGGCTGCACCCACTTCGAGCCGGGGACGCACATTCGTGGTCACCTCTTCGTGGTCGCCTTCGGACTGAGCCTCATCACCACCGCAGGTCTCGCACTTTCGCTGGACGCTTGAGGTAGGGGCGGCGCTGACATCGATCGGCGCGTTTGCAGCGGGCGCTGAAAGGGGAACCTGCGACAGCGAGCCAATGGGCCCGGTGTCAAACGCGCCGCTATCGATTGCGGGCGCAAAGACTGGTGGAGCGGCAGCAGCAGCCGGAGCCTTCGCCTGCGCGGGCTGGAGGGCGGCGGCTGCGGTCAATTGCCCGCCTCATAGGGAGCGCCGGAGAAATCGATCCCCAGTTGTTCCATCAAAGGACCATAGCCTGATTGGGAGAAGCCTAGGATTGTCTGATCATTGTCCAGAGTGACGTCCCACGTGACTACGTCCGCGAAGGAAAGCCTCTTGCCATGCTCGTTCGCGTTCTCAGCAAGATCATCCGACACCGCCACATAGCGCCCAAGCGCCGCGTAGCTTGCACCGATAACCGCAAGCTCATGGATGGCTTGCCCATGACCATAAGCGCGCGCGAGAACCGCCTTGCGGTCCTCCAGCGGCATCGCATCGGGCCGGTGTGGCATCCCGGCGTTCATGTCGTGAACCAATATTTGCCGCTGGTCGTTGGATCGTTGTGCAACGTATCTACAAAGTGCTGGCTCGGGCCTGAGCGACAGCCAGGCGCGATCTTCACCGCGTCATCGTAGCTGCTGGATCCTGAGTTCCAACGTCGCCGGAATCCATACGTCACACATCCAAGGATCTTATCGGGTGATGGGCTCGCAACGGTTCCACCCTTCGCGCACGTAACGCAGGCCTCACCTTCCCAAAAGAAATCTGTGCCTCTTATCGACTGTAGATGTGCAGGCTCACGATATGGCCGATCGTAAAGGGAAACCGACGAAGTTATCTGGTTTCCTGCGTCAGGGTAGTTTGCCGGAATGGTGTGACGACCGTGGCCGCTGAGATATATCTTCGTGTAGTAAGGACTCCGTCCATTGGGAACGACGCCTATGTTTGCGTTGTCGACAAAGCTCTGATTGCCTCGAGGATCTGCCGGTTCATTGCTACGGATGACTTGGACAACCTCGTAAGAGCTGCAGCTGGCACAGGCGTTTCCGGCGGGTATGGTCCCGCTCTGCATAAAATGCAGAGAAGCTCCGATACCGTTTCCTCCTGATGCGCCTGGCGCTCCGCGTGACGTATGATGGAACAATGGCATGGCATGGAAAGTGCCAATGCTGGTTCCGTCGCATGATATCGGACAAGATAAAGCAGCTTGTCGTTGGTGGGCTTGCGGCACCGTTGTCGTACCCGCATCGACAATGTCCAGCTGCGTCATCCGCAGCGTACCGCCTGCGCCGCCGTGCTGGTTCTGCTGCACGTGTGCGAGTTCGTGCGCGAGAAGGTGGCGCGAGGCGTGGTCGGAGCCGTATTCGCCCGCGCCCAGCACAATATCACTGCCCATGGTGAAGGCCCGAGCGCCGATGCTTTCAGCGGCTTCTTCCGCGCGGTGCCCGCGATGCAGGCGGACATGGCTGAGATCCTCTCCCATGCGCGGCTCAAAGAACCCGCGATCAGCCGCGCTCATCTGTTCGCCTGAGCCCAGTGCCGCCACCGCGCTCGATTGCTGCGCGCCTAGCGGCATGGTGCCTGCGCCCCCACCGCCATTGGCCTTAGCGCGCAGCGTCTGTCCGCCGCCTGGCTCAGAAGCGGAAGCGGGTTGGCGACCTGTCATCACCCGGTCAGCCACCAAGTCCGCTTCGCGTTCTGCCGGATGATCGATCGCGCCAACCTCAAGCTTTGGGCTTACGCTCAACCCGCCATTCTCTTCGTTCTCACAGCTCTTGCACTTACGCCGGATCGGGGCCTCGGCGGGGATCCGCGAAAGGCTGCCGGTAACCGCCGCGCCGTTCTCCACGTCCACAAGGGTCCCCGACAGCGCCCCGTAGGAAGCCATCGGCTGCGTGCGCGAACGCGAGAGGCTGGCGTGCATCACTGGTTTTGCCTTCCCGAACTATGCGAGGTCGGACGCCGAGCCCCCACGGGCGGGATAGAAAGGGCGATGGCAATCTGCGCGCCGATCTGCGTCCCCATAGTCTCTGGTTCACCGCGCCGAGGCAGCTCGATGCGCAGATCATCAAGGTTCACCGGACCGCGAAAATCCTCAATTCCAATACCGGCAAGGCGCTGTTGCAAATCGTGTGTGAGAGCCATCTCCAGTCGTGCCGCTTCGGACGGGGTCAGACCCGCCACACGCAAAGATTCGATCAACACGGAGATTGCGGGCTGATCCCTCATACACGCCACCCCACTAATTCCTGATCGGTCATGATCTTGCCCGACTTGTCGTACTCCACCCGCGCGCTGGCCTGGATGTGCCGCATGGTGACCGCCTTGCCGTCGCGCGCCGCGCGAAAGGCCGCACCAAGCGCAATGTTGCGGATCGTGCCGCCCGCCACATTGAGCCGCGACAAAGCTTCGTAGTCGAGCGCATCGATCGGCACACCGGCGGGAAACATCCGCCTCCAGATTTCGAGACGCTCGCGCTGAACCGGGAAGCGGAAATCGAGCACAAAGCGAATCCGGCGCAGAAACGCCTGATCGATATTGTCTTTGAGATTGGTCGTCAGAACCACCAACCCGCGATAGGCTTCGAGTTTCTGGAGCAGATAGCTCACCTCGATATTGGCGTGGCGATCATGGCTGTCCTTAACTTCTGACCTTTTCCCAAAAAGCGCGTCGGCCTCGTCAAACTGCATCACCACACCGCCACCTTCGGCCGCTTCGAACAGACGACGGATGTTCTTCTCGGTCTCGCCCAACCACTTTGAGACGACCGCGGACAGATCGATCCGGTACAGATCGAGGTCGAGCGCGTTTGCGATCACCTCTCCAGCCATGGTTTTGCCAGCGCCCGAAGGGCCGCATAAAAGCGCGCTGATCCCGAGGCCGCGATCCTGCAGTTTTTCGCCAAAGCCCCAGTCTTCATAAACGCGCGAGCGGTTGCGCGCATGGCCGACTATTTCAGCAAGGACATCCTTCTGCTTTCCAGGGAGAACCAGATCGTCCCATTGGACTCGGCTCTCGACCCGCTCAGCCAGCTCGTTCATGCGCGGACGCAGATTTTCGCGGCAAGTCGTCCAGACCTTTTGGCCGAGCGCCTGGCGATCACCATTCGCGCTATCAGCAACCGCCAGTTTAACACTTGCAGCGAGTTCAGGGGTTGCGTGAAAACTGCCTGAAACGCGCGCTATGGCGTCGTCCCATTGCTCGCCTTCGCCAAACAAATCCCGCCATACCTTGGCTTGATCCCTTGCGCTCATGCGCGGCGTCTCGATCCGCACGGCGGCGCGATCAGGGATAACCAGAGGTTCATCGCACACGACGCAGACAGGTATCCCAAGCGCCTGCACCAGAGTCCGCAGAGCGCCCTCTTCGGACTGGCTTCCAAGCCGCAAGACCAGGCGCGCGCCAAGCAACTTCATATCGCGCTCAAGCAACCGAGCGAAAACCAGGAGGTCGTTGATGGCAGCGGGGATCAACGCGCAGTCGAGGAGACACATCGTCTCGCCCAGTTCATCGCAGACCGCTTTCATCGCCTGCACTTTGCCCGCCGCATCGGTTCCCGTGAGCATAAGCAGCGCGGGATCGCTGGCGGTGAGACGGGCCAGGGCGCGGTCGCGCAGTTCCGATCGGCTTGGTGACATCAGCGGCGACGCGCGCACGACGTGCAGGTGGTCGGCCAGAGTGGGAGACAAAGACGGCTTGCCAAGAAGGTAAAACAGAACCGCTTCAGCAAGAGCAACGGGTTGGCTCGCCAGCGAGGGACCTTGCACGGTTTCAATCAATCGGAAACGTCGCAACCCGCTGTCTGCGGAAAAGGCGCCCCAATTGGCCGCCGGCACAACCGACAACAACGCATTCACCGTCAGGCCGCGGCGGCCCGCGTCACCATGCAACAAGGCGAGGTGATCGCCCGCTGCCTCTTCCAACGCAGCGTAAGCGGACAGCAGCAGGACGTTGCGCTCAAACACGCCAAGGTCGAACAGCGCGCACAACGTGTCCGCTGCGGTCGAAGGCGGGTCTTGCGAACGACCCTCCAGCCACGAAACCACGGCCGGAAAGGCTTCGTGAAGCGGATGAAAGGCGGCTTCGTTCATGCGACACTCACCAGCGGTCCCGCGATCTCTCCGCGGTTAGGCGAGGCGGGGTCTTCAACCACCGCTACGGGGCTAACAAAGCCATCAATATCGAGCCGGGCGAGATAGTCACCAGGCGGCAGATCGGCGAACGGGAAGGACAGCGCAGCGGTTGGGAAAACAACGCTGGCGATGTCCGCTGTCAGCCGCACCTGAAGCGGATTGGCGGCGTCGCGACTGTCGAGCAACAGGGCAGCCGATTGCTCTTCAAGCACCGACGGCTCAACCGCAATGTCGACCACGCCATTGCGGGTTGCCCCTCCGCCGGTCGCGGACACTGCGCTTATGGTAATGGTGGGAACGAGCGCAAACATAACGCTGTCGGATCCCGTCCGAAGATGCGGTGCGGAACCGGGTGGAAGAGGAGCGAGAACTCGCATCGCGTGTGCGCCGACGGCGAGCTCCTGCCCTCCTAGCCGGGCCGCTTCCAAAGCCACGATCAAGCGCTCATCAGAAATAGAAGCGCCGGTGATATCAAAATCGAGTCCATCGATGACGAAAGCTGAGCCATCGGCGCTCAGCCCGCTTCCTGCTATCGCGATCTCGGCGTTCCAAGTGATCGGCGCGCTCTTTCGCGACGCCCCTGAAACGCCATCGAGACGCAGCTTCGATAATGGGGTGACGAGCAGACCGGTGCGGGTAACCGGCATGCCAATCTTGGCGGTATCCTCGGTTTCGATCGCCACGTGGCTCATACGGTAAGCGAGGGAGAGTGCGTAGGGGACTTGATAGAAGATCGACCAGACTTTCGAAAAGTCGTCGATGCTCATCAGCTCACGCGAGATATGCACTTGTGAAAGCGCATCGGCGAGATCGCTTTCGGTAAGTTCGGGATTGTCCGCGATGGCCGCCGTGATCGTATCATGAGTGAGCAGCGGAACTTTCTCAAGCGCAAGCATCACCTGCGCCATGATACGCTCGGGCACGAGGTCCTCGGCGTCACCGTAGAAGCTGAAAATGTAATGCAAGTCGAGCGCAAGTCTTGCCGGTCCAAGCGCCTCCCCCTTGCCCGATCGAGTGGGGAAATGAGTGTTTGCGTGCGACCCATTGGGTTCGACTCGGTAGAGATGGATGTTGACCATCGCATCGTTGTCTTCGGCAAGCTTTGCTGTCGGCGTGCCCAAACGAACAACCGCATCTGGCACAGCGGTGACCGCTGCAGACAAGACCCGCCGGCGCAAGGCGCTGCTGACCGTCGCAAGGGCAAGCGCGTCGCTCAAGAGGAGCTCTCCGCGATAAAGGCATCAAGCGACATACCCACGGCCGCAGGCTCGCCCGCAGGGACGGCGCTTGCAGGAGCCGGAGCCGCAGGAACCGTGACCTCAACCGCGCCGATCCGCACTTCAACCTTGGGCGAAGGAGGCGACGCGGCGCTTGCAGCTGGCTGCGCGATCTGAGCGCGCGGTGCGGCAGGGGGCGGCGAAACGGACTTCGCAAGCGGCGCGGCGGGGGCTTTGTCGTCGCGCAGCGAAGCCGCGTTGATAGACGGTGAGGTGGTGGCTGGCGCCGTTGCTTTGTCTCCGTCTTGATCAAGACTTTGCGCACTCGCCGAAGCGGGTGCCGAACGATCCCGATCGCTCTCATTGGAAGGACTGGCTGGCTTTGGGTTTTGCGGTAAGTCCACGCCTTCTTCGCGTCGCGGGGTCGTCGCCTCGCTAAGGGGACCTGGGTATGTGAGCGACCGCCTTTGCACGCTCGGTCGGCTTGTAGCTGCCGAGATCGGCGTCGCGGCGGCCGGCGCCGCTGAGACCGATGCGATCGGCGGCCTCGGCAAGGCAACCGGT
>CALCCG010000032.1 GCA_937899785.1 uncultured Erythrobacter sp. | reverse complement strand
CCACAATCGCGAGGAGAGCTAAAATGATCAAGACACTGGCCGCCTTGGCCGCTCTCGGCCTTGCGAGCAGCGCTGTCGCCCAGCCGCGTGAAATCAGGGCCGAAGGGCCAGAGGGTGATCTGGTAGGCACACTGCTGCCCACTGCGCCTGATAAACCTGTGGTTTTGATCATCCCGGGCTCCGGCCCCACGGACCGCGATGGCAACAACCCGCTGGGCGTAAGCGCCGCCAGTTACCGGCTTCTCGCCGAGACCTTGGCGGCGCGGGGGATCGGCTCAATCCGCATCGACAAGCGCGGGATGTTCGGCAGCCAGGCCGCTGTTCCGAACCCCAACGATGTGACCATTGGCGCCTACGCCCAAGATGTGCACGCCTGGATCGCCGCCGCCCGCGCGCAAGCCGACGCGGATTGCCTCTGGCTGCTGGGCCACAGCGAAGGCGGTTTGGTGGCGCTGGCCGCCGCTCAGCAAAGTGATGGCGTGTGCGGCGTGTTGCTTGTCGCCTCGGTGGGGCGCAAAGCGGGCGCGATCCTGCGCGAACAATTGCGAGCCAACCCGGCCAACGCGCCGATCCTGCCCGACGCTTTGGCCGCTATTGATGCGCTGGAGGCGGGCGAGCGCGTCTCGGTCGAAGGAATGCACCCAGCGCTCCAAGGCCTGTTCAACCCGGCGGTGCAGGGCTTCCTGATCGACATGATGGCGCAGGATCCGGCCGCGCTTGCGCGATCGCTAAACGTGCCAGCGTTGATCGTGGCGGGCGGCCGAGATCTGCAGACGCCGCCGACCGATGGCGAAGCGCTTGCAGAGGCTCAACCCGACGCTGAGTTGGTCGTTGTCGAGGATATGAACCACGTCCTGAAACGCGTGGAGGCAACGGGCCGCGCGGCCAATCTGGCGACCTATCGCGATGCCGCTTTGCCGATCCATCCCGATCTGGTGGAGGCGGTTGCCGAATTTGTAGGCCGCAAAGCAGACTAAAGCGCCGCGCTCGCTTTCATCACCGCGCGTCCATCATCGGCAAAGGCGCCCAGTTCATAGCCATCTCCCTCCTGGCGCATCGCCAGGTGCAGCGGCTCATCGGCCATCGCGGGTGAGACCCCTCGAAAGGCGAATTGGCGCAAGCGATTGTCGCCCACCTCCCGCGCGCCAAGCTGAAGCAACAGGCTCGCGGTCAGCGGCCCATGCACCACCAGCCCGCGATAGCGCTCAACCTCGCTGGCGTAGGGCGCATCGTAGTGGATGCGGTGCGTGTTGAAGGTCAGCGCGGAATAGCGAAACAGCAGACGCGGATCGGGCGTCACGGTTCGAACCGCGTCCCATGCGCCCGCGTCGAAGGCACCCTCTCCCAGGGGCGGGGGGCTAAGCGGCGCATCAGGCGCAGCGGCTTCGCGGTACACGATTGTTTGGGTCTCGCGCACACTCAGCGTTCCGTTGGCCTGCGTTTCATGTTCGACATCGACGAAAGCCAATTTGCCTGAGCCGCCCTCCTTCTCGCTGATTGAGAGGATGAGGCTGTTCCGCTTGATCGCAGCGCCAAGCGCGATGGGAGCGATAAACTGGATTTTGCTCGACGCCCTCATGCGGCGCGGCAGCGGGACCGGCGGCATAAAGCTGTCGGCGCTTTCGTCGCGCAAAGGGTGCCCGTCCTCACCCAGCGACGCCGTGGGCGCGTCGGGCAAACAAAGGCAGAAATGAACGCCTTGGGGCATGACATCGCGCGGCTTTGGCTGATCAAAGGTCGCGCACCACTGAAAGGCGCGTTCAGGGGTGAGGCGGTCCCGGCTTGTTTGCTCGCGGCCAATCCAGGCGTCGAAACCCGCCATCAGCTGGCGCGTTCAAACACAGCCGCGATGCCTTGCCCGCCGCCAATGCACATGGTCTCTAGCCCGATCTTTGCGTCGCGGCGCTTCATCTCATGGGCCATATCGGCCAGGATTCGCCCACCGGTCGCGCCGATGGGGTGGCCCAGCGAAATGCCCGAACCGTTGACGTTGAGGATATCGCGGCGCGAATCGTCCGCGCTCCAGCCCCAGCCTTTCAAAACGGCGAGCACTTGCGGCGCAAAGGCTTCGTTGAGTTCCACCAGATCAATATCGTCCCAGCTGTATCCGCGCCGCGCGAACAAACGCTCAACCGCGGGCACGGGGCCAATGCCCATGCGCGAGGGATCGCAGCCCGCCGCCGCCCAGCCGCCGAACCACAGCATCGGTTCAAGGCCCAGCTCCTCCAGCTTGTCTTCCGCGACCACCAGACAAGCGGCGGCCGCGTCGTTCTGCTGGCTGGCGTTGCCGGCTGGCACGAGGGCTTGTGGATCGCGCTTGCCATCGATGGCGCGCAGTTTGCCGAGCGTCTCCATTGAGGCGTCGGTGCGGTATCCTTCGTCTTTGGCGAACGCGACGGGATCGCCGCGCCGCTGAGGCACATCGACGGTGACGAGCTGATCGTCGAACTTGCCTTCTTCCCAAGCACGCGCGGCGTTCTGGTGCGAGCGAACGGCGTATTCGTCCGCTTCCTCGCGCGTGATCACGTAATCCTTGGCGAGGTTATCAGCCGTCTCGATCATGCCGGTGATCACGCCAAAACGCTCAATCGGCTGGCTCATCAACCGCCCGCGCGACAAGCGATCATGCAGCGTGATGTCACCCATGCGTGCACCACCGCGTCCTTGCAGCGTGTAGTGTTCGACGTTGGACATGCTCTCGCACCCGCCCGCGACCACGACATCGGCCATACCCGTCTCGACCATCATCGCCGCGTTGGCGACGGCCTGCAGGCCTGATCCGCAGCGACGGTCCAGCTGATAGCCGGGCACTTCTAGCGGCAAGCCGGCGGCGAGCCAGCTCCAGTGGCCAATGGCGGGCGCTTCGGCGTTGCCATAGCCTTGGGAGAAAACGACATCGTCGACGCGTTCCGGGTCGAT
>CALCCG010000031.1 GCA_937899785.1 uncultured Erythrobacter sp. | reverse complement strand
CACACGCCGGGCACACGCCGGGCACACGCCGGGCACACGCCGGGCACACGACTGGCACGGGCCGGGCAAGCGCAGCAATGTCTGGGCTTAAGCCAAGCCCGACCAGTGGCCACGGCGAAGATAAGGGGGCGGATATTATGGCGTTAGCGGATTGGATGAGGGTATCGGGCCTGGTCACGGTGGCAAGCGCGCTCAGTTTGAGCGTTGGCTCTCCCGCCCTCGGTCAAAAGGTCGACACGCAAGACGTAAAGGACGTCGCCAAGACCCCGCTCGAAGATGTTGGCCTGTCCAAGGAGGAAATTTCGGAAATCCTCCTCACCGCCGCCGAAGACCCCTACGCCCCGGCCGGAAACGGACGGTGCAAGGCGCTGATCGCCGAGGTCGCCAGGCTCGATAGCGTCCTTGGCGATGACTACGATATCGCCGAGGACAGCAAGGATGGTCTGGACACCAAGAAAGCGGCGAAGAGCGTGGTGGGCTCGATCATTCCCTTTCGCGGCCTCGTGCGCGAAATCTCGGGCGCGGCCGGCAATCAGCGCCGGGCCGAAACCGCCGTGACGGCGGGTCTGGTGCGACGCGGTTTTCTCAAAGGTCTGGGCCAGGCCAAAGGATGCAAATATCCCGGCCGCCCCAAGGCGAAGTGACCGGGCCCACACGCGCGACCATCAAAAAAAGCCGGGAGCGGTCCGCACGCCCCCGGCTTTTTCTTCGGCGGATCGGCGGCTTAGCCGGGCTCAGCGTCCGGCTCAGCGTACTCGTCCGGCGCGGTGGTGCTGACCTTGGACCAGTAGATCGAACGCGTGGCGTACATCACCGCCGCGAGCGCGATAAACAGGATCAGCGATCCGATCACAAGCGACCACGCCTCCAGATTGAGAAGGACGTAGAGCACGGCGTAAAGCCCCGTCAGCAGCGCCGCTATAAAGCCCGCCCGGCGCCAGCCACCAAGCACCGCCGCGCTGTAGCTGGTCAGCAGACCAATGATCGCGCCGCTCGCGACCAGATAGGCCAAACCAAAGCCGATCATTTCGGCAAAGGCGAGCAGCATGACAAAGAACAGGATCAACCCGGCGCCGGTCAGCAAATATTCCGCCGAAGCCACCCGCGCGCCGCCGACAATGTCGAACATCAGGAAGGTGAGGAAGGTGAAGCCGATAAACAGGAAGCCATATTTGATCGAGCGTTCCACCTGCTTGTACAGATCAACCGGCTCCATCAGACGGATCGTGGCCGCGTTTTCCACCTGAGGACTCGAGCGTATGCCAAACTCATACATCTCCGCCTTGGTCGCGATGAAAGGGAGCCTAGGCGCCTCGGTGCTTACCAAGGATTGACCGAGCGCCAGATTGGAGATTGACCAGCTGGCCTTAAACCCGTCCTCGCTCACCTCACGCGCGCCCTCACTGGGCAGAAAGGCTCCGGTGAAGCTGGGATGCGGCCAGGTGGAACCCACAGCGAGGTCGCTCTCTTCCCCGCGCGGGACGAGGCTGAACGCAGTCGAGCCGCGCAAGCCGTAGGCAAAGGCGATGGTGAGATCCTCACTCTCGCTCCAATCCAGAAAGGCGTGAACCCCGGTGCCTTCATCCTTGTTCCCAAGGCCAGGCCGCAGATCGAGCGTGTCGCCTCGGACGCTCAGCTGCGCATCGGTCTGAAGCCCGCGCGGGTCGGAAATCGGCATCTGCACGATCGCTTCATCGAGGAGCAGATCCTCTTCGTTGATGCCTAGCCGGTCGAGGTCTGGCGGTAGGGCAAAGCGCGCTTCGCCGGTGATTCCGGCTTCATAGACCACCGTTCGATGAATGCTGCCGCGCACGCGCACTTCAGGATCAAGCGTTGCATCAATCGTCTGCTTGGCGGGCGAGACATAAAGCGTTCGGCGCGACTCCCTCGTGCGCTCGACCGGTTTGCCATCGACTGTCTCCGTGTATTCAACACGCGTGGTGTAGGGCACCACCAGTAGCGGTCCGGCAACAACCTGCGGCCCTGCCCACGCGGCGGTCACCGAATTCTGCGCTACGCGCGCCTGATGCTGACGGTCACCCACCAGCGCGTAGACCATCAAAAGCGGGATCAGCAACACCGTTGCGATCCCTCCGACGATGATCAGTTTTACTCCCGGACTTCGCTCTCCCAACATGGTTCATCCTCCTTTGGTTGTGAGACGAACCGTTCTTTGTGAGCGATGAACTGAATTCTATGTGAACCGCAAACGCGAAGCGGCGAACCATCAGGGGGATGGTCCGCCGCTTCTTCTGGAGCCTCACGTCTGGCCGCTCAAAAAGGGACGTCGAGCGGCCGGTGAGAGCGTGACATCACAGCGTTAGCGCGCTTCCTCTTTCCAGCTCTCGATCTGCTCGTCGAGCTCTTCAAGGATCTGTTCGCGCAGTTCGCCCTCAATGGCCGGGTTGTTGGCAATCGCTTCGCGCGCCTTTTCCAGGCCAACCATCGCCTGCGCCATAACCCGCGACTGACAGATCAGCACTTCGGTGCCACCGCTTTCGAGCCGCTTGGTCGTGGCGATTTCGTTGGAGTCCGAGCTGCACGACATCTTGACGACGGTGCGCCCTTCGCCTTCGATCTCCGCCAAGGCCTGCAAGGCTTCGTCGTTCTTGAGTTCCATGAGCTGGACCTGCGCCTCGATCATGGCTTCGTTCGCTTCGGAAAGACCTTCGCGCACTTCGACCATGATCTCCTCGATCTCGGCGTCGCTCAGCTTTTCACCGCGCTTGACGATCTTCATCTTTTCATAGCGGGTCTTGGAGCCATCGACCGTCTTCTCGTCGATGTCGCGCACAACATAGACGGACTTGTCCTTCACCTTGACGGTGTGGACCCTCGCTGAGGATTCATCGCCGTTGTGAACGATCGTCTTCGTCTCGCCGGTGTCGGGATCAACCGTCACGATCGTTGACACGACTTCGGGCGGGGTTGGCGCATCGGGCGCGTCGGGCGCATCCTGGAAAACACCCGCGTTCAGCATGGCGGCGGGCGGCGCCGGGGGTGCGGGCGGAGCGGGCACCGCCAGCGGAGCGTTCGGCGCCGCGGGCGCTTCGGGCGCAAAGCTTTCAGCGTATGTGATCGACGCGGTCAGCGGCAAGGCCAGCACGGCGGCGCCGAGCATCAGGCGAGAGGCCAGTTTGCGACCTTTGGTATCGGAGGATTGTTCTGTCATTTTTAGGTTCCTCAGTCGTTGAATTATCGATTTGTCGCCCAGCACAGGGCAGGCCATTGGCGCGGCGAGCGCGACATTGGGGCCGGCGGCAAAGCTGGCGATGACATTGGCGTAGAGCGCGCGGGCCTCGGTCGGCTTGGCAGCGATGACGCGCGCGTCGCACGCCGCTTCCTGATCGCGCCGCAGCGCAAGCCAGCCATAACGCCCCAGCGGGTTGAACCAGTGCAGCGCAAAAAGCGGCTGGACGAGGACATTGATCAAAAGATCGTGCCCGCGATGATGCTCAAGCTCATGCTCCAGCGCGAGATCGCGCGCATCGCGATCGACACGGGCCATAAAGCCTGGCGGGAGCGCGATGACGGGCGAGAGCACACCAAAAGCGAGCGGCGCGGTGGTGCCCGGCGTCTCGATCAGGCGAATGGTGCCAAGCGGCCCTTTGGTGGTCCCCACAAGACGCGCATCGACGGTCAATTCGTCGCGCAGACGGAAATAGGCCGAGAAGCGCCTGTACAAGAACACCGCCGCTCCGCCGAGCCAAAGGGTGAGCGCGAGCTCGGTCAGCGGCAGAGCGGCAAAGGCCGCTTCCCAGCCCGATTGCTGGACCGCCACTGTCCCATCAGTCGAGGCCGCAGCGGCGTCGGTTGTGATCTGGATCAGCAGGTCTGTTTCCGGACCGGCCCCTTCAACCACTTCGGGCACAGGCTTGGTCGGGGCGAGCCAGCCGGGCAGCTCGATCGGCGGCAGCACAAGGCGCAGCATCGGCAAGGCCCACAAGGCGTAGGCCACCGGTGCGCCAAAGGCTTTGGTCACCGGGCGGCGCAGAACAAGGACCAGCGCGATCAGGGCCGCTGTCCAGATCAGCGTGTCAAACAGGAAGGCGCTCATTGCTTCAGCTCCTTCAAGAGCTGTTCGATTTCGCTGAGGTCGTCCTCGGTCAGCGCTTCGGACTGGGCCAGATGCGCCACCAGCGAGGCCGCGCGGCCACCGAACAGCTTGTCAACCAGGCGGCGGCTTTCCCCGCCAACATAGTCCGAACGCGCAATCAGCGGCGAATAGAGGAAGCGGCGGCCATCGGGACGCGTGGCGATCGCTTGCT
Organism: uncultured Erythrobacter sp.; assembly: GCA_937899785.1. Classification (GTDB taxonomy): domain Bacteria; phylum Pseudomonadota; class Alphaproteobacteria; order Sphingomonadales; family Sphingomonadaceae; genus Erythrobacter. The sequence goes on along the minus strand of CALCCG010000031.1, from coordinate 4,611 downwards.
TTTGCACGAGGCGCGAGAGCAGCGTCTTGACCGTGGCCAGGCTCCATTCGCGGCTCGCGCCGACATGGTCGAAGATTTCCTGTGCGCTGGCCGTGCCGTCATGGTCCCACAAGGCTTCCATGATGGCGTGTTCGGCATCGGTGATCCGTTCGGGGTTGTCGCCCCCTCTGGCTCCGCTGGAACTGGATTTGCGTGGCACGTTGGTTCCTCCCACCGCCAAAGTGTCTTGGCGGAACTGACGATTACACTTGTAGGTGTTGCGACTACGTTTGTAAACATGAAGCTTGGATGAACACGGTCCTTCCCCGGTTGCGCCTCGACGAGCGGTCGATAAAGTGCGGCGAATGACATGGATGAAACCCCTCTTCGCAGCGATCGCCTTCCTCTTGCCCAGCGCGCTGGCCGCGCAACACTTCGAGGATATCCTGCCGCAAACGCTTCCCGTGGCGTTGGATGAGAGCGATCCGGAGCGAACCGAAGTGGGCGAGCTGATCTATCGCGGCGGCCTGAAGATAGAGCCGGGCGAGGAAGAGATTGGCGGGATATCGGGCCTGGAATGGTTCGAAGGCGCGTTGTGGGCGGTCTCAGATAATGGGCGCTGGCTCAAGATTGTGCCTGATGAAAGCAACGCGCGGCTGCTCGATCTCTATTCGATCGACATGGGGCCCCTGCTCGATCTTGATGGCAAAAAGCTCAAAAAGAAAGAGCAGACCGACGCCGAGGCGATCACGCGCTTTCCGAGCGGCGGCTGGGCGGTCGCGTTTGAGAGAAATCATCGCTCCTTGCGCTATGACACGCTCACCGAACCGGCGCGGATCGAGGTGACCGACGGGCTGGACAAGCTCGGCGCGCTGGGGCCCAATGAAGGCGTTGAGACCTACGCGTCCTATTCAGAAGGGGGCGTCTTGTGCGCGGAACGACACAGCGCGGGAGAGGCGAATTGCTTGCGGGTGAGGCGCCGGGATGAACAGGCCTTTGAACTGATCCCACCCCCAACGCTTGCCGACCATGGCGGCGTGCCGACCGACGCGGCCGGCGCGCAAGACGGCATCTGCTATATCCTGTTTCGCTGCTACACGCCCGGCTACGGCAACCGCGCGGCCATTGTGGAGCTTTCGCCCGAGAACGAAGCGCGCGCCCTCGCCATCTTCGACGCGCCGCTGACGGTCGACAATTTCGAAGGCCTCGCGCTGCGCGAGCAATTCGGCAAACGCTATCTGTATGTCGCCTCGGACGACAACTTTAACAATTGCTTCGAGCGTGACAGCGCCAATTGCCAGGACACGCTCATCATGAAGTTCGAGATCAAGAGCGACGAACCCGCGCCCGCTCAAGTGACCGACGCGCCCGAGCCCGATCCGCAATACGAAACGACGGACGTGGTGCTGGAAACCGCGTTTGGAGACATCACCATCGCTCTCGAAACCGAACGCGCGCCGATCACCGCGGCGAACTTCCTGCGCTATGTCGAGGAAGGCCGGTTTGACGGCGCCGTTTTTTACCGCGCGATGAGCCTTGATCGCGAGCCCAAGCCCAATGGCCTTTTGCAAGGCGGCACTCAGTTTGACCCCAAGCGTATTTTGCCCGGAATCGCGCATGAGCCGACCACCACAACCGGGCTCAGCCACACCAACGGCGCGCTTTCCATGGCGATGCTGGAGCCGGGCACCGCGAACGGCGATTTCTCGATCATGCTGCAGGATCAGATCGGCCTCGACGCGCGGCCTGAGGATCCCGATCCTGTCTGGCAGAACGGCTACGCGGTGTTCGGCTATGTCATCCAGGGCATGGATGTTGTCGCCGCGATCCACCAGAGCGGTATCGACCCCGACAAAGGCGAAGGCGGGATGAAAGGTCAGATGCTGGCGCAGCCGGTCGAGATTGTCCGCGCGCGGCGGGCCGACACCCCCTGACCGGGTCTATTCGCCGATGGCCGGACGCCCGACGGGCTGGGTAGCGGTGCTCGGCGCGCGCGCATCAAGGTCGGACAGCCACACCTTGGCTTGGCCACCGATCCGCGTTTGCGGCAAAGAGGCGAGCAATCGGCGCTCGGCCTCCCACTTGGCGATCAGGTTCACCGCCTGACCGGCTGCGGCCTCAAGGCTCTGGGGCTGGCGCAGCGCGTTGTTGATCAACGCGTCGCCGTAAAAGGTCCAATCGTTGTCCGCCTCGCACCCGAACGAGGTCCGGTTTGAGGCGGCCGCCGTCAGGATCGCGGTGTTGTCGCTGCCAAGCGGCCCGACAAACACGCCCGAATAGCACGCGCTCAAGATTAAGAGGCGCCGCTTGATCCCCAGCTCTTCCAGCACCGATTTGAACCGCGCCGGGCTGAGCACGCCATAGCCCGTGTCGCCGTAATGGTAAGCCAGCCCCAGATCGAGACCATGGCTGGTGGTGTAGAGCACCAGCACGTCTTCCTCAGAGTCCATAAGCTCAGCGATGCGCGCCAGGCTGACCAGCAGCGCCTCGATCGAGCCCTGCGGCCGATCATCGCGCGCGCCATCGGGCCCGGCCAGCGTCAGCGTGCGCCCCTCAGCGCCATAGCGCCGCGCCAGCACGCGCCCGGCCTCGCGCGCTTCGCGGGCAAAGACGGGATCGCTGTCGAGCGCGATGGTGACGACATAGGCGTCGATCACGCCGGGCCGCTGCGGCTCGATCGCGGCCAGCGCCGCGTCCAGACGGCGGCGCTGTTCCAGCAGAGCGCGCGCGGGCACGCCGCGCTGCATTTGCGGGCCAAGGTCAAAGCTTTCGCGCCGCTCCTTGCGGTTTTTGCCGGTCGCGAGGTTGGGATAGGGTTCCGCGTGCTCGGGCGGCTGGTTGGGATTGCCCCCCTCGTCGCCCGCGGATGGGCGCGGCGTGGCGGGCACCGACACAACAAGGGCAATCAGTCCGGCGATCAAAGCGGCTTTTGTCATGGCGCCTACGCTGGACTCGGCGAACGCGTCGGTCAAGCGTGCACGCCCCTCAGATAAGCCGCGCGCGCTGATCCTCGGAGAGAACGGCGCAGGCCTCTTGCGTTTGCCCAAACCACTTATAGCGGTTGCGCGCGACGACATCGTAGACCCGATCAAGGATAAAGCGCGGGATGATCCGGAACACGGTCGGAATGTGCCACAGCCCGCCCATGGCGCGCGCCACCGCGAAATAGCCGTCAATCTTGAGGGTGGCCCGGCCCTTGTGTAGGAACAGGAATCTTTCATCCCAGTCGATCTTGTAGTGCGCGCTTAAAGCAGCGCCTAGCCCTTCTTGCGCCGAGGTGAAGGCGATCGCGCGGCGTTTGTCATGCTTCATGATAAACCCCACACCACCGGTGCACAGCACGCAGTGGTGATCGAAGATGAAAAGCCCGCGACTGTCGTCGAAATCGGGCACGGCGGGATCATCGCGATAGCTGTAAGGGGCGTAGGCGTTGAGCGCAGGCTGGGAATGGTTCAGCGTCATACAAGCGACTCTCTTGGCAAACATCTTTTAGTCAACGGTGTGACCCAGTTCCGGTTTCCCTTTATCCTTCGTCTCCGGCTCGCACGACGCCACGCGATAGACTTTGCGTTCCCCGATCCCTTTGAGCGCGATCACCTCAGGCGCGGTGAATGCAATCTGTCCGAAGGCCTCCAGATAGGTGCTTTCCGAAACGGCAATGCCGTTGGGCGCGGCCTGCCCCTCCAACCGGCTCGCGACGTTCATCGTTGAGCCCCAATAATCGTATGAGAGCCGCTGAGCCCCGACAACGCCGCCCACCACATTGCCCGTGTGAATGCCCACGCGCACCGCAACATCAATTCCCGATGCCGCGGCGTATTCCTCGACGCCCCTGATCACCTCTTCGGAAAAGCGGATCGCGGCGACCGCATCGTGCAAGCGCGAGGAATTGCCGCCCGCCACCGCCAGATAGGCATCGCCGATGGTCTTGACCTTCTCGATCCCATGGCGCTGCGCCGCCGCGTCGGCGATCCCGAAGATCGAGTTGAGCATTTTGAGCAGATGGCCGGGCGAGAGAATCTTGGACAGGTTCGAAAAGCCGACAATGTCGATAAACACGACCGAGACATCCCCGAAACTGTCCGCGATCACCTCGCCCCGTTTAAGGCGCCGCGCGACATCTTCGGGCAACACGTTGTGGAGCATCTCTTCGGTCTTGGCGCGCTCCACCTCCAACGCCAGGGTCGCGGCGTATGTCGCGCGGGCGCGGCGGTCGATGTCCCAATTCACAAAGCACGCAAAGGTGAAGAAGGTGGTGAAATTGGTGAAGGAATAGACCGCGTTGACGATGTTCTGATCCACAATCAGCAGGAACGTGCCGTACACCAGCAAGAGCGCGAGCGCCCAGCCGAAGAACAGCCGCGTTGTCGCGACAAAGCCCACGCTCGCAAACACCATGATGATGCCGAAATTGATCACCCCCATGCCGAACCGGCTGATCTCGGTGATCGCGGATTGCGCGCCCAACGCCTCGACCAGCGCGTACATGATCGCGGTCATGAGGCTGAAAATGATGAGATCGACCCACGGCTTTTCGACGTAGAACCGGGTGAAGGTTACCGCGACGATGCCAACCAGCAGCAGGATGAAGGGTCCTGCCGCCATGTTGTAGGCGAGCACCCCCTCCATCGG
>CALCCG010000030.1 GCA_937899785.1 uncultured Erythrobacter sp. | reverse complement strand
GATGTGAGACCGCACGCCGCCCCAGCCCGACCCCGCCGCAACCGCCAACAGCGGGCCGTGGCCCGCGGATTCGTGGAAAATGGGGTAAGAACGGATGCGCGCGTTGATCCGAAGGGGCGCGTTGTCAGCGGTCAGCGCCCACGACGCAGCGCCCATCCCGCCCTCGGGCAGCTCCACCCGGCGCACGATCAATTGCAGCGCCCTGTCACTGGGCGCGCTGGCTATCGAGAATTCGCGGCGCTCGCCTGTATCTGCATACCACTCCAACAGATCGCCGACCGCGTAGGGTGGCATGGCTCGCCCTTCGGGTGCCAGACTGACGCGAAAAAGCGGTCCCGGACGGCTGACAGCGATGGGCGATTGATCGCCCGAGGCCACCTCATCGCGCGCTTCGATCACCCAGGGAATCAGGCCCTCGCTGTGCGCTTCGGAAAGCGGCGCCAGCCCGTTCGCGCTCATCAACGCGTCCCATCGGGCAAGATCCTCGCTCGCCTGATGATCGACCGTGATCAGTGAGACGTCCGCTCCGCTCGCCTTCGCCCATTCGGCCAAGCGATGCCCATAGGCGCAAAAGGCATCGTAGGATCGATCACCCAAAGCCAGAATGAACACCTTTAGATGCGGCAGCGACAAGGCCTCGCGCAGCAGGGTCTTTTTCAGATGCCGCACACCATCGGGCGCCTCCCCTTCTCCGGTGGTCGAAGCGATCAGGACAAGCTTTCCCGCATGGGCCAAGGCGCTCTTATCCAGTTCGGCGAGAGGGACAAGAGCGCTGTTGATGGAAGCGGCGTCCATTTGCCCCTTCATGACCCGCGCCAGATGCTCAGCGGTGCCCGTCTGCGACGCGTGCGCGATCACCACCCCCTGGGTCACGTCGCGTGCGCGCCGAAACACGCCCATCCAATAGAGGCTGGCCAGAACCCACAGCAGGCCGATGGCGGCGGATAGCCACCACCGCTCGGCGGACACGGCGTATAGGGACGTTTCGACCATTCTAGAGCCAGGCCTTCATAGCCGGGCTCAGGTGATCATCGCCCCCGTCGCGCCGCGCCAGAACGCAGGCGATGGCGTGCTCCTCAGCGAAGCGGATCGCTTTCCTTGGTCCCATGACGACAAGAGCCGTCGCCAAAGCGTCCGCCATCGCGCATTCCTTGTGAAACACCGTGGCCGCGATCAGATCGGTGTGCGCGCCCGCGTTCGTGCGCGGATCAAGGATGTGCGAGTGCGTTTCGTCGCCGGCGCGATGGCACCTCTCTGCCTCGCCCGACGTTGCGCACGCCCATCCATAAAGCGCCGCGCGATAGGTTGGCTTGGCCGCATCGCCATGCAGAGCCAAGTCCGTCCAGAACGGCATCGCATCCGCGCGCGTGCCATAGCCTTTGAGCTCGCCGCCAATCTCGAGAAGGCACGACGCGGTGTCGGGATGCGCGCGTACGACGTCGCACAACAGGTCGACCGCATAGCCCTTCGCGATACCGTTGAGATCCAGCGCAAAACCGGCATCTTTCTCTAACTCAGTGCCGCGCAGCCGAGGGCATTCCAGCCGCTCAGACTTGTGATTGCGCGCGTATTCCAAGCCCGAGCTCACCGGATCGCGCACCGTTGTCGCTCCAAAGCCCCAGGCCTCTGTCGCGCGATACAGCCCCGGAAAATAGGCGCCCGCCGTCTGCTCAAAAGCCGCGAACGCCTTGGCCACGACCAGCGCCATCGGGTCGGGCAAGGTCAAATGCTCGCCCTCGCGAAGCGCGTTGTACTGTGTGATCGTAGACCCTTCCAGCCACACGCTCATCTGCCGATCGATCAGCGCAAGGGTCTGGCGGCACGCATTTACTAATTGCGCCAGATACGCCTCATCGTTGCGCGCATCAGTCTGCTCGCGCCGGACCAGCGTCAACGACCACGTCGTGCCGAAAACCTCGCCTTTATGGTAAAGCTCTCGCCCGGTTTGCGCGCGCAGGCCTTCCGGCACATCGGGCGGGATCAGAAGCGAAAGCGCTGTGTCTTGAATCAGAACCATCGAACGGCGCGCGGGTTCAGCTGTGCACGAACAGGATGTATACGACCACCGGCACCACGACTCCCAGCGTCGTCAGCGGCCATGTTGTCGTGCGCGCCTTGGCGTTGATGCCCAGAAGACCCAGACCGGAGATGCAAAAGATCAGGCCCGCAAGCGCCGTCAAATCGATCAGGATGCCCCACGCCAAGCCCGTGTCGCGGCCTTTGTGAAGATCGTTCAGCTTGGCGATGCGGCGGCGGGTACCGACACCTCGGTCTCGCGCGCCAATTGCGCCGCAAGATCGGGCGCCAGCGCCGTCTCGCTTTCAACGCCGCCAAGGGCATCCTTAAGCGCAGCGGAAATCTCGAGTTCGCGCGCGCTTGATAAAGGCGTCGTCTCAAACCAGTCGGGGTGGTTCAGCGTAAACCCGGTCACGCTGAACAACAGGATCAGGGCAAGGATCAGCGCCGAACTGATCCAGTGCCACTGCCGGAATTGACGGGACCAGAATGGGGTCACAGGAGCCTTCTTTCAGCGCAAACGGCGCGCTGCTTACCCTTGCACTTCGAGGATCAGCGAAGTGGTGTAGCTGCGTTCCTCCACTTGCGCGTCGTCCGGCGCAGGCGCGCTGAACCGCGTCCACAAGATGTAGACCCCGGCCTTGTCAAACACCGCGCTCATTGTGCCGTCTTCATTGGTGGGCGCTTCTTCGTGAAACTTGGTCGCGTCATAGCGCGCGCCGCCGCGATCCACGTTCATGAGATGGCCCGCCAAGGGTTTGCCGTCGAACAGCAGTTGAAATTCAAAGGGCTCGCCCAAGAACGCGTCGCTGGGATGCGTGATCGGTTGGATCACAAGCCGGCCGACCGACACATCGACCGGCGCGCGCGTCGGCGCTTTCTTGCTGAGATAAGCGTCGGCCACAGTTTCGGTTTCGCTGATCTTGGTCGCTGTCGCGTTTTCCGGCACCGTCCTCCCGGTTTCGCGAGTGTTCACCCATTCTCCATCGACCATCGCCAGCGTGGTGCGACGCCCACGCCGAACGCCGGTGCTAAAGCGATAGGTGCCCTCCTCAGCGATATCGGCTTCGAGGATCACCAGCTGCGTGTGCGCGGTGACGCTGTTGAAATCGGCGCGCGTGCCATCGGGTTTGATAACGTGAAAATCGGCCCCGTTCACAGCCACATCGGGGATGAAGAAGTCTTCGG
>CALCCG010000029.1 GCA_937899785.1 uncultured Erythrobacter sp. | reverse complement strand
ATGGCTTGCAGTATGGCCCGCCGGACTCCCCGGCAGACCTAGGTTTTGGGATCACAGGTCGGCCATCGCTTCGATGATTGACCAGTGGTCTTCAAAGAGCATGTCGGGGCTCAGTTCGCCGAGCCGGTACCAGCGCGCGTGCGCGGCGTCGTCACCCCCTTTGACCTGCGCCAGCGTGCGCCTTTCGGGCAGGCGGAAGAGGAAAGCGTGGGTGATGACCCGACCTCTCAAGGACCGGGCCGGCGCGTCAAACACGCGCGTGCGGCTGTCATCGATAAAGCTGGCAAGCATGGCGGGCGGGATCTGGCCCTTGGCGTCCGATATGCCGGTTTCCTCGCGCAGTTCGCGGATCGCGGCGTCGCGGATCGGCTCATCGCGTCCGACAAACCCGCCCGGCAGCGCCAGCAGCCCTTTGCCCGGCAGCCGCCCCCGCTCGACCAGCAGGATATGCCCGGCCTGAATCACCACGGCATCAGCGGTGACAAAGGGCCCTTTACCCCACTCCTCCGGATACGCGTCGAGATATTCGCGCTCTTCCAGCAGGCGGCGGAATGCATCGCTGCGTGCAAACGCCGCCAACTGTTCAGCCACGCCCTTGGAAAGAGCGGAGGTAGGCACTTCAGGAAGGCGCTGGAAATAGCGGGCGCGGATATCGGTGGCGTGAAAAGTGGCGTAGGCGCTGTCGACCTGGATGTTCTCCCATTCGGGAAAGAGCTTCAGGTAATAGGACGAAGAATCGCACCCAAAGCCGGTCAACGCGATGCGGAAATCGGCGAGGCCGGACGCGCGGAACCCGCCGCCATTGCCCACGTCCAGAACGATGGCGTGCACCCGCCGTTGGACTTCGGCCATCCAGGCGGTGTCGGAATAGAGATGATCGTCGAGGGGTTCGATGATCACGCGCCCTTCCGCCACTTCGTAAGCGAAGGACGAACGGATCATCGCGGCGCGTTCTTCAAAGGTGAACGGATTGCGCGGATCGCGCGCCACATTGGCCGAGCCGATGAGAATGATCAGCCGTTCAACCCGGTCCAACGCGTGCCGGATCGTGTGTTCATGACCAAGGTGTAGGGGTTGAAAGCGTCCAACGAAGACGCCGAAAGAGGGCTTGGCCCCCTTAGGTGGTGCTTTGGCTTGGTTCGCCATGATCGAGACTCCCTCGATTTATGTACAGCCCACGGACTCCCCGAAGGCCTGCACCCTTCATGCTCCGGCTTCCAATCGTGCACAATCGGATTGCGCGCGTGGTCATGTTGCGTGGTGCGCAAGCTCTTAACCGTAAACTCTTTGAAGATTCCCGATTGACGCCCGCCCGCCCCCGGTGGCATTAGCGCCGCCTGCCGGACGGCTGTGCCATGAGCGGGTATAGCATAGTGGTAATGCACCAGCCTTCCAAGCTGTGTAGAGGGGTTCGATTCCCCTTACCCGCTCCACGCTCTTCTTGAGCTCGGTTGATCGCTATCATTGGCGCATTCCTGCGGCTTTTGCGTTGCCTGCAGCCAAGCAAAACTACAGTTGCATTGTGCGCCGCAACGTCTAGCTGGATCGCCATGCGAAGTTTGACCCATCTCGAGCGGCTCGAAGCCGAGAGCATTCACATTTTCAGAGAGGTCGTGGCCGAGGCGGAAAATCCGGTCATGCTGTATTCGGTCGGCAAGGATTCGTCCGTCATGCTGCACCTGGCGCGCAAAGCGTTCTATCCCGCGCCGCCGCCCTTCCCCATGCTCCATGTCGCGAGCGGGTGGGACTTTCAGGCGCTGCTCGACCACCGTGACAAGACGGTCAAGGAATACGGGCTTGAGCTGATCGTTGCGCAAAATGAGGACGCCGAGGAGCAGGGCATCAACCCGTTCGACACCGGCAGCGCGCTCTACAGCCAAGCCCAGCTGACCGACCCCTTGAAGAAAGCGCTGACCAAGCATGGCTTTGACGCGGCCTTTGGCGGTGGGCGGCGCGATGAGGAAAAGGCGCGCGCCAAGGAGCGTGTCTTCAGCTTCCGCACCGCCGCGCATCGCTGGGACCCCAAGAACCAGCGCCCCGAATTGTGGAACCTCTACAACGCCAAAAAGAACAAGGATGAAAGCATCCGCGTCTTCCCGATCTCGAACTGGACCGAACTCGACATCTGGCAATATATCGCGCTCGAAAAGATCGATATCGTCCCGCTCTACATGTCAGCCAAGCGCCCGACCGTGACGCGCGACGGGCTGATCCTGGTGGTCGACGATGATCGCTTCCGCTTTGAAGAGGGCGAAGAAGTGGTCGAACGCTCGGTCCGCTTCCGCACTTTGGGCTGCTACCCGCTCACCGGCGCAACCGAGAGCGATGCGACCGATATGAACCTCATCATTCAGGAAATGCTGCTCGCGACCGGGTCTGAGCGACAAGGCCGCGCGATCGACAAGGGGCAATCGGCGTCAATGGAAGACAAGAAGCAGGAGGGGTATTTCTGATGAACGACACCTCCTCTTTCCAAACCGAAGCTCTGATCGCCGAGGATATCGACGCGTACCTCGACCAACATCAGCATAAGAGCCTCTTGCGCTTTATCACCTGCGGCAGCGTGGATGATGGCAAGTCGACCCTTATCGGGCGGCTGCTCTACGATTCGAAGATGATCTTCGAGGACCAGCTCGCCGCGCTCGAAAGCGACAGCGCCAAACATGGGACGCAAGGCGAAGAGATCGATTTCGCGCTGCTGGTCGACGGTCTCGCCGCTGAGCGCGAACAGGGCATAACGATCGACGTCGCCTATCGCTTTTTCACCACCGAGAAGCGCAAGTTCATCGTCGCCGACACGCCGGGGCATGAGCAATATACGCGCAACATGGTCACCGGCGCCTCAACCGCTGACCTGGCGATCATTCTGACCGATGCGCGCAAAGGCGTGCTGCAGCAGACGCGGCGGCACTCCTACATCACGCATCTTTTGGGCATTCGCCACCTGGTGCTGGCGGTGAACAAGATGGACTTGGTCGACTATAACCAAGGTGCGTTTGACGAAATTGTCGCAGAGTATCAGGACTTTGCGAGCGAAGTCGGCATTGAAAGCTTCACCGCGATCCCGATCTCGGGCTTCAAGGGTGACAATATCACAGCCGCCCCCAGCGCGAACACGCCATGGTATGATGGCCCCGCTCTGATCGAGCATCTGGAGACGGTCGAGCTGGCCAACACCGCCGCGCAGGAACGCGCTTTCCGCATGCCGGTGCAATGGGTCAACCGGCCTAATCTCGACTTTCGCGGCTTTGCCGGCCTCATCACCGACGGAACCGTCAAGCCGGGCGACGCGGTGCGTATTGTGCCCGCGGGCAAGACCAGCGCGGTCAAGAGCATCGAAACCTTTGATGGCCAGCTTGACGAAGGCGTTGCGGGCCAATCGGTCACCATCACGCTCGAGGACGAGGTCGATTGCTCGCGCGGGGATGTTATCGCGACCGCGGGCGATCCGCCCGAAGCCTCCGACCAGTTCCAGGCGACTTTCGTGTGGATGGATGAGGCGGCGCT
>CALCCG010000028.1 GCA_937899785.1 uncultured Erythrobacter sp. | reverse complement strand
TCGACAAGATCATCGACATAGCAAAACGATCTTGTCTGTTTGCCGTCGCCGTAAATTGTGATCGGATCACCCTTTAAAGCTTGGACTATGAAGTTCGAAACCACGCGCCCATCAGCATGGTGCTTTCGAGGCCCTATGTGTTGAGGGCGGGACAAACGCGCGTGGCTCGAGGACTTTGTCAATCATGGACTGGCGGGGATCGCTCGCCGGTCAACCAACGCGAAAAGGAGTGAGCTGATCGCTCTGCTCGGACGATTGGTCTTGGCGCATTTGCCCGAGGTCCGCCAACGGTATGCTGGACCTCCGCGCCTGCTACGATAACGCTTTACAGGGGATCAGCGGCTTGACGCCGGTTTGCAAGGTTTTACCAGGGGTCCAAGGCAAATAGGGTTTTTACCCCATTCTCATCGACGAAAGCGAATGTGTGTGTCGCGAGATGAGCTGATGACGCATTTGAAGTCTCACAATATCGCAAGCCGAGCTTACTTTTCACCGCCACTCAACGAAGACCCGCGGATCCAAGCGCCATCAACAAGCACCCCCCTTGCAAAGGACATATCAAGCAAAATAGTGGCCGTACCTTTCTTTGCCGACCTTGGTGCAGACAAGGCGCGCATCATTTCCGATGCAGTCCGGTCTTTCATCGATAGCCGATCCTGAACGGTTTAACCGCTCTTTATCGGCTCACCAAAGATCGTGCGCGTGCTGTAGCGCCCTGCAAGGGAGAGTGTGGCGGACAGGGTGGGATTCGAACCCACGAAGGGCTTGCACCCTTGCCGGTTTTCAAGACCGGTGCATTCAACCGCTCTGCCACCTGTCCGCGCGTTCGACCCCGTTAGCGAGGCATCTCGACCCACTCAAGAGCGTGTGTGTCTTCGCGCTCTCTTGGCTCACATCGGGAAATGTGTGATCTAGGCACAATGCGCCTCTTTCCAATACTAAGCGCTCTTGCGCTTATCGTTCCCTTCGTCTCCTCAACCTCCGGTCTGCACGCGCAGGTCCAAGCCCGCGATGGGATTGAATTTGATGCGTATTTGGAGCTTCTTAAGGCTCATGCGCGGGCGCAAGGGGTTAAACCGTCGACCCTTGAACGCATGACGAAAGGGCTCACGCCCAACGCACGAGTCATCCGTCTCGACCAAGGTCAACCTGGCAGGCCAACCAGGCGTGGCTACCCGAATCTGGCACCCTACATCGCCAAGCACGTCAATCCTACGCGAATATCCGGCGGCCGAAGTGTTTACACCGCTAACCGCAGTTCTTTGGATCGGGTCGAACGAGAGACCGGAGTTCCTGCATCAATTATCGTTGCCATCTTTGGACACGAGACAAGTTATGGCCGGATTCGCGGCGGCTTTGATCTCTCGCGATCTCTCGCCACCCTTGCCTGGGAAGGGCGTCGGCGCGAACTCTTCGCCAGCGAATGGGTCGCGCTCATGAAAGTGGCCGAACGCGGCTTTTCCCGCGATCAGCTCGTCGGCAGCTACGCGGGCGCGTTTGGTAACCCGCAATTTCTACCGTCGGTCTATTTGCGTTTGGCGACTGATGGCGACGGCGACGGGCGGGCCAACATTTTCACCAACCGCGCCGATACGTTTGCGTCGATTGCCGCCTATTTCAAGGATGCGGGTTGGCGCGAAGGCCAACCATGGGGCGTACGCGCGACAGTGCCAGCGGGCTTCGATGTTGATGTGTATAAGACCAAGTTGACCGCGCCTGTTTGTCCGCGTGTTCACGAGCGGCACAGCCAGTGGAAGACTGTGAGCGAATGGCGAACGCTCGGAGTTGAGCCGCGCAAAGGTCTGGCGGACACCACACTGGTGTCTCTTTTTCAGCCCGATGGTCCAGGGAAGCCGGCCTGGCTTCTGACCGGCAATTACCGGGTCATCCTCGAATACAATTGTTCAAACTACTACGCGATGAGCGTCGGCTTGTTGGCCGACGAAATCGTGAACTAGCGACCGCGCTTAACTCGCATAACGAACGAACGGTCGGTATAGAGTCACCTATGACGCGTTTTTTCTGGTTTGGTTTGGCTGCCAGCCAACGGCGGTCGATGGTGTTGTTCTGCGCGTGCGTGTCTGCCGCCCTCGCGGCGGGCCAAGTGCAAGGTCAAACACTCCCCGAAGCACTAAGCGAAGATGACGTCCCTATTGCGCTTTTGGTTGACGCAGGCACCGGTCAGGTTCTGTTTGCCCGCAACCCTGACCGCCGGTTCGTCCCCGCCTCAATAACAAAGGCAATGACGCTCTACACCGCGGTTGAGCTTATTGAGTCTGGCCAGCTCAGCCTGCAGCAGTCCCTCGTTGTCAGTCCGCAAGTGTGGATGGAGTGGAGGGGGAAGGGCTCACGGATGTTCCTCAACGCAGAGGAACGGGTTTCTGTGTCCAACCTTCTAACCGGGATTGCGACGGTCTCAGCAAACGACGCGGCGGTTGTCCTTGCCGAGGGCGCCGCCGGTTCGATCCCCGCCTGGACGGCTCAAATGAACGCGAAGGCTCGCGCACTCGGTATGACGCAGAGCCATTTTGGCACGCCGAATGGCTGGCCGGATGAAGGGCACACATTCACAACGGCGCGCGATCTTGTCACGTTGGGGACGGCTCTGGCCGACGAGCACTCTCGCGCTTTCGCGCGTTTCATAGGGCTTCCCGAATTTCGATACGGTGGCATCACGCAGCCTAACCGCGACCCAATGCTGGGCCGGATTGAGGGCGCCGACGGCATCAAAACAGGTTTTACAAACGAGGCCGGCTTTGGCTTCCTAGGAACCGCCAAACGCGGCGACCAACGTTTGGTGTTGGTTGTGGGAGGCGTGGCTCGTGGCTCGACAAGAGGTCGCGCTGCACGCAATCTGGTGGAATGGGGTTTCGAGGCTTTTGATCGCCGGGCCTTGTTCGCGGAAGGAGCGGTGGTCGATACAGCACGGGTTCAAGATGGCGAGCGCCGCATGGTGGACCTTGTGGGCCAGGGCGCGATCACCCTCAATGTCCCAAAGGGCAGAGAAGAGGCAATCCGCTTGACTGTCCTTTACAGTGGCCCCCTCCATGCGCCCATCAGCGCAGGCGATCGCGGGGCGACATTGGAGATCCAAACACCGGGTATGGAAACGGTACGAGTGCCGCTTTTGGCGCGCGAAAGTGTCGCAAAGGCGGGCATCCTCGCGCGTATTACCAACGCGATCGCGCGGTGGTTCTCGTGAACGTTGCCGACGGACAAGGGCGCTTTATTGCCTTCGAAGGTGGGGAGGGGGCTGGCAAGTCGACACAGTCGCATCTTCTTGCCGGTGCGCTGCGCGAACGCGGCTTGTCGGTTGAGGTTACCCGTGAGCCAGGCGGAACACCGGGTGCAGAGGCGATCCGCCAGCTTCTGCTTCATCCACCGGACGATCAGGGCTGGGGGACGCCAGCGGAGGCGCTTTTGTTTGCGGCCGCGCGGTCAGACCATGTCAACCAACGGATCAAACCCGCCTTGGCTGAGGGTGTGTGGGTCGTGTGCGATCGTTTCGTCGATTCAAGCCGCGCTTATCAAGGCGGCGCGGGAGGTGTGGGGGACGATGCCATTGTTGCGTTGCACGCTTTTGGCAGCGCGGGCCTTCGCCCGGACTTGACGATCCTTATTGCCGTCAGTGAGGAGAAGGCCGCTAGCCGCTTGCAGGCCCGTGATGGCGCAGACAACGATGCAATTGGGGGCCGAAGCGCGGAGTATCACGCTGAGGTCGCGGCGGCCTTCCGTGCTCTGGCCGATGCAGACCCGGCCAGCTTTGTCATCGTCGACGGCGATGGTTCCACAAAAGAGGTCCACGACGCCATCCTCGAGGCATTGGAGACCCGATTGGGAAAACTGCCGGGATGACACAGTGGCTCAATCACAACGGCCCTTGGCGTGAGTGGCACAGCGCAACAAACAGCGCACGAATGCATCACGCATGGATCTTTGCTGGCAAGACCGGCGTTGGCAAACGCGACTTTGCTTTGAAGGCTGCGCGCGAATTGGTTGCGGAAGCCGGCGTGCCGCAGCCGGCCGAACACCCCGATATCTTCGAACTCACATATGGCCCTAAGGACAAGAAGGCGGAAAGCGCTCGCGACAGCGGCAAACCCTTTGAACTCGCCCGCAGTCTTCGTGTGGGTCAGATACGGGAGATGCAAAGGCGGCTTACCACCCGTCCCACGCTTGGTGCGCGCCGTGTTATCATCGTCAATCCAGCGGATGATCTGGAGACGGCGTCTTCGAACGCCTTGCTCAAGAGCCTTGAGGAACCGCCGAAGGGTACGTTTTTTGTTCTGATCACCCATCGTCCCTCGCGATTGCTACCCACCATTCGATCACGCTGCCGGATCCTGCGGTTTCCGGATTTGGATCACGCGCAATTGACCCAAATGTTGACCGCGAGCGGCCAAGTTGCGAACCCGGACGTGGTGCGCGCCGCAGCTGGGTCCTATGGCGCGGCTGCGCGCTTCATCGAAGAGGGACTTGCCCCTGTTGCTCGTCTTATGGAGGAATTGCTGAAAGGCGATGATGCGAACTTTGCGGCGCGGGCTGAGCTATCGCGGCAAATAGGCCCACGCGCCGATCGGGTTCGCATGCAAGCTGTGTTCGAGCTTGCGCAACGGATAACCTCAGAGCGCGCGCGGCAAAGCCAGAGCCCGGGTGGACGAATGGCTCTTGTGCAAGCCCATACAGACCTGGTGGCGCTGGCCTCACAAGCTCCGACGCACAATTTCGATCCCGGACTTCTCAGCCTTGAGATCGGTACCTTGCTTGTCTCGGTCCACACCGCTAGCGAGCCAGCCCATGGCTGAGAGCAAACCCACCCCGTATTACATCACCACGGCCATCAGCTATCCCAATGGCCGCCCTCATATTGGCCACGCCTATGAGGCCATCGCGGCGGATGTCATCGCGCGGTTCCAGCGTCTTCGCGGTCGCAAAGTACGGTTCCAGACAGGCACTGATGAGCACGGCCTCAAAATGGCCCGAAAGGCCCATGAACAGAGCCGCACTCCGCGCGACTTGGCGGACGAAATGTCCAACTATTTCTTAGCGATGTGCGATGCTCTAAATGTTAAGTATGATCGTTTTATCCGGACCGTTGAAGAGGATCATCACCGCGCCAGTCAGGCGATATGGGAGCGCATGCAGGCGGCCGGCGATCTGTATCTTGATCGGTATGAGGGTTGGTACTCCATCCGGGATGAGGCCTACTATGACGAGAGCGAGCTGATTGAGGGTGAGGGCGGGGCAAAGCTTTCACCGCATCAGACACCGGTCGAATGGACCGTTGAGGAGAGCTGGTTCTTCCGCCTTTCAAAGTATCAGGATCGGCTGCTTGATCTTCTGAAGACGCCCGGTTTCCTCGAACCGGCCAGTCGTGCCAACGAGATGATTGCATTTGTCGAGCAGGGTTTGCGCGATCTGTCCGTGAGCCGAACGAGCTTTGACTGGGGGGTCAAAGTTCCGGGTTCTGACAACCACGTCATGTATGTTTGGGTCGACGCGCTCACGAACTATCTTACCGGCCTTGGCTTCCCCGCCGATACGGAAGATATGCGCAACTTCTGGCCGGCGGATTTGCATCTGATTGGCAAGGACATCGTCCGATTTCATACGATTTATTGGCCCGCCTTCTTGATGAGCGCGGACCTTCCCTTGCCCAAGAAGGTCTACGGCCACGGCTTTTTGCTCGCGCGTGGTGGTGAGAAAATGAGCAAGAGCGCGGGCAACGTGGTGGATCCGCTCGCTATGGCCGAAGCTTTTGGCGTCGACGCTATGCGTTATTTCCTGCTGCGCGAGGTCGCCTTCGGGCAGGATGGCAGCTATTCGCCTGAAGCCATCGTTTCGCGCGCCAACGCTGAGCTGGCAAACAGCTTCGGCAATCTGGCGCAGCGGACGCTTTCAATGATTGCGAAGAATATGGATGGAGAGCTTGAAGCGTTCGAGACAAACGAAGCCGATGATGCGCTGCTGAGCAACGTTGCCGACGCCTGTCGCAATGTCCTGCCAACGGAGTTTGAGAATCTTGCCTTTTCGACCGGGATCGAGGCGTGGATGCGGGCCGTGTACGCTTGCAATCAGTATATCGATGAACAAGCGCCTTGGACGCTCAAGAAGACCAATTCAGAGCGCATGAAAGCGGTTCTCTATACGCTCTTCATGGCGCTGCGAGATCTGGCGATTGCGATCCAACCTGTCGTTCCCGAAAAGTCTGCGGACCTGCTCAATCAGCTTGGCGTATCCCAGAGCGAAAGGGCCTATTCCCATCTTTTAGACACTCAATGGTACCTTCGTCTCGTCGACACCGGGTTCACAGTGAGCAAGCCCACGCCAATATTCCCTCGCTTGGAACTTCCTGAAGAAGTGGAGGGTTAGTCCCGAGTGTTGATCGATAGCCACTGTCACCTTGAGTACAAGGGCCTTGTTGAGGACCAACAGGGTGTGTTGGCCCGCGCTCGCGAGGCGGGCGTGGGAGCCTTCCTCAATATCTCGACCAAGCAGAGCGAGTGGGAGCAAGTCGTCGGCACAGCCATCCGCGAGCTTGACGTGTTCGCTAGCGTTGGAATTCACCCACACGAGGCTGACCAGCACAGCGATCTTGGGCGGGGGGCTTTGTTGGCTGCGACCGAAAATCCGCGAGTTATCGGAATCGGAGAGAGCGGGCTCGACTATTACTATGAACATTCGGACCGAGAGACTCAAAAGCGCCTATTCCGCATGCATATCGACGTCGCCCGTGAAACCGGGTTGCCGCTCATTATCCACACGCGCGACGCGGAGAACGACACTTACCAAATTCTTGAGGAAGAGATGGGAAAGGGTGCGTTTCCGGCGCTGATACACTGTTTCACGGCGTCCGATGATTTTGGAGCGAAGGTGCTCGACCTGGGTCTGACAATCTCACTCTCCGGAATCGTCACGTTCAAAAACGCAAAGACGCTCCAGGCGACGGCGGCAAAGATACCTGGTGACCGGCTCATGGTCGAAACCGATAGCCCATTCCTTGCTCCGGTTCCCCATCGCGGAAAGCCCTGTGAGCCAGCCTATGTTGCTGATACGGCGCGCTATGTCGCCGGATTGCGAGGCGTTGAGGTCGAACGCCTCGCCGACCAAACGAGCGCAAACTTCATGTCGCTGTTCACCAAAGCAATGCTGTGAGAATCGGACGGTGAAAGTCGTCTTGCTGGGTTCGGGCGCGTCGACCGGCGTACCCCGAGTAGGGGGAGATGACGGAGCGGGCGATTGGGGGCAGTGCGACCCAGAAGAGCCGCGCAATCGCCGGACCGTGACCGAGGTGTCGGGCTTTGTCGGTGGCACGAGTAGGGGGCGATGACGGAGCGGGCGAGTGGGGACAGTGCGACCCAGAGGAGCCGCGCAACCGCCGGACCAGGGTTTCCATCCTTGTTGAGAGCGACGCGGGATCACGGCTTTTGGTTGATACATCTTCGGATTGCCGCGCGCAGCTTCTCGCCAATCGTATCAACCGTATAGACGGCGTGTTTTGGACGCATGATCACGCGGATCACTGTCATGGCATAGATGACTTGCGCGTCCTGCGTTACGGAAGAGGGGGCCCGATACCAGGGTACGCTCTCACCGAAACTGTTCGACTTTTGCGCCTACGCTTTG
>CALCCG010000027.1 GCA_937899785.1 uncultured Erythrobacter sp. | reverse complement strand
CCGCGCAGAGCCCCGCCGACCACCCCCAGCCCCGCGGCACCACCCCCCACCCCCCCGACGCCACGCCCGCCGCCCCCCGCCCGCGCCCCGTGTATCATGCCTTCGTCGGCATCCGATATTTTGACGAGCCGGGCATGCGACCCGTCGCCAGCTTTCACACCCACGCCGCTCAGAACGAGCAGTATGACAGCGAAGTGCCCTCGTTGCTTGACATGGAAAGCGACGCGGTGAGCGGGATGGACGGCTATGTCGCCACGCCGGGCGGGCGCTTCTGGAGGGTGGATGCAACAGGGCCGACCGCGATCCAGATCTGCGGCCCCGGCTGCCTCGCCCAAGATCCGCGCTATGAGCCTTGCCCCGCATCGGAACCCAAAACCCGCTACAGCTACGCCGACATGGCTGCGCGCCAGACCGGCGGCGCCTTGGGCTGCTGACAACGGCGCTCAGGCCTCAAAGCAAACAACCCGCACAATCCCATCGCTGAGAATGTGCGGGCTGATGCCACGCGCGAGGGGCCATCCTGCGCGCGGTTCCTCCTGGTCGGTTGAAGTCCTGCCAAGCCGTAGCTTGGAAAAAGGTGTGACCGAGGGTCAACTAGGAGGAACGTTCCCCCCGGCCACACCAGGACACGCGCCGTCAGGCATTCGGCGCGCACACCTCCGCGTCGCAAGGATTGGCTGCGCAAGCGTCTGCTGCGCAGGCGGCCGCGCCGCACGCTACCGCCTGGCAGCCCGCAGCGCCGCAGGCCACCGGACTGCAGGCCGCCGGAGCGCACGCAGCGGGAGCGCACGCCGAAGCGGCGCAGGCTGAGGCGGCACAGGCGGACGCAGCGCAGGCTGAGGCGGTGCAGGCTGCTGCTGAACACGCGCTGGCCGCGCAACCGCTGGCGGCGCACACCGCCGCGCCACAGGCGCCACAGGCCGCACCACAGGCGCCACTCGCCGCCGCGCAGGCCGCCGCTGCGGCGCAGGCCTTGGCCTGCTTCTTGGCCTCTTTGCGGGCCTTACGCTCGGCCTTCGACTGGCTTGAATAGCTTGAGGAGACTCTCGGTCCGCACGGCCCCTGGGCAAGAGCCGGCGCGCCCGCCGTTGCCACCGCAAGGCCGCCAGCGACCATCATCAGTCGCGAAAGAGAAACGGGTTTGGTCATTGTCAATTTCCTTTGAGAAAAAGGGGGAGTGTCTGGCTCAGCCGAAGCGCTTGCCTGTCGGGGTGTCGGTCCAGGCAAGGTTCGCCTTGGTGATGAAACCAGCGATGTCTTTGAGCCACATGGCCTGAACCTGTTTGTTGAAGTTCAGGTAGAGCTTGCCGTCGACGATCTTGTAGACTTTGGGATCACCCGGTGCGAGGCGGCCGTTGGCGCCCAGCGCCCAGGCGCAGTGGCCGCCATATTGCGGAGCGTACGCGCCGGGATCGGCCTTGAACGCGTCGGCGTTTGCCTGGCTGGCAAAGTGCCATTGCGCGCCGTCATAGTTCACGACGAAGCGCGCATCGCCTTTGATGGGCACTCCGTTGCCTTGAAAATAGCTGACCGTGTCGTAGCCGCCGACGGCGATGTTTTCGCCTTCGACACCCACATAGACGCCGCCATCGGCGTGCGCCGGAGCGGCAATGGCCAGCGGAGCGACGAGAGCCGCAGCCGCCAGCAACACAGTTCGTATGGTCATAACAGGTTTCCTCCTGGGGATGAGAAAAGTGGGCGTGCAGCGACCACCAGCGGAGAGGCAATGAACCCCGGGGGTCCTCCAAGGGGGGGTGGGGAGAGAACCGATCGCGAGGCGGTTGCCTTGGTTCATCACACACCGCTTAGTGGCCGCGCACATTCAGGGTTCGCGACCGCTCGGCGAATGGTGACACCGCGTTCAAAAAAATTGTGCAGATATTGCGCGTGGGCTTGGCAGGGGTCGACTTGAATTGCGCAATCCGCCACAGCGCGCGTCATTATGCGGCTGAGCGACTGCCACAATATCGAGGACTTCCGCCGCCTTGCAAAGGCGCGACTGCCCTTCCCGGTCTTCGATTACATCGATGGCGCCGCGGATGATGAGCTGACAAAGGCGCGCAACACCACCGCCTATGACGCCGTTGACCTTGTACCCGACGTGCTGGCGGGGGTTGAAGAGATCGACACACGCTGCACGATCCTGGGACGCACCAGCGCGCTACCGCTGATGCTCTCTCCCACAGCGGTCCAGCGCGCCTTTCACTGGCAGGGCGAAACCGCGGTGGCCAAGGCGGCGGAGAAGTACGGGCTGTGGTTCGGCATTTCGAGCCTCGCCACCCGCTCCATTGAAGAGATCGCAGCGCTCACATCGGGGCCCAAGATGTTTCAGCTCTACGTCCACAAAGACAAGGGCCTCAACGCCCACATGATTGAACGGTGTCAGGCGGCGAAGTTTGATGGCTTGGCGCTGACGGTCGACACGATCGTCTCGGGCAAGCGAGAGCGGTGCTTGAGGTCGGGCTTCACCACCCCGCCCCGCTTCACGCCCGCGAGCATCTGGAGCTACGCAACGCGGCCCAAATGGACGCTCGATTATGTCCTGCGCGAGACATTCCGCCTGCCCAATCTCGATACGCATGTGAGCGAAGGGTCAAGCCAGGCGGTCAGCATTGCGGACTATTTCAACACTATGCTCGACACCTCGATGGATTGGTCCACCGCTGAGGGGATTCGCGAGCAATGGGGCGGAACCTTTGTCCTCAAAGGCGTCATGAGCGTGGCCGACGCGCGCCGCGCGGTGGAGATTGGCGCGGACGGGATCATGATCTCCAACCATGGCGGGCGGCAATTGGACGGCAGCCGCGCGCCGTTTGACCAACTCGAAGAGATCGTTGACGCGGTCGGGGGTGAGATTGAGATTATCTGCGATGGCGGCGTCAAACGCGGCACACATGCGCTGAAAGCCCTGTGCAAGGGCGCGCAGGCGGCCAGCGGCGGGCGGCTTTACCTTTACGCGCTGGCGGCGGCGGGGCAGGAAGGGGTTGAACGCGCGCTGGGCCTGCTCAAAGATGAAATTGAGCGCGCCATGCGGCTGATGGGTGTCTCGCGCGTCGATCAACTCAATCGCAACCGTTTGCGGCGGCGTTAGACCAAATTGCAACCGCGCCGCATGTGTCATCAAGTTTTCATCAAAATGTCTTTTTAGCGCTCATCGCAACCCCTCGCAGACCGGACTCGATCATGAAGAAGCTCTCCGTTCTAACCGTCGCCACCGCTTCTCTTGCGCTCGCCGCCTGCGGCACGTCGGCGCCCGAAGAGACCCCGACCGATGAGGCGGCCGATTACGCCGCGCGCATCAACGGTGAACAGACCGCGCAAGCGCAGCCAGCGCCGATCGAGACCGCGTCGCCAAGCGCCGGACCCAGTGTTGCGTCGGGTGTTACACCAAGTGCAGCCGAGCCGCTCGAAGCGGGCGTTCCGAACAATTACGCGCCCGGCACCGCATCCGATCCGAATTCCGCGTGCAACGCAAACCTCTTTGGTCAGTTTGTGGGCCAACAACCCGACGCCGAGGTGCGCGCGCAAATAATGGAAGCCGCCGCTGACATACCCGAGGTGCGATTCATCGCGCCGGGTTCTGACTATATCAAGCCCGACCCCACCCATCCGCGCCTCAACGTCATGATCGCGGTCGACGGGGTGATCCGCGATATTCGCTGCGGCTGAGCGCTCTCATCCCAAACGACGACCCCCGCCGCTCAGGGAGAGCGACGGGGGCGTTTGGAGAACCGGTCCGGGGTTTGGGACCGGTCCCTTTAAGGTCAATCGAGCGGATCAGTCCTGATAGTGCTCGTCCGCCGAGTGGGTCGGATAGTTGGTGTCGGCCGACGCGATAAAGCCGGGAATGTCCTTGTTCCAGCGTTCGGCAACCCCTTCGCTGTAGTTCAGGTACAGCGTGCCATCGACGATCTTGTAGACGTTGGGGTCACCCGGTGCGAGCGCGTCGTTAGCGCCGATGGCCCAGGCGCAATAGCCGCCATAGGCGGGTGCGTATTTGGCAGGGTCCGCGATAAAGGTCTGGGCGTTCTCTTCGCTCGCGAAACGATAGTCAAAGCCCTGATAGCGCACGGTAAAGTCTTGCGAGCCTTCAACCGGGACGCCGTCGCCGGTGAAATAGCTGACCACGTCAAAACCAGACACGGCCAGGGTTTCGCCCTTGGTCTTGGTGTAGGTGGGGCCAGCGGGATCACCGCCAAGGTCTGCTATCAGACCGGTTTCGACAACCGCCGCCGCCATGGCGTCACCGCCTTCGACCGTTTCCGCCGGGGCGGAGCACGCCGCTACGCTGGCGAGCAAGACGAGGGCAAACACAGATTTCTTCATTTCAAATCTCCTCCTGGGGTATTTCGGTGCAACCGGGGATGCCTGTTCCCCGATGACACTGCGCAGTTCGCCGCGATTGCACCGATGGTTACACTCCCTGACTTGCGCTGCACCGCTTTATCGGCGAAGACGGTGGCCATGACGACGATTGGCGCTTTTAACCTACGACTTACTCGCCCTTGGGGGTGATGGCCTTGGCGTGGGAGACGCGGGGCTGACCTTCCAAGGGACCCGCTCCGAAAATCCGTAAGGCCGCCCTTCCCTGCCCGTTTCGCGAAAAGTCATCGTCCATGTCCATGCTCAAAGATCCCTCCCGCAAATACGCCGCTTTCGGTCCGATTGATCTGCCCGATCGCCAGTGGCCCTCACGCCGGATTGAGAAAGCGCCGCGCTGGCTTTCAACCGATTTGCGCGATGGCAACCAGTCGATCATCGATCCGATGGATGCGCTGAAAAAGCGCCGATTTTTCGACCTGCTCGTCGAAGTGGGCGTCAAGGAAATCGAGATCGGCTTCCCCAGCGCCGGGGCGACCGAGTTCGACTTTATCGCGCAGCTGGTCCAATCCGACGCCGTGCCCGAGGACGTGCTGGTTCAGGTGCTGACGCAGTCGCGTGAAGACCTGATCCGCACCAGCTTTGAAAGCCTGACCGGAGCGCGCGCGGCGATCGTGCACCTCTACAACGCGGTTTCCCCCGCCTGGCGCGACATCGTTTTTCGCATGTCGAAATCTGAAGTCCGCGACATCGCGGTGGCCGGCGCGAAAGTGATGCGCGACGAAGCGGCCAAACAGCCCGGCACCGATTGGCGCTTCCAGTATTCGCCCGAAACCTTCTCCACCGCCGAACTCGATTTCTCGATCGAGGTGTGCGCCGGGGTCATGGAGGTCCTTGCGCCAACGCCAGAAAAGCCGATCATCCTGAACTTGCCGGCCACGGTCGAAGCGGCCACCCCCAATATCTACGCCGACCAAATCGAATATTTCTGCCGCAATCTGCCGGGTCGCGAGGCTGCGGTGATTTCGCTTCACACCCATAACGATCGCGGCACCGGCGTCGCCGCCGCCGAGCTGGGCCTGATGGCGGGCGCGGACCGGGTTGAAGGCTGCCTGTTTGGCAATGGCGAGCGCACCGGCAATTGCTGTCTCGTGACGATGGGCCTCAACCTTTACACACAAGGGATCGATCCGGGCCTCGATTTCTCCGACATCGACCGCGTTATCGAGACGGTGGAGTATTGCAACGACCTGCCCGTCCACCAGCGCCACCCCTATGGTGGAGAGCTCGTTTACACCGCGTTTTCCGGCAGCCATCAGGACGCGATCAAGAAGGGCTTTGAAGCGCGCGACACGCAAAACGATGAGAGCTGGCGCGTGCCCTATCTGCCGATCGACCCGGCCGATTTGGGACGCAATTACGAAGCCGTCATCCGCGTCAACTCGCAGTCAGGCAAAGGCGGCTTTGCCTGGGTGCTAGAGAAAGACCAGGGCCTGAAGCTTCCCAAGAAAATGCAAGCCGATTTCTCGAAGGCGGTGCAAAACCTTGCGGATGAACTTGGGCGCGAACTGAACGCTGCGGACATTTGGGAAGCCTTCAAGGCCACCTACCACGTCCAGACGCCGGACAAGTATTTCCAGCTGGTTGATTATGAGGAAAGCCGGGCCTCGGACGGGACGCGCCTCTTCGCGGGCAAGATCCGGGTCGAAGGCGGCGAACAAAGCGTCTCGGGACGCGGCAATGGTCTGATTTCAAGCGTGGTGACCACACTCGAAGCGGCTTTTGACCTCGATATCAAAGTGCTGGATTACACCGAACACGCGCTGGGTTCGGGTCGCGACGCGCGCGCCGCGGCGTATTTGATGTGCCAATCGGGAGATCGGGTGAGCTGGGGATGCGGGATCGACACCGATGTCGCCACCGCGAGTGTTCGCGCGGTGCTGAGCGCGGCGAACAGCGCAGTGGGCCATTGAGAGGCAACGCGTTCAGTTTGGGTCGGTGAGCGGAACGCCGGCTTTCGGGACTCGAGCCAGCCGAAACGGAGACAGGTTTCACGTCCAGTGGAGGCGGCTTACGATCCAATAGCCGCACATCAATTTAGCCGCTGCACAAGCATACCAGCTCGAATGTTTCGGACGACAAATTATGTAACTCGATCACTACGATTGAGTTGCAAATATACTTGCTGCTTTGAGGCACTCACATTGCCATCAGATCGCCGCTTATCCCACTATCCAAATGCGATATTCTCCTGCGATCCTAAGGATGATTGCGCGAGTGGCAGACCAAGTTTCCCGCTGGTTTTCGCGTTTTACGAACCCCTTTTTCCTATATGGCAGATGCAAGGCAGCCGCTCGGTCGGATTTTGTTATTCCCGGGCCGAGCTCGCAAATTTACCAATTACTTTGAGGTAGATGGTCCACGTGGGCGTGCCGCAGAACGTGCCCTATGCGTTTGACGTTTACACACGCCGGGATCGGTGTAACGTCATATGGTATGCACCTCTTCGAAGCACTCGTCGTCCTGCATGTGATCGCCGGCACGATTGGCCTAGTTGCCTTTTGGGTGCCAATTGCGACGCGCAAGGGCGGCGAACCTCACCGTAAGTGGGGCCGCGTGGCGTGCTATGGATTTGTTGGCGCCGGCGCACTTGCGATCGCTATGGCACTACTCTCGCTCTATGGCTCTGAGCAGCGCATTCCCTCCATCACCGACCGCGAGCTATTTGCAGGATTATTCGGTTGGATGATGCTATATTTGGGCCTGCTGACCATTGGCTTTGCGGATTATGGCCTCGCCAGTGTCAAGCATGGCCGCAAACGTAAGCGATTGCGAGCAGCCCGATACCAACTGGTCATTGCTGCGGTTGTGGTTTCTGCCTTGTGGTGCGGATATTTCGGACTACGGGTAGGGCACCCACTAATGGTGCTGGTAGCGATAGTGGGACTAATTGCGATGATCCTGCAATTGCGCTTCATTTGGAGGAATAGCGAACCTCTTCACGCAGCCTATGTGGGAGAGCACTTTCGAGCTCTGCTCGGAATGGGAATTAGTGCCTATACCGCCTTTCTTTCCGTCGGACTGATCCGCCTGATTCCGGAGCACGTCTTCAACCCGCTGATCTGGGCAGGGCCAAGTGTGGTCGGCGTTAGCCTTATTGTTTATTACAGTGCAAAGACAGGTAGAAAGCAGGTCAGATGAGTAAGCCTCTCAAGGCTGAGCATGTAAGGTCTGTTCGCATTGCATTGTACCCGCTCGGTTGCCATCCCAATCAGGGTCACAATTGTCAGCTGATAGGATATTAAGAGAGCCTTCTCGACAAGGCTACACGCTTCTTTCAATGCTGTTCCCATGACATCTTTGCAAGCATCTCAACCTATTGTCTTGCCCGTTCTTGCATGGCTGTGTGTTGCTTTGGCTGGGGTGGCTGCACCCGCCGCTGCGATAGTGGTGTTGAAGAATTCAGCCACCCTCACAAGTTTAGACCCAGTTGGTGGTCCGATATTCGCGGTTGGTCTGATGGGGACTGGAATGATCGCTGCAGCTGCCGCCCTGCGCCTGTGGGTTGGTATCATTTTAGCGCTTCTGGCCGGTGTTGGCCTCATAATCTTCGCACGCGCACTCGGTTTGCCACCACTCGCACATCCGCTTTCACTCGCAATGGCCGGTGTGATCGCCGCCACTAGCTTCGCTGTGCGTGGTGCCCTGTTTGCTCGCTCTGCTGCTGGTAAGGGATGGTGCATTGCTGTTGCTGTGGTCGCAGGCGAAGCTGCTGTTGTGCTGACTGCCTTGGTTAGCCCAGGCGCATGGCCCGATTGGTTGCTCGCCCTCCTACCTGCACAATGGGCCAGCATCGCAATACAAGCGGCGCTTACTGGTACCGGGACACTCGGCGCAAGCTCTGCCTTGATAGCATTAGGGGGCACTGCAGCGGCCACGCTATTGGTAGTCAGGCTTTGGCCGCGCCGTTGGCCTTATCTGGCGATGTTTGCGGTCTGGCTCAGCCTTTCTGCGCTCGTCTATCAACAAACAATCCAACCAATACCCAACGCTGATCTTGCCGAATTTTCTAATAGCCTAAAGTCGTCTTTCACCCCCAGTCTACGACATAACAAGCCAGCGCAAGCAGCGTCCGCTTTGGGCAAACAAACTGCCTATCGTTGAGGGCTGAGTTTAAGGGCGACAGCAGCCGGTCCGGTTTCCTACTCTTGCCGTTGCGGCTATCTTCCCCCGAATGACGAAATGCATCCAGTCTCTGCCGAGCACCGATCCCATAACCGGAGCGCAAATCGACACGCTCTTTTCTTCCTCAAGACTGTGTAACAGGTGGTCCATGTCTCGACTAAGACACTGGAAAGGCGCAGAGTTGGAAAACGCGTCTGATGTGGAGAATACGAAGTGACCGAAGCGATACTCGAACCCGATCTGCCGATTATCGATCCGCACCACCATCTCTGGGACTTGCGGGCTATGGTGCCGATGTTTCCGGAACCGCATCACCGCTTCATCGAAACGCTGGTGGACGTGGCGCACTACACCTTCGACCACCTCCACGCCGATATTGCGACGGGCCATAACGTGGTGGCGACAGTCTTCATGGAATGCGGCGCGTTCTACAACGCGGCCTATGGTGAAACCAGGAAGGTTGTCGGCGAGGTTGAGTTCGTGAACGGCGTTGCGGCGCAAAGCGCGAGCGGCCTTTACGGACCCTTGCGGCTGTGCGCCGGCATTGTGGGGCACGCCAACCTGCTGGAAGGCGCGGTCGCGGGCGAGGCGCTCGATGCGCTGATCGCGGCGTCGCCGAAACGCTTCAAAGGGATCCGCCACCAGGGCGCCTGGGACGCCGATCCAGAAGTGCTTGGCCCTCCCTTCCACGCGCCGCCCGAACTCTACAAGGACGCGACGTTTCGCGAGGGGTTTGCCGAGCTAGGCAAGCGCGGCCTGACATTCGATGCGTGGATTCTCGAACCGCAGATCCCCGATGTGATCGACCTCGCCCGCGCCTTTCCTGACACACCCATCTGCCTCGACCATTGCGGCACTCCGCTAGGCAATGCGAGCTATGAAGGCCGATTGGAGGAACGCTTCGACATCTGGCGCGCCAACATCCTCGAGTTGGGACGATGCGAGAATGTGATGGTAAAGCTGGGCGGGTTGGCGATGCACAACTGCGCCATGCCGGAGGAGGGCCCGGCGGCTGGTTTCAGCTCCGAAGCGCTCGCGCCCATGTGGCAGCCCTACATCGAAACCTGCATCGAGGCCTTCGGGACGGCGCGCGCCATGTTTGAAAGCAATTACCCGGTCGATCGCTGGGGGGCGAGCTATCCGGTGTTGTGGAACACCTTCAAGCGTATCACCTCAAGCGCAAGCGCGGATGAGAAAGCGGCGCTCTACGCCGGGAACGCAAAGCGGTTCTACTCGCTTGATGAGGAGCTTGCCTGAGACGAGACCGATCTCTAACAGAACCCCAAAATCTGCATTCTAGACGAAAGAGAACCCAAAATGCCGCTTCCTGCTCCCTTTGATCGCATGCGTTTGCCGCTGATCGGTTCGCCGCTCTTCATCGTGTCGGGCCCGGAATTGGTTATCGCGCAGTGCAAAGCGGGCATCGTCGGCAGCTTTCCGGCCTTGAACGCGCGGCCGCAATCGCTGCTCGATGAATGGTTGCACCAAATCACCGAAGAACTGGCCAAACATAATCGCGAAAACCCCGACCACCCCGCAGCGCCGTATGCGGTCAATCAGATCGTTCACCGTTCAAACGACCGGGTGATGCAGGACATGGCAACGTGCGAGAAGTGGCAGGTTCCGCTTGTGATCACATCGCTGGGCGCGCGCACTGAGATATTCGACGCCGTGCGCAACTGGGGCGGGATCACGATGCACGATGTCATCAACAACCGCTTTGCGAACAAGGCAATTGAGAAAGGCGCGGATGGCCTCATCCCGGTTGCCGCAGGCGCCGGTGGCCACGCGGGCACATTGTCGCCCTTCGCTCTGATGCAGGAAATCCGCGAGTGGTTTGACGGCCTTGTGGCGCTGTCGGGTTCGATTGCACACGGCCAATCCATCCTTGCAGCGCAGGCCATGGGAGCCGACTTCGCCTACGCCGGAAGCGCCTTTATCGCCACCGAAGAGGCGAACGCGGACCAAGGCTACAAGAATGGCATCGTCGATGGCTCGGCCGAAGGTATTGTCTATTCAAACCTCTTTACCGGTGTGCATGGAAACTATTTGCGCTCGTCCATCGAAAACGCTGGCCTTGACCCCGACAACCTGCCCGAGAGCGATCCGTCGAAAATGAACTTCGGTTCTGGTGGCAACACCAAGGCCAAAGCCTGGAAAGATATCTGGGGCTCAGGCCAAGGGATCGGCGCCGTCAAATCGGTCGGCACCGTCGAAGACATGGTCGCCCGGTTGGAGCGGGAGTATCACGCAGCCAAGGCGGCCATGATGGATAGAAGCGGCTTCAAAAGCTGGCAGGCCATGGCCCAAGCGGCTGAGTAAGCGGCCTTCAAACACCTCAGGTTGAGGCCCAAAGCGCCTCGGCCATCGCGTCAAGCTCGGTGAAATCAAAGCCAGTGCCAAGCGGGTCCTTGCGGTTCAGGATCATGCGGCGGCGCTCGCTCAACAAACGACGGCGCAACGCCGACTGGAGCAAGCGCAAGCGCATGATCGCCTCTTCGCGCGCGGCGTCAGGATCGGTTTCATGGGCCTTAACCCAGCGCTCTTCAATGCGGCCGACGCGCTCGATTACAAGCTCGTTGTAGCGCCGGTGAGGCCCACGATGGAGCGGCATTCCGGTGCGGTGAGTGGCCTCCTCGGTAGCCGGAAGAAGCAAACCGTTGGCACGAAAATCGTCAAACCCGACGGGCACGCGGCCAAGCTCGTCAAACAGCGCGCCAAAACAGCAACCGCAAGCAGTTGGCGCGGTAAAAGGTGATGGCGCTGCAAGCTCGAATCATGCCCGGGAGTGCCCCGCGCGTTGACCTTGCGAAACGGTATCTGCGGACGATTGGATGCCAGGGCCGGACGTGAAACAACCCCCAATGGCACAGGAGCGCCCTCGGGGAAAACTTCGGTGCCAACCAAGTCAGCGCTGTGGATGCCATCACTCGCCATGCTATTCGCGCCACACTCGAATGAACTTGCGATTGCGCGAGGGCCGCATCACCAACCGGCTGCCATCAGGCGAAATGATCCGCTCGCTTTCCTCAAGCCCCCCAACCAAGACAAGTTGGTTGACCAAGCGCACCCCAAGGCGGGTTGCGGCGACCTTATCCACCGACAGCGACGGTTCGATGCGCAATTCTTGGCCGATCCAGAATTCAAGACCGACGCTTTGCAAAGCGCCATCCATCGTCTCTTTGAAGGCGGTAAGCCCCAAGGCCGGGAAGGCGCCGCCTTCGAGCCATGCGGTAGAGATCGATTCGAAAAACCGCCGGCCGATCGCGCTTTGCGACGGAGGCCAAACGACCGCCTCCAAATCCTCAAAATGGTGAGCCAGGTCCCGGGCCAGGCCAACAAGCCCTTTGACAATCGGCATGCTTCGCCCGCCACCAGCCAAATGTTGGCCAGGCGCGAGCTGTACAGCCTCGGTACGAAACGCAGTGGGAAGCTTTGAAAGGTCGAAGCGATGCTCCACCTCTGGAAAATCGTGCATCTGGCCCGGCGCAAGTCCGACAAGATCGAACGTTAGCCCTTCGCGCAAAAGCTCGACCCAAACCTTTTCAGCAAGTTCTGGGCTGACCAACGCGTTCGGGTCGCGGGCCACGGGATCGGATCCGGGCTCTACAACATGCAGATACGTGTCGTCGGAAGGATCATGCGTTAGCGAAACCGTATGCTGTGCAAAAGCAAAGTCTCGCAGCGCGGCGCGCGTCGGACGCTTGCCGGCGGCAAACAGAAGAACCAGCCCCGTGAACTCGGAGTACTGCACGCTATCGATGGGCCACGATCCTTATGCATCCCCCGCGAAATAGGTTCGTTGTCCAGAGCGCTCTTGTGCCTGTAATTGATCCCACCGTCGAGTCTCGATTAGCGATTGCTTAACATTTGCAATTGCTCACTTAAAATACGCCCATGGCGATGCCAGCCGCCAACGTCTGCCCAATATTTTGGCAGTCTTCTAACGTCTCTTCTGGAACGTTCTTATACGCAAGAATCTCTAATGGCGTTTGCGCATCAAAATTGACAATGAGCGGATCAACCACCCGCTTCAAGCGCCACCCAGACACAATTCGGTCAAGTTGCCTCTGAGCACCGCTCCCATCGGAACCTGCCGCGATAATCGATCCATAGGGGTATCCCTCCCGCACGCCGAGTAAGGGGTAGTAGCTGCGATCAAACATCTCCTTCATCGCGCCGCTCAATCCGCCCAGATTTTCAGGACAAACAAACAGGAAACCGGTTGCGCTAAGCATGCGCTCGACACTGGCCTCGCTAGCAGCGCAACAATCGACCAGGATCTGATCTCCAGCGCCACGCGCCGCTTCGCGCGCCATCGCCTCGCTGGCTCCGGTCCGGCTGTGCCAGACGACGAGCAACCGCCTTTGATCGTCCCCGTTTCCCATCACGCCCAAACGAAGCAACCGGAGCTGTCGATTGTCAACTCTGCGCTCTGTCGTCTGCCGCGCGTTTGCCGTATTCTGGCGTAATGGCGACCGTTTCATCTCCGACTTCGGCTCTATCCCATGTTCTGGGCGTTTCGCGTTCTTTGTCTGAGCGCGCTTGGCAATGGCGCGGCGGAAATATGGAGATCCACCAGCAAGCCGACATTATCAGTCTCGATCATGATATCCTCGCGCAATTGCTAATGACCCGCGGAGCGGCGCCCGATGATATTGCCCGCCACGCCAAACCGACCCTTCGCAACTTTCTGCCGGACCCATCGGCCTTTCAGGACATGGACTTGGCCGCCGAACGACTGTCCGACGCCATAGCCGCAGATGAGAAGATAACGATTTACGGCGACTACGACGTCGATGGAGCGACAAGCGCAGCTCTTCTGGTTGAGACTCTGCGCGCGCTTGGGCATGATGCGGGATACTATATCCCGGACCGGCTTCTGGAGGGTTATGGGCCGACTGGTGAGGCTTTGGTCAAACTGGGCGAGGAAGGCTCCAATTTGATCGTCACGGTCGATTGCGGAGCGATGGCGCACGAAGCCTTGTCCATGGCGCGCGCTGCGGGCGTCGATGTGATTGTCGTTGACCATCACAAATGCGGCGTGGAGCTGCCGCCTGCCGTGGCGTTGGTCAACCCAAATCGCCTGGATGAAAGCGACCTTGGCGCAGCCCATGGTCATCTGGCGGCCGTCGGGGTGGCGTTTCTGCTCGCTGTCGCGTTGGTGCGGACATTGCGCAAGCGCGGCTATTTTGAGCATCGAGACGAACCCGATCTTATGGGCCTTCTCGACTTGGTTGCCCTGGGAACGGTGGCTGATGTGGCAGCCCTACATGGCCTCAATCGCGCGTTCGTCGCGCAAGGGCTTAAGGTGCTGGCGCGGCGGGAAAGGATCGGAATGGCTGCGTTGATGGATGCGAGCCGGCTCAGTCGTGCGCCGATCGCCTCCGATCTGGGTTTTGCGCTTGGTCCTCGGATAAACGCCGGGGGACGAATTGGCGAGTCGACGCTGGGCGTGCGGCTTTTGACGACGCGTGATCCCGAAGAGGCGCGCGAACTTGCAGAGCAGCTCTCGCATCTCAACGAGGAACGCCGAGCGATTGAAGCCGCGGTGCAAGAAGCCGCCGAAGGTCAGCTTGGCGGGCAACACGATATGGCTGTCCATATCCTGGCTGGCACCGGCTGGCATCCGGGGGTTATCGGGATCGTCGCCGGGCGGATTAAAGAGAAAACCGGGAAGCCCGCGATAGTTATCGCACTGGATGAAGCGCAGGGGATCGGCAAAGGAAGCGGTCGCTCAATCAGCGGTGTTGATCTGGGCGCCGCAATCATTGCCGCGCGTGAAGATGATCTGCTTGTTGCAGGTGGAGGGCACGCCATGGCAGCCGGTATGACCCTTCGCGCTGACCGCCTTAGCGATTTTACCAAGTTCCTGGATGAGCGCTTGGCTCGCGATGTTTCACGGGCCAGACTTGGGCAGACCATGAAGCTGGACCTCGCCCTTGCTCCAGGGGGCCTCACACCCGAACTG
The DNA here is from genome assembly GCA_937899785.1 of uncultured Erythrobacter sp. Classification (GTDB taxonomy): domain Bacteria; phylum Pseudomonadota; class Alphaproteobacteria; order Sphingomonadales; family Sphingomonadaceae; genus Erythrobacter. Next base: position 12,941 of record CALCCG010000027.1, on the reverse strand, counting down.
GTGCACACGGTCGAGGCTGCGGGCCCCTATGGCGTGGGTTGGCCCGCTCCGCGCGTCGCGGTCGGCCCTGTTCAGATAATAAAGGCGGATATCGTAGGCAAAGATCATCTGCGCGTTATCGCCGGTGGAGCGGATCGACGCTCTTTCAAGGCAATCGCTTTTCGCGCTGCGGAATCGGAAATGGCCCAAACGCTGCTTCATCGAAGCAAAGGCCGCCGCTTCCACCTCGCCGGGCGGGTCAAAATCGACGATTGGGGAAACCGACCAGCCGCCGAACTCCACCTTGAAGACGCAGCGTTTGCCGATTGATCCTGGGCGCTGCTCGCCGACGCAAAAATTTCACCTATGTTTCACACAGCGGGTTGACCGCACCGGCGACCGCCCCTAGATGCGCGCTCTCGCAAACGAGCGTGGCCCGTTCGTCTAGCGGTTAGGACGCGGCCCTTTCACGGCTGAAACACGGGTTCGATTCCCGTACGGGTCACCACCTTTTCCCCAGATGAAGAAGCCTCGGCAGCGACTGTGCGCCGCGTTCGTTTGTGCGCTTCCCAGCGATGCTCAGCGCCGCTAAGACCGGCGGCGCGATGGAACTGCGATACACCGCCCCTATTGCCGGGATCGTCTTGGCCTGCGTGACCTTTGTCGCGCTCCTTCTGCTTGGAAATGACGCGGTCATTGCGCTTGCGGTTTTGTTTGTTTGGGTTGGATCGCTCCTCGTTGCTGGACTGCGCCCTCCGGAACGGCCAAGCGTTGTCGTCGAGCAACCCCGCGAGCGCGACACAATGCGCAAGATCATTGAGGGTTTCTCCACTCCGCTTCTCGTGACGCAAAGCGGTACAATTTCCATCGCAAACCGGGCTGCGCGCAGAATGTTGGGGCAGCATATTATCGGACAGGACGCGCGAGTGGCCTTCCGCCAACCCGAAGCCATCCACCTCCTGGCTGAGAATCGCAGTGGCACTGCGATGGTGAGAGGGTTGGTGAGACGCCAAGATTTATGGCAGTTCAACCGCCACATCGTGGATGACAATCTGGCGGTGCTCGAGCTTGTAAACCAAACGGCCGAAGCGGACATAAGTCGCGCTCATACTGACTTTGTGGCAAACGCGAGCCATGAGCTGCGCACACCGCTGGCCGCGATCCTTGGCTATGTCGAGACGCTCGCAGACAGCTCGGAAAGTCTCGATTCGCCAACGGCGCAGAAATTTCTCGGGACGATCGAGCGTGAGGCGCAGCGCCTTCAAAGTTTGACCAGTGACCTTATGAGCCTCAGCCGCGTCGAAGCGGAAAAGCACGACATTCCCCGTGAACTTCTCGCTTTAGACCGTTTGACCGAACGCGCGGCTCTAGACGCGGCGGGATCCACAAGGGTTGAACGGCTTGATTTTGACTTCAAGCAGCCCGCTCAGGTCCATGGCGACCGCCAGCAACTGGAGCAGTTGATCCGCAACCTCGTTGATAACGCGCTCAAATATGGTCACGCCGATACCCCGGTAAAGATCGAGCTTGATCGCTCTCACGATGGCCGCGCAGTCCTGACCCTATCCGACCAAGGCGAAGGGATATCGCCAGAACAAATCCCGCATCTTACGCGACGCTTTTACCGTACAGATCCAGGCCGTAGCCGCGCATCAGGCGGAACCGGGCTTGGCCTCGCGATCGTCAAGCACATCGTCGAACGCCATAGAGGGCGGCTCGATATCGAAAGCGCGCTTGGACAAGGAACGCGCGTGACCGTGAGGCTTCCCCTGGCCTCTGGCGAGGTCGACAGCTTTGCAAACGAAGACGCGGGCGCAATGGTGCGTCGATCAAGTGCGGCGACTGCCAGGCCCGCTCAAGAGATGTCCTAGCGGTGTCTTATTTGTTCAACATCTGCCCGGCAAAGACACGTTGTAGGAACCGGTGGGTAACGGCACACAAGCCTTGATCGCCCACCTTGGTTCCCTCAGGGGTACTTCGATTTCATGTCGCCAATTACACTTATCCTGATTGCTATCGGGCTCGGCCTTGCCGGATGGCTGGCCGGTCGCGCTAAGGCGTGGAGCTTTCAGAAAGCGCATCCGCAATCGCGCCCAGCCTCGCGCCCGATCTATCACGCTTGGTACGTCGCGATTTGGGTGGTGATCCCGGTTTTGGTTTTCATAAGCTTTTGGTCCTTCGCTGCGCCTGACTTGATCACTCGGAGCGTTCTCACCTCCATGGCCGCCGCGGATCTTCCCAGTTTTGGCTTTGAACGTGAGGCTTGGCTGGCCGAAGCGCGCGCTGTCGCTACTGGCCGCGCACCCGGCGTTTTCAACGATGGCGCGGAAAAACTGGTCGAACCGTTCCGTGAAGCGATCAGTTTTTACACCTGGATCGGCTTGGCTGTTACGATTGTGATAGCAGTGGGCGGGGGAATCTTCGCGTTCCTGCGCATCCGACCCGACTTCGGCGCTCGCACTAAGGTGGAGCGCACCGTGATGATCGTTTTGCTGCTTGCCTCGCTCGTTGCGATCCTGACCACCTTCGGCATCTTCGCGAGCCTTGTTTTCGAAACTGTCCGTTTTTTCGGAATGGTCTCGCCGGTCGATTTCCTGTTCGGCACCTTTTGGGCCCCGGACCCGATGAGCAATCCCGATAATCCCGACGGCTCGCGCTACGGCGCGATCCCCCTCTTCTGGGGCACAATCTTTATCGGTGCGATCATTGCGATGATCGTGGCGATCCCACTCGGACTGATGAGCGCGATCTACCTCACGCAATACGCCAACCCTTCCTTGCGCACTTGGGTGAAACCCGCTCTGGAAATACTCGCGGGTGTCCCGACCGTCGTCTACGGCTACTTCGCCGCGCTCACCATCGCCCCCATGATCCGCGACGCTGCGGTGTCCGTAGGTGTAACCAACGCGTCGACCGAAAGCGCTTTGGCGGCCGGCGTGGTCATGGGAGTCATGATCATCCCATTTGTATCCTCGATGGCCGACGATTCAATCGCCGCAGTGCCCAGCGCCATGCGCGACGGATCCTATGCGATGGGCGCAACCAAGTCTGAGACGATCACCAAAGTGCTCTTCCCGGCCGCCCTGCCCGGTATCGTGGCGGGCATTATGCTCGCAGTCAGCCGCGCCATAGGCGAAACCATGATCGTGGTCATGGCCGCCTCGACCGCTGCCAATCTCAGCGCAAACCCGCTCGATCGTATGACCACCGTCACTGTGCAGATCGTAAAAATGCTGACCGGTGAAGGCAGTTTCGATCATCCCGCGACGCTCAGCGCGTTTGCGCTTGGCTTCGTGCTGTTCCTTGTCACCCTTGCGCTCAACTTCGCGGCTCTGCGCGTCGTCAAACGGTTTCGTGAGGCTTATGAATAACACCGCCGACTTCAAGCGCCCAACGCGCACGCCCGAATTCGAGAAGCGCTTAGCCAAGCGCTATCGCGCCGAACGCACTTTCAAACTGATGGGGCAAGGCGCAATCGTCTTTTCGGTCGCGGTTTTGATCTTCCTGCTTGGCAACATGTTGGTCAACGGCATTGGCGGCTTTCAGCGCGCTGAGCTGGCCGTTCCGATCACTTTCGCCGAAAGCGGTCTGACAGGGGACGAAGTCTCGCTCACCGCACCAAGCGCTGTGCAAACGCTCGAAATGCAGGGCATGGCGGAGGTTGTTCAGCTCTTCGCCGAGAAAGCTCTGGGCGAAAGAGGCGCGGATCAGCTGAGCGATCAGGCGTGGCGCGATGTCGCTGCGGCGCTCACGGCGGATCCCGCGCTGCTGGAAAAGACTGAACCAATGATCTTCAACTTGCCCGCGTCTTCCGATCTGGCATCCGGTCTTGCCGGTGAAGGATCACCCGAAATGCGGGCTCTGGCCAAAGATCTCGTTTCACAGGGCAAGCTAGCGGAGAACTGGGATTGGGCCTTCCTCTCGCGCTCGGACGCAACCAGCCCACAAGCGGTTGGGATATGGGGCGCGCTCAAGGGCTCAATCTTCACCATGTTGGTGACGCTTGCGCTTGCTTTCCCCGTCGGAATTCTGGCGGCGCTTTACCTTGAAGAGTACGCTCCCAAGAACCGCTGGACGGATCTGATCGAAGTGTCGATCAACAACCTGGCCGCAGTGCCGTCTATCATCTTTGGCCTGCTGGGGTTGGCGGTTTTTCTCGCTGTCTTCCCAAACCTGCGATCCGCGCCGCTGATTGGCGGAATGACGCTGGCGCTTATGACAATGCCGGTGATCGTCATTTCCGGCCGCAACGCCATAAAAGCGGTTCCGCCCTCTATCCGCGACGGCGCGCTAGCCGTCGGCGCTTCGCCGGTTCAGGTGGTCTTTCATCATGTGTTGCCGCTGGCTCTGCCCGGCATGTTGACCGGCACAATCATCGGTATGGCGCGCGCCTTGGGCGAGACTGCCCCGCTGCTGCTGATCGGTATGCGCGCTTTTGTGGCAACCCCGCCGACCGATTTAACTTCACCAGCAACCGTCTTGCCAGTACAGATTTTTCTTTGGTCCGATGAAATCGATCGAGGTTTCGTGGAGCGTACGAGCGCGGCGATCGTCGTCCTTCTGCTGTTTTTGTTGCTGATGAACAGCATCGCCATCTATCTTCGCAACAAGTTCGAGAAAACCTGGTGACCCGAATCCACGACAAAATTCAAGCGGACAACTCCGCCATGATGAAGGCGCGCGACGTCTCGGTGTATTATGGCCCGAAGAAAGCCATTGACGAGGTGTCCATCGACATATCTCCTGACTATGTGACCGCTTTTATTGGCCCCTCAGGTTGCGGAAAGTCGACCTTCCTGCGGTGTTTCAACCGTATGAACGACACGATTCCGTCCGCTTCGGTGACGGGATCGATCGAGCTTGAAGGCGATAACATCCTGGGAGACTCAATGGATGTGGTGCAGCTCCGCGCCCGGGTGGGCATGGTCTTTCAGAAGCCTAACCCGTTTCCCAAAACGATTTACGAGAACATCGCATACGGGCCCAAGATTCACGGCCTTGCCGAGAAAAAGCCTGATCTTGATGCAATTGTCGAAAGGTCGCTTACCCGCGCCGGGCTATGGGAAGAAGTGAAGGATCGTTTGGACGATTCCGGCACGGCTCTCTCAGGCGGTCAACAGCAACGCTTGTGCATTGCGCGCGCCATCGCGGTTGATCCTGAGGTCATCTTGATGGACGAACCGGCCTCCGCGCTTGACCCCATCGCCACCGCTAAGATTGAAGAGCTGATCGATGAGCTTTCGGGCCGCTACGCTATCGTGATCGTGACCCACTCGATGCAACAAGCCGCGCGTGTCAGCCAACGCACCGCGTTCTTCCACCTCGGTAAAATGGTCGAATACGGACCAACTTCGGATATCTTCCAGAACCCGATCGAAGAGCGCACGCGCGATTACATCACAGGTCGCTACGGCTAGATGGCGGATCACACAGTCAAGGCTTTTGATGAGGACATCACTCGACTTCGCGGATTGATTGCGGAGATGGGCGGCCTTGCCGAAGTTGCCATTGCGGAAGCCCTCGACTCAATGGTTCGCGGCGATGAGGAATTGGGTGACCTGGTGGTCGCACGAGACAAGAAAATCGACGCTCTTGAAACCGATGTCGACAAGCTCGCCGTTCGCATCATTGCTCTTCGAGCGCCCATGGCAGACGATTTGCGCGAGGTGATCGCAGCGCTCAAAATTGCGGGCATTATTGAGCGGATTGGCGATTATTCAAAAAACATCGCTAAGCGCGTTGGCATGATAGAGGGACGTGATCGGTTTGAACCTCTCACTTTGCTTCCGGCGATGGGCGAGCTGGCTAGTGAGATGGTGCACGATGTGCTTACCGCATACGCCGCCCGCGATCCCGATCTCGCGCGCGAAGTCATCAGCACTGACGCCAAGGTTGACGCGTTTTACAACAGCATTTTCCGTAATCTTGTGAGTCACATGGTCGAAAACCCTGCCACCATTTCCAGCGCGGCGCAGCTTCTGTTTGTCGCACGGAACTTGGAACGCATTGGCGACCACGCGACCAACGTGGCTGAGATGGTGCATTTTGCGGCCACGGGCACCTATCCGCCCGAAGAAGATCGCTGAGACTCGCTTGGACCGGGTTGAATGGCTTCTCGGCAAACGCAGTTCGCAGCCTGTGGACAATTTCTCGCCGCCGTTTTCATCAAAGTGCAGTAAAATTGAAACACGGGGCACAGTGTCATCCCTCGGTGCGGTCCGGGGGCGGCTATCAGGAGGCACCACTATCATGTCCGCCGCGAAATTGCTGCTTGTCGAGGATGATCCAGCTCTGTCCGAGCTGCTGGAGTACCGCTTTCAGAATGAGGGCTACCAGGTTCGCTGCACAGGCGACGGCGATGAGGCTATGGTCCTTGCTAGCGAGGACATTCCCGATCTCATTATCCTGGACTGGATGATCGAGGGAACCAGTGGCATCGAAGTGTGCCGCCGCTTGCGCCGTGACAAGGAAACCGCGCATGTACCAATCATTATGCTTACCGCACGCGAGGCGGAGGATGATCGTGTGCGTGGCCTCGAGACTGGGGCGGATGACTACTTAACCAAACCGTTTTCCCCACGTGAGCTGCTGGCGCGCGTCGCCGCGGTGATGCGCCGTATCCGCCCTGCCCTGGCCGGTGAGACGATCGAAGTGGGTGACATCAAGCTCGATCCGGTCGCGCACAAAGTGCAGCGGCGGGGCCGCTCGCTTCAGCTGGGACCGACGGAATACCGGCTGCTCAAGTTCTTTATGGAGAGCCCGGGGCGCGTTTTCAGCCGAGGGCAACTGCTGGACGGTGTATGGGGCACAGGTTCGGATATTGAGCTGCGCACGGTTGATGTGCATATCCGGCGCTTGCGCAAGGCCATTGGCATTGACGGGACAAAGGACCCGATCCGTACCGTGCGCTCCGCCGGATACGCGCTCGAAACGGCTTGAGCCTCAGTGAAAATCCCGCGACTTCGGGATAATGCGATGGTTGCGCGGGTGGCCTTTGACATTGGGTAACTCATCGATGATCTCGCGCACCTGAGCCCCTTTATGGGGCGGTGTCCTGCGCCCCTGCAGCGGCGTGTTGACGTGATCCGCGCGGGCAATTGGAGCGTCAAGCATATCGTCAGATAAGGCGTAGAGCTTGCCTGTCGCGTCCGTCATGTGCTGCGCGATAACGTGGACCACCTCGTCATCATATTCGACGCGCCCGCGCACCTCCATCAACCGCGCGCCCATAACCACCTTACGCTGCCTTTCCTTCAAGTCCGGCCAGACCACGAGGTTGATCACCCCGGTTTCGTCTTCAAGGGTGATGAAGCACACACCTTTGGCGCTGCCGGGGCGTTGACGGATAAGCACCACACCTGCGACCTGCACCATGGCGCGATATTTACGGTTTCTGAGATCGCAGGCGCGCACAAAGCCGCGTTCGGCGAGTTCCGGCCTAAGGAAGGCCATTGGGTGCGCTTTGAGGCTGAGACGCGTGGTCTGATAATCGGCCACCACCTCTTCGGAAAGCGGCATGATGGGCAAACGGGTTGCCTGCCGTTCCGCGCCCTCGTCACGGGTGTCAGCGGCGCGGAAGAGCGGTAAGTCCGGCCCCGCAATAAGGCTGCGCGCGTCCCATAAGGCCTTGCGGCGCGTGAGGCTAAGAGAGCTAAAGCAATCCGCACTCGCCAAACGCTCAATATGAACCGGGGAAAGCCGCGCCCGCTCGCGCAACTCGGCCACGTCGCGATAGGGGCCGTTCTCAGCCCGCTCTGTGATCAAAAGCGCGGCGACGTGTTCAGGCAGGCCATCCACCTGGCGCAAGCCCAGGCGCATCGCGATGTGGCGGTCTAGACGTCCCGTCTTCGCATCCCCCATCTCACCCATTTCCTCCAGAGTGCAGTTCCACTCGCTCCCGTTTACATCCGCAGGTAAAACCTCAACCCCGTGTTCCCTCGCATCGCGCACGATCTGCGCGGGCGCGTAAAAGCCCATGGGTTGCGAGTTGAGGAGCGCCGCCGCGAACGCCGCGGGAAAGTGGCATTTGAGCCAGCTCGACACGTAAACCAGATGCGCGAAGCTTGCGGCGTGGCTTTCGGGAAAGCCGTATTCGCCAAAGCCCTTGATTTGGTTGAAGCAGCGCTCGGAAAAATCGAGATCATACCCGCGTTCGACCATGCGCCCGACCATCATATCCTCAAGCTCGTGCACCATGCCACGGGAGCGGAAGGTCGCCATAGCCTTGCGCAGCCGGTTCGCTTCCTTGGCAGAGAACTTGGCCGCATCCAGCGCGATCTTCATCGCCTGTTCCTGGAAAATCGGAACTCCCAGGGTCCGTTTCAGGATGCTGGAGAGCTCATCGGGCGGCCCGTATTGCTGCGATGGCGCAGGGATCTGCACAGGCTCGGCCCCACGGCGGCGCTTCAGTTACGGGTGGACCATATCGCCCTGGATTGGCCCTGGACGCACAATCGCGACCTGGATGACGAGGTCATAAAACTCGCGCGGGCGCAGGCGCGGAAGCATGTTCATCTGCGCCCGGCTTTCAACCTGGAAGACGCCAAGCGAATCGCCCTTGCGCAGCATCGCGTAGGTTTCGGGATCCTCTCGCGGAACCGTAGCAAGCGTCAGTGCGCGGTTGTGGTGCTGCTCAAGCATATCAAGGCACTTTTTGATGCAGGTGAGCATGCCCAGCGCCAGCACGTCGACCTTAAGGATGCCCAGCGCATCAATGTCGTCCTTGTCCCACTCGATAAAGCTGCGATCGGGCATCGCGCCGTTGCCGATCGGCACTGTCTCGGTGAGCGCACCTTGGGTGAGGATAAACCCGCCCACATGCTGGCTGAGGTGGCGCGGCATACCGATCATCTGCTCGGTGAGTTTGAGCACGCGCTTCAAGTGCGGGTCGCTCAGGTCGAGCCCGGTTTCCGCGGCGTGCTTTTCGTTGATCTCGTGCCCCATCCCGCCCCAAACAGTGCGCGCAAGACTGCTGGTGATGTCTTCGCTAAGCCCCATCGCCTTGCCCACCTCGCGGATCGCCATGCGCGGGCGGTAGTGGATGACGGTCGCTGTGAGACCTGCGCGGTGGCGGCCATATTTGCTATAGAGGTACTGGATCACCTCCTCGCGCCGCTCATGCTCGAAATCAACGTCGATATCGGGCGGTTCCTTGCGATCCTCGGAGATGAAGCGGTCGAAGAGCAGCGCGTGCTTGGCCGGATCGACGCTGGTGATGCCGAGACAGTAACACACGGCCGAATTCGCGGCGGACCCACGCCCCTGGCACAGGATCGGAGGCGACACCTCGTTGCGAGCAAAATCGACGATATCCTTGATCGTCAGAAAATAGCGCGCCAGCTCCATCTTGCCGATCAGCGCGAGTTCCTTTTGTAAGGTTTCGCGGACGGCTTCCGGCACACCTTCGGGGTAGCGCCATTGCGTGCCCTTCCAGGTCTCGGACGTGAGATATTCCTGCGGAGACTGGCTGTCGGGATAAATCTCCTCAGGATATTCGTAGCGCAGCTCATCGAGGCTGAAGTCACACGCATCTGCCACGTCGCGCGCGGCGCTGATCGCGTGGGGCCAGCGGGTGAACAGACGCGCCATCTCTTGCGGGGATTTGAGGTGCCGCTCCGCGTTAGGGTGGAGCAGGTGCCCGGCCTCAGCCACCGTGGTCTTATTCGCAATCGCGGTCATCACGTCCTGCAAAGGGCGGCGCTCGGGCGCGTGGTAGTGCACATCGTTGGTCGCGAGCAGCCTCAGGCTGTTTTCGCGCGCCAGGACGTCGAGCCGGTCAATCCGCGCGATATCATCACTGCGGTAAAGATAGCTGGCGGCAAGATACTTCAGGCTGGGCAAGCCGCTCGCAAGATGTGGCAGAATATCCGCCAGCGCCCCGGTTACCGCTCCGCGCCGCTCACTGTCATCAAGCGCGACCACATTGCTCGCCCAATCGGGCACTGTGAAGCGCGCCTCTAGTCCTTCGGGCGGGAGCAGGATCAGCTGCACGCCTTCTGCGTGGTCGGCCAGCATGGCGAGGCTGATCTCGCACACGCCCTTTTCCTGCCATTCGCCGGTCAGTGTGCTCATCCGTCCCGCGCTGATCAGCTGGCACAGCCGGCCATAGGCGGCGCGATCCTTTGGGTAGGCGAGGAAGGTGAGGCCTTCCACTGTCTCAATCCGTGCGCCGATCACCGGACGCAGCTTCAACGTCGTCGACTCGGTGTGGACGCGCACGATCCCGGCAAAGGAATTTGCATCGGCAATCCCGATCGCGTCATAACCCAGCGCTCTGGCGGTCATCACCAGGTCCACCGCGTCCGAGGCACCGCGCAGGAAACTGAAACAGCTCACTAGGCCAAGTTCCACGAACGGGGCGCGAGGCGGCGCTTCGACAAGATCGGGATCAATCTCAAGCGTGCGTTTGTCAGGGGTCAGCGGAGCGTCGGGCATTCATCTGGCCAATTCGGCAAGGCGCGTCTTCACCGCCGCAAGATCATCGGTAAACATCGCCACTTGCTCCTCGCGCGCCGGGCCATCGAGCCGCAGAAGGTAGGAGGGGTGCACGGTGACCCACAGCTCCGACCCATCTTCGAGTTCAATCGGCTTGCCCCGAGCGCGGGCGATGCTGACGGTTTTGCCAAGCAACCCCCTTGCCGCGCTCGCGCCCAGGGCCAACACCACGCGCGGCTTGACCACGGCGCGTTCGGCTTCGAGCCACCAGCGGCAGGTGTCGATCTCCTTGGCGGTGGGCGATTGGTGCAGGCGGCGCTTACCTTTCCAGGTGAATTTGAAGTGCTTGACCGCGTTGGTGGCATAAGCCTGCGAACGGTCGATCCCGACCTGCGAGAGATATTCGTCGAGCAATTGCCCGGCAGGCCCCACGAACGGCTTGCCCTGCTCATCCTCGTGATCCCCCGGTTGTTCGCCGACAATCATGAACGACGCGCCCACCGCACCCTCCCCCATAACGCTGCGCGTGCCGCATTCGGCGATCGGGCAATCGCGGCAGGTTACAAGACCTTGCGCAATCGCATCCAAAGACTGTGGGCGCTGGCGCTCCTCACGCGCGCCGGCGGCCACCATACCCGACTCGCGCGCCTGCGCCCCGGCGATCAGCTCTGGAATGAGCTCGGCCTCGGGCATGTTCTTCCAGTATTTCTTGGGCATCTCCGCCAGCATCGCGCCGACCTTTAGGCGCGCGGGGTTGAAGATGGAGGAGTAATACGACTTCCACAAAGCCTCGACCGGATCGCCGCTGGGCGCATCCTCGCGGCGCGCAGGCCCGCTTTCGCGCATGGTTTTCCCATCCCAGTGCAAGCATCCGCGCGGGGTCAGGATCGACCAGCTCATGTTTGCAAAGCGACGCATGAAGAAGCCTGCGTTGACGCGCACGATGTGATGATCAGGCTCAAACCAGGCGACGTAGTGCTCGGCCCCGTCCCCCCTCTGCACTTCACGAAAGCGCACGAAGGCATGCATCTTGTGGCTGTCACGGCGCACCGATTTATCAAGCTCTTCGATGCGGCGCACATCGGGATCGGCCTTGTCCTCCATACAGCGCGAATTGGACTGAAGCCGCCAGAGCAAGCGATAAAGCAGGCTGAAACGTTCCAGATCGGAATGCAACGCGGCGTTGCGGGCGAGGCTCATAAAACGCTTAGAGGCGCGCACCGGACGCGCGTCTCTACCCGGCACCGGCAGGCGACGCTCGCCGCGAGACGGCCCTTCCTGCGCGAACAGATCGCCTGTGCCGCCCGGCTCCACCCACGAGACACGATCCGGCGGCACATCGCACTGAATCAACCCCCGCGCCCGCTCGCGCCAAAAGGCGAAATCGTCAGGCTCCGGCAGGTGAACGACGTAATGCGCGCCCAGAGACACATTCTGCATAGCTGTCATCGGGCCACCATCAGAACAGCTCCAACTGCTCTGATTTCGGCGCCAGCAGGCTGCGCAGATCGCCTCGGTCGGTCAATGTCGTGGGCCGCCAGTCGAGCGCCACCAGGAACGGGCGCACCTTGGTGATCGACTGAGTCAGCTTGGCCACATCGTCGAGCCGCAGGGTCCGATGCCGCCGCGCGCGCAAGATCCGCTGCACCGCCACCGTGCCCAGCCCCGGCACGCGCAAAAGTTGCTCTTTCGAAGCGCGGTTCACGTCGACGGGGAAGTGTTCGCGAAACTTCAGCGCCCAAGCAAGCTTGGGATCGATGTCGAGCGGCAAATTGCCGTCCTTGCCCGTCGCCTGCGCCACCTCTTGAGGGGCGTAGCCGTAAAACCGCATCAGCCAGTCGGACTGATACAGCCGGTGCTCACGCATCAGGGGCGGACGCTTCAAAGGCAGCACCGCGCTCGCATCCGGGATCGGCGAGAAGGCGCTGTAATAGACGCGGCGCAAGCCAAAGCCTTTATACAAATCGCTTGCCTTAGTGACGATTGCCGCATCGTTCGCATCGTCCGCTCCCACGATCATCTGCGTCGATTGGCCTGCAGGCGCAAAGCGCGGCGCGTGTTTGAAGCGTTTGCGCTCGTCCTTCGCCTCGATGATGCGCGCCTTGGTCTTGTCCATCGCGCCTTTAATGGTGCCCTCGTCCTTGTCGGGCGCGAGCCGCGTCAGACCTTTCTTCGTTGGCAGTTCGACATTGATCGAGACCCGATCCGCGTAGAGCCCCGCCTGATGGATCAGTTCGGGATCCGCCTCAGGGATGGTCTTCAGGTGGATGTAACCTCTGAAATCGTGCTCTTCGCGCAGGATCCGAGCGACCTCAGCCAACAGCTCCATCGTATGGTTTGAGCTCTTGATGATGCCCGATGAGAGGAACAGCCCCTCGATGTAATTGCGCCGGTAGAAATTGAGCGTGAGGTCGGCGACCTCCTCGCGGAAACGCCCCTTGCTCATGATCGTGTGATCGGGCGAGGCGAGGGCCATGATGGACGGCTTTTAGGCTTCGATCCCCGTCGCGGCGATGGTGGTGGCTCCC
>CALCCG010000026.1 GCA_937899785.1 uncultured Erythrobacter sp. | reverse complement strand
ATTGTCGGGCAACACCACCATCGATATCCAGACTGAGGCCCGCCATGACTTCCCCGACACAAGCTGGGCCATTGGTGGGCAGCTTTCGTGGAACGATGACGCGGACAATGTCCGACTGGACGAGATCTTTGTCGGCAATGAAAGCTTCCCCGGCTTCACCAGCGTGTTCGTCGAGAACAAGGATGTCGCCGGACTGACCTTGCGCATGTCTGTGGCCAATCTCACTAACCGCAAAAACCAGTTTGACCGCACCGTCTTTGTCGACCGCGCCGCTGGCCTTGTCGATTTCGTCGAGGACCGCGACCGTGAATTCGGCACGATCTTCACATTCGAGGTTGAGGGCTCCTTCTAGCGCGCCTACCGCTTCGCTCTATGGAGAGCGACATGGTGCAAAAGATGCGCAGTTGGCTGTTCGCGCCGGGCGACAGCGAAAAGAAGATGGGTAAGGCGATCGCGAGCGAAGCGGATATCGCTTTGCTGGACCTGGAAGATTCGGTCGCGCCTGAAAACAAGCCCGCCGCGCGCCAGATGGTCGCCGGCATGCTGCAGGGCGCGCCAGATCGCGCACGCCTATGGGTTCGCATCAACCCGCTCGACACGCCATCCGCGGTGCGCGATCTTGCGGCGGTTGTCCCGGCTGCGCCCGCAGGCCTGTTTCTGCCCAAGGCCGAAGGCGCGCACCACATCACGCAATTGCACCACTACCTCACCGTGCTCGAAGCCGCGCATAGCCTGCCGCAAGGGTCCACAAAAATCGCCGCTCTGGTTACTGAGACCGCGGCCGCTATGTTCCGCACGGGCGAATATGCGGGCAATTATCACGGTAAGGAACGGCTGGTGGCTATGAGCTGGGGCGCGGAGGATCTGTCCTCGGCGCGCGGCGCGCGCGAGCAACGCGGGGCTGACGGCGAATACGCGCAAACGTATGAGATGGCGCGCAGCCTGTGCCTGCTTGGCGCGGTCGCGGCGGACGTGGCTCCGATTGAGACCGTGCAGCCCGAATTCCGCGACTTGGAAGCGCTTGAGGTGCGCGCGCGCACAGTGCGTGCAGCGGGCTTTCGCGGGATGCTGGCGATCCACCCCGCGCAGATCGCACCAATCAACACCGCCTTCACACCCAGCGCCGAGGAGATCGCGCACGCACGCGCAGTGGTGCAGGCCTTTGCGGATAATCCCGGCGCGGGCACAATTGCGATCAATGGCGCCATGCTCGATCGCCCGCACCTCGCGCTCGCCGAGCGGCTTTTGGGGGAAGCGGGTGAAGGCGCTTAGAGCCTAAGCATTTTCCTACACGAACCAATTTGGTTATCTAAACGCGACTCACACACTCACATGCGAGGAGCGTTGCGACTATGGGTATACTGGACACGCTGATCGGCCCGATCACGTCGATCATCGACAAAATCATCCCTGACAAGGAAGCTCGCGCCAAGGCAAAGCTTGAACTCGTCAAGCTTGAGGGCACTCAGGAAATGCGGATGATCGAAGCGCGCCTGCAAGCCATCGTCGCCGAAGCGCAATCGCAAGACCCTTGGACCAGCCGCGCGCGCCCAAGTTTCCTCTATGTTATGTACATCATGATCTTGTGGGCGCTGCCGATGGGCGTGCTTGCCGCGTTCAACCCGAGTGCGGCCAAGGAGATCGCAGCGGGCATGAACGCCTATCTGAACGGCCTGCCCGAACCGCTCTATGCGCTGTTTGGCACCGGCTATCTCGGCTACACGGCGGCGCGCCAATGGGGCAAGGTCAAAGGCGTCGACAAGTAAGCCGCGCGCCTTTCAGCTAAGCCCGAACAGCGCCTTCACTAAGCCGGGCCACCAGGCGAAGTTTCCGATGTTGAGCTTGAACGCCATCGCCGCTGCATAGAGGCCAAGGCCCACAAGACTTGCCCAATGCGGTCGGCGGCGGGTGACAAGGTCGTAGACGATCAGAGCAAGGAACAGCGCCAGTTCCGCCACCAGGATCAGATTCCCGGGCAGGCCAAGGCCGAAGACCAGCCGCGCCATCGCCGGATCGATCATCAACATCGCCGCACACAGCATAAAGCGCTTATGCGCCGCCGCATTGCTCTTGTTGGCGAGGCCCAGCGTATAGGCAATGGTAAAATTGATGATGTCCCAGATCGGAAAGACCGCGCCGATGATCGCGGGTCGCCCCGCTATGGTCATAGCGGGTTTGTGCACGGCAAAGCGGACCACAAGGTAGCCGACAATCACAATCGCGACCGCCAGCGTGAAGCTCGCCTGGCCCAGACGCTTGTGCAAAGCGGCCTGCCCCGCCCCCATCAGCCACGCCTGAAAAGCCAGCAGGACAAACCAGCCCAAAAACACCGCGCCGTGAAAATGCAGGAAGAGTGGCGTCGCCATCGGCCCGCCGGGGCGCGAAAACGCCACCAGGCTAACGCCGCTCACGACGATGGCGATCAGCGCCAGCGCCATCCAGAAGAAAAACGGCTCGCGTTTGGTCATGAAATTCCCCCTTGCAAGATGGAGCCTAGAGCACCCACTCGCGGTCGCAAACTCTACGCCAGACGCGGCAGCCTCTAGGCCAGATAGGGCAGCGCCCCAGTTTCGCTAAGGAGGTCGCTAAGCGCAGCCTTCGCCACATCGGACAAGCTATCGTAGCGCTTCTTCAATTCCGGGATAGAGTGCAATCGCCCTAAGTCACGGTCTCCGTGAAGATCGGCCCAGAACTTGGAGAAGATGTCGAAGTTGGGACCGGTGCCACGATCAGGACAGCACACTAGAGCTTGTAGTTCCCCAGGGATGTTGGTCTCAATCCTAGCGCTTGCATCGGACCGCCTATCGCCAGGCTTTCCAAGAACATGTCACATGAGCTTTCAATAGTTTGCGGAGCGACATTGTGCGCCACGCTGACGGTTTCACCTGGCCGAAAAAGCCGCTAGGCGAGTGGGCATGACCGACACTGTCTATGTCCTCAACGGCCCCAATTTGAACCTGCTTGGCCTGCGCGAACCCGAGATATACGGACGTACCACGCTCGATGAGATCGCCGGAATGCTGGAGGATCGCGCGCGCGACCTGGGCCTTGCGATCGATATGCGTCAGACGAACCACGAAGGCATGCTGGTCGATTGGCTGCACGAAGCGCAGGCCGAGGGCGCAAAAGCGGTGCTGATCAACGCCGGCGCTTACACCCACACCTCAATAGCGCTGCTTGATGCGGCGCGCGCGATAACCACTCCGGTTATCGAAGTGCACCTTTCCCATCCCAAGGAGCGCGAGGAATTTCGCCACATTTCTTACATCGGAATGGCGGCGGCGCGCACGTTTGAGGGACATGGGCCGGACAGCTACCGGCTGGCGCTCGAATACGCCGCGTCCGCAGTCGATTGACCATGCGATCCGCGTCGCTGCGACATAGGGTTGCATAAATAGCATCGATTGCCACTTGCCAGCCGCATTTGCCGTGAATAGTCACGCCGCAATCAAAGCACTATCGAACCAGGGGCCATATAAGGGTTTTGCATGGCTGATAAAAAGCCGAGCGCCGGATCGCAGTCCGGCATGAACATCGATTCCGCGCTGGTGCGCGAACTGGCCGAGCTCCTGAACGAGACCGGCCTCACTGAAATCGAAGTTGAAGAGGATGATCGCAAGATCCGCGTCGCGCGCAGCATGGGCGGATCGGGCGGCGGCGTGGGGCTGACGCCGGCGCAGATCACCGCGCTCACCGGTCGCTTTCCCGAAGCGCCTGCGGCAAGCGCTCCGGCCCCTGCGGCGCTGGCTCCAGAAGCACCGACGCCAGCCGCTGCGGAGGCTGGTGCTGCGGACGCGCTCAAATCACCCATGGTCGGCACCGCCTATCTCGCGCCCGAACCAGACAAACCCAATTTCGTCAAAGTCGGCGACACGGTTTCCGAAGGTGACACGCTGCTGATCGTCGAGGCAATGAAGGTCATGAACCCGATCACGGCCGACAAAGCCGGCACGATCAAGGCGATCCTGATCGACAACGCGCAGCCGGTTGAGTTTGACCAGCCGCTGGTCGTCATCGGGTAAGCGACGCGTCATGACCATTTCCCGCATCCTGATCGCCAATCGCGGCGAAATCGCTCTCCGTATCCACCGTGCGGCGCATGAAATGGGTATTGAGACCGTAGCGGTGCACTCCACGGCCGACGCCGACGCTATGCATGTGCGGCTGGCGGATCACGCCGTGTGCATCGGGCCGCCGGCGGCCGCGGACAGCTATCTCAACATTGCAGCGATTATCTCGGCGGCCGAGGTCGCGCAGTGCGACGCGATCCATCCGGGCTATGGCTTCCTGTCGGAAAACGCCAAGTTTGCCGAAATCGTCGAAGCGCACGATATCGCCTGGATCGGCCCCACGCCGGAACATATCCGCACAATGGGCGATAAGGTGCACGCGAAGAAGAGCGCGGGTGATCTTGGCCTGCCGCTCGTGCCGGGCTCGGACGGTGCAGTCTCTGATCCGGAAGAAGGTAAGACAATCGCCGCTGAGGTCGGCTATCCGGTGATTATCAAGGCCGCGTCAGGCGGCGGCGGGCGCGGGATGAAGGTCTGCGAGAGCGAGGATCAGCTTGAGACCTTGATGAGTCAGGCAGGCACCGAGGCGAAGGCCGCTTTTGGCGACGCCACCGTCTATATCGAAAAATATCTCGGCAATCCGCGCCATATCGAATTCCAGGTCTTTGGCGATGGCAAGGGCAACGCTATCCATCTAGGCGAGCGTGATTGTTCGCTCCAGCGTCGCCATCAAAAGGTGCTGGAAGAGGCGCCCTCCCCCGTCATTGACGACGCTGAACGTGCGCGCATGGGCGAAGTCTGCGCGAAGGCTATGCGCGACATGGGCTATCGCGGCGCGGGCACGATCGAGTTCCTGTGGGAAGATGGCGAGTTCTACTTCATCGAAATGAACACCCGCCTGCAGGTCGAACACCCGGTGACCGAAGCGATCACCGGTGTTGATCTGGTGCGCGAACAGATCCGGATCGCCGACGGCAAGGCGCTGTCGGTGACGCAAGAGGAACTGGAATTCACCGGACACGCGATCGAATGCCGGATCAACGCCGAAGACCCTTTCAACTTCGCCCCCTCGCCCGGCAAGGTGACCTATTACCACCCGGCGGGCGGCATGCATGTGCGCGTCGATTCAGGGCTGTACGCCGGCTATTCGGTGCCGCCCTATTATGACAGCATGATCGCAAAATTGATCGTCTATGGCCGCAACCGCGAAGGCTGCATCATGCGCCTGCGCCGCGCGCTCGAAGAAATGGTGGTCGAAGGGGTCAAGACCAACATCCCGCTCCACCAGGAATTGCTGCGGCAGACCGACGTGCTGCACGGCGACTATTCGATCAAATGGCTCGAGAAGTGGCTCGAAAAGCGCGAGGGCTAACACTCCCTTCGTTGGCAGATCGCGTCAGCGGGTTTCCAGTGCGCGCAGGATCGCGTCGATAACCGGCCCGATTGTCGCTGATGCCAGGTCGCGGTCAGCAAGGGTCTGCAGAGCGACTTGCCCCATGTAGGCGTTGATCAACTGCGCGGCCAATTTGGGGTGTGCAACGCTCGTCTCTCCCGCCGCCACCGCTTCGTGGATCGCGGCCTCGAAAAGCGGTAGGCTGAGACGGTTCTCGATTTCGGCGACCCGCGTTGTGCCAAGCGCGCTTGGCCCCAACTCCAGCACAATGCGACCCGCGTCGCCCCCGCGCATTTCCGATACCCAGGCCCGGCACGAGGCCTTGAGGCGCGTGAGCGGCGTCGCTTCGCCCGCCGCCGCTGCAACCGCACGGCGAATGGCAGCGTGCGACTCGCGCTCATACACCGCCTCCATCAGCTCCGACTTGCTGCGATAGTGGTGATAGAGCGCGCCCTTGCTTAGCCCCGTTTGCTCCAACACCGCCTGCGTCGTGGCGGCCTCCAACCCCTTGTCCAACAACAAGGACTGGAACGCGTCGAGCAATTGGGCGCGGGTTGTGCGGGCTCTTTCTTCCTGGCTGGGCATGCTCGGGCTTTACACAAACCGCGCTCCAGAGTAAACAAACCGTCGGTCGGTTTATTTACTCTGACTCTCACGCGCTTTCCCAAGGAGACGCCGCATGGCCGCTTACGAAACCAACCTCGAAAAGATGATGCTTGTCTGGAACACGCCCGATCGCGCAACACGCGAGCGGCTGGTGGACGAGGCGCTGGAGCACAACGTCCACTTTGTCGATCCCAATCACAACATCATTGGGCGCAAAGCTTTTCTGGCGATGGTCGATCAGATTCTCGAGCAGTTTCCGGGCGCTGCCTACAATCGCAACAGCGACGTCGACATGCAGAACAATTTCTGCCGCTATCACTGGAAGATCGACTGGGATGGCAAACGCGTGATGAACGGCTTTGACGTCACCGAAGTTAACGATGGGGGCAAGGTGGTCAAAGTCATCGGATTTTTCGGTCCGCTGGTGCCCGAGAGCTAAGCCGCTAAAGGTTAGGTCAGAACTCGATCTTCAGGCGCACTTCCGCGCCATCGGCGTCAAACCCGCCAACGCTCTTCTTGATTGCGTTGGCTTGCGCTTCCGCGCTTTCGGAAAGCTTCAACCGGGCGCGCGGCACGGCGCTGCCAAACAGGAGGTCATCCGTCGGGCCCAGAACCGGGCCGAGGCGCGGATCGGGTTCGGTGCGCGCGCACACGACTATCGTTGGGTTGAATGGATCGGGGTTCTCATCAAGGCAGGTCTCAGGAACCGGCGCAAGCGGAGTGAGATCGATCACGACAGTGCCATCGGCGCGAGTTTCGGAAGGAAGGGCGCGCGCCGACGGTTCAAGCGGGGCCTCGACCACCTGCGCGCTTGATACAGGCTGCTCGGGCGCAGATTCGATGGGAGGCTCATCCAACATGGTGCGTTCGTCCTCCCTATCAGACTTTGCTCTAAAGCGGGACGCCTGGTTCGTGCTTAGCGGTCCGAATCGTTAGCGAGGTCTTGACGCTGTCGACATTGGGCGCTGGGGTAAGTTTGCCGGTGAGAAACTCCTGAAAGCTCTGCAAGTCCTTGCTCACAATCTTCAGGATGAAATCTATTTCACCGTTGAGCATATGGCATTCGCGCACTTCGGGAAGGCCGCGCATATGCTCTTCAAATTCGCGCAAAGCCGTCTCAGCCTGGCTCTTGAGGCTGACCATCGCAAACACCGTGATCGCAAAACCCAGCTTGGAAGGATCAAGATCGGCGTGGTAGCCCCGGATGACACCGTCTTCCTCAAGCCCGCGAACGCGGCGCAGACAAGGCGGAGCGGTAAGGCCAACGCGTTGAGCAAGCTCGACATTGGTCACTCGGCCTTCCGCCTGCAATTCGCTCAACAAACGTTTGTCGATCTCATCCAGATTCGCCATAGGGCCGTCTAATCTCCGAAATTTCCATGCGGCTAGATGTTGAAAACATCCGCGCACTAACACAAGAATGTAAGAACAGGCGCAAAGATACGCCACGCTGACTAATTTTATTAGGTTTGCCAGCAATTGTCCCGCTTTGCAACGCAAGCTGTGTGGCAAGCTGTGGCGAGCCCCGGTTCCTGATAGTCTGTGCAAGAATCGGCGCGACTTGCGCGCGGAACGCTTGCGCATCTTCCCAAGGCCCACATACGAAAGGAGGGGCGATGTTTTTCGATGACCGTCTCTCAACGGTGTTGCGCCAGGAAGGCTCGAGCGATGCGGCCAAGCGGACGCAGTTCCGGCAATTGCTCGATATTCTGGGCAACCGCAAATTCGGGACCGCCGGCCGCCGCGACCGCAGCCTGATTGCGGCCGCCTGGCTGCGGATGGACGCCTTGGGGCGCAGCATCCCGGCAGACGGTCGCGCCGCGATGATCCGCGAGCCAAGCTGGCGTTTTCGCAGTGCGGATCTGGCCGCCCACCTGGCCGACTTTGAACCCGAAGTGGCCTCGGCCGCGCTCAATCGGGCGCAGTTGAGCGCCGAGGACTGGTCCGCGCTTATCCCCCGCCTGCCAGTTCGCGCGCGCGGTTTTCTGCGGTTGCGTAGCGATCTACCAGTGGACGCAGAGAAATTGCTGGATCGGCTGGGCGTGTACGACCGCGGTCTCCCCTCGCCCGGCCCTTCGGCGCGCGAGCGGGGCGAATTGCCGCCGCAAGAGCCGCTTGACCTTGATCCGGACTCGATGGTCGACGCGGGCAGCGAAGACACGCTCTTGCCCGCCGACCAAAGGCCCACATCGCCCGATCCGATCGAAACCGGTCGCAGCGAAATCTCGGCGTTGGTTGAACGGATCGCGCAGTTCAAGCGCACGCGCGAACCGACCGAATACGACGACCTTACCGATAGCGAGCGCAGTCCGCGCCTGCCCCTGGGTGAGGTCGAACCGGTGTACCTGCGTCGCGTCGATCGGTTTGGTTTTTCCGCCAACGCGGCGGGTCGGATCGAATGGGCCGAAGCCGAAGTCGCGCCAATGGTGATCGGTAAGCGTTTGGTTGAACCCCACATCTTGGGGGAAAGCCAGTCCGAAAGCGCGCTTGAACGCGCCTTTCGCCAGCGCCAGCCGCTTGTCCAATGCGCCGCCGATCTGTTCGGCGCGGTCGCTATTGCGGGCGAATGGAGCGTCGATGCTGAACCTCGCTTCTCATCGGATGGCCATTTCACCGGCTATGTCGGACGGTTTCGTCGACCGGAGGAAAACGACCCCGACGCGCCCGATCCGGCCGCGAGCGAGGCCGACCGTATCCGCCAATTGCTGCATGAACTCCGCACACCCGTCACCGCCGTGCAAGGGTATGCGGAGGTGATCCAGCAGCAGTTGTTCGGCCCCGCACCGCATGAGTACCGCGCTCTGGCCGCCGCTATCGCCGCCGATGCGGCGCATATTCTTGCCGGGTTTGAAGAGCTTGACCGCCTGTCGCGGTTGGAAATCGGCAGTCTATCGATCGAACCGGGCGAGGCCGAGTTGTCCTCGCTTGCCCGGCGCACAGCGGCGCAACTCTCGCAGGTTCTGACCCCGCGCATGGCGGGTATCGACATCGATATTCGCAGCGAGAAGCCCCTGCGCGCGCCGATCGAGGGAGACGAGGCTGAGCTGATCATGTGGCGATTTATGGCAACGCTGGCCGGTGGTTGTGGCGCGGGCGAAACGCTGTCGGCTGAGCTCGAAGAAGCGGGTGGTGCGGCGCGTCTCGCCTGTGACCTGCCGCTTGCGCTTTTGCAATGCGACAGTGTTTTTACCGCAGAGACCAAACCCCTAGGCACCGCCATCAACGCCGGCGTGTTCGGCGCCGGGTTTGCTTTGCGCCTCGCCCGCGCCGAAGCCCGCTCAGCGGGCGGCGATCTGGTGCACGAGGGTGACCGGATCGCGCTGAGCCTCCCACTGCTGGAGACAGCTGAGGAAGTCCAACCCTTGACCCAGGCTTAGGACACCAATAGCCACAAACGAGAAATGGCGGGTCGGAGCAGCCTCGCCAAGGCTTTTCCGCAGCACCAAGGGGGCATCTTCGCTGATGAAAGCGCGCGGGTCATCCCCCCTTTCAGGCTCGCTTCTTGCTCCGCCATCAAGCGCTTCGCTCGCGCAATTTTCTGAAGGTTTCGGCCAGCGCGTCTTGCTTACCGTCGACACCGAAGAGGAATTCGACTGGAACGCGCCTTTCCAACGCAGCGGATATGGGGTCGACCATGTCGGCGAGCTGGCTCGATTTCAGGCCTTCTGCGAAGAGATCGGTGCGCATCCCGTTTATCTCGTGGACTGGCCGATCACCCAGACGCCGCGCGCAATCGAAATTATCGGCGCCGCGGCGCAGCGAGGCGCTGCGGAACTTGGCGTTCAATTGCACCCTTGGGTAAGCCCGCCCTTCGAGGAAGAGCTAAGCGAGGCCAATTCTTTTCCAGGCAACCTTCCCCGCGAGCTTGAGGCCGCTAAGTTCGAGGCGCTGCGCACCGCCGTCGAAGACGCGTTCGGGACCACGCCGATTATCTATCGCGCAGGCCGCTATGGCGTAGGGTCGGCCACCGCATCTATGCTGAGCGACGGCGGGATCGCAATTGATAGCTCGGTGCGCAGTTTGTTCGATTACAGCGCAGCCGACGGTCCCGATTTCTCGGATTATCCAAGCGTCCCCTACTGGCTCGACGATGACCGCACTCTGCTCGAACTCCCGCTCACGACCATCTATTGGGGGATCTTGCGCAAACAGGGGAAGCGGCTTCACCGTCTGCAACGCCACACGCCCCGGTTTTTTGCGGCCTTCAGTCGTCTTCGCCTGCTCGAACGCGTGCCGCTGACACCGGAAGGTGTAACCATTGAGGAGGCGATACGCGGGATTGACATCGCGCTGGATGACGAATTGCCGGTGCTGGTCCTATCGCTGCACTCGCCCAGTCTTGCGCCCGGCTTTACGCCCTATGTACAAGACGCTGAAGGGGTCGAGGCCATCTATGCGTGGCTGCGCGCGATCTACGCCTATTTGCAGCAACGGTCAGTGCGCAGCGCTCGCCTGCCCGAGATTCTCGATGCGGCACGCTAGGCACGGGTAAAGGGGGATAGCAGCCTGCGGGCTCAAGGCAGCGCTTGTAAGCCAGCAAATGGGCCTGTAGAGGCGCCAGTGGCGAGCGCCGATAGCATACCTATTGGGCCTGTAGCTCAGCGGTTAGAGCTGGCCGCTCATAACGGCTAGGTCGCGGGTTCGAATCCTGCCGGGCCCACCAGTATGCCAAGGAAGCCTCAGAACTTTATTCGCGGACCACGCGCGAGAGCGCGCCCCGATTATCAACCTCGCCCTTTCATGCGATTTTTTCCAAGCCGAGCGGTGGTCTCAGTGTCTCGTCGTGCTTGCCCTCGTCCCCTTTACCATCGCCAAGAGCATTCTCCTTGTCCTCGCCAATGGGGCGCCTAATGGGCTCGCGTAAGAGTTTACCCATTTGGTAAAAATTACTTTCCTACACTACTGTTTCCGGTTTACACGGATAGACATGTTGGGCCCATAGCAACGACGACGTGACGCCCGCAGACTCTCACACTCCGCTCCCCAGTGCGCTGGGAGTGCTGGTAAAAATATCAATATTTTGAGAGACATAAACGCCATCTAAGAGGATATCCTATGCCAAAGTTCTCAAACGATATCGTTCTCGATCAGGCGCTTGCCTATATCCGCAGCAACGCAACCCGGCAGGTCGCGTGCACACAGGCGCCTTCCACCTTTGCCGAAGCGAACGCGGACTACGCTCTGGCCGATGTCACCATGATCCCCGGCGACTTTACCATTTCTGATGGAGCGCCCGATGGCCGACAGCTTGAGGTCGCAGCCAAAGCGGGCATTTCGGTTGATACGCAAGGGACAGCGACACACCTTGCGCTCCTCGACGTGACCAACGCCGCACTCCTCTACGTCACGGAGTGCACAGCGCAGCTTCTTGCTGATGGCAGTTCGGTGGATTTTGGCGCGTGGTCCGTGACCCTGCGCGACCCGGTCTAAGGTTCGCGAGGGCTATCGGTGCCGGCCGACTTTAAGATCCTGCGCGGCTCAGCGGTTATCCCGAGCGGAGAGGCGTCGCTCGCGCTGTCCGATGGCGTGGACTACGCGCTTGAGCCAGGCCTTGCCGATGACGCATGGTTTTTTGGCATCGCGTCGAGCCATTTCAGTGGAATGGGCCGCACCTCAGGCGGCGGAAATCAGAACGCTGATGATCACACCTGCTGGATCACGCAATCGGGCAACGATGTCACGATCAACCGCTCGGGCACGACAAACAATTGCCGCGTCGATTGGCAGATCGTTCAATATATCGGTGCGGTTGGTGGCCCGAACGAAATCAAAGTTCGCGCCAAAGGCACTCTCACCGGAACCGGGCCAGCCGCCACGGTGGCTCTGCCTGGCTTGGTCGCCAACAGTTCAGATCTTGTCCCCTGGATAACCTCGCAAGCCCAGAACGGCACCGGTCGAAACAACATCAACCGTTCGCTCTTCACGTCGGAAATCGCGGGCGGAGATGCGCTGTTCAACCGGTTTACGGCGGTGTCGACGTTCTGGCTGTCCTACGCTCTGGTCGAGTTTATTGGGTCCGATTGGCAGATCTCTAACGAGCAATTCGCGAACTCAGGTTCGGGCATCCAGAGCATCGGTCTGGCCAATTCGGTGGACGACATCGCCCAAACCTTTCTCCACTGCACCTATCGCTATGAGACCAATGGAACAGTGGGTCTCGATGACGCAAGTGTGAGGGTTCGCTTGACCCGCCCCAGACACCTTCGAAACGGCCACAACCACATCCACCGATCTCAACCTTAAGCGTCATTCGGTCTGGCTCATTCAGAACCCCAGTATGACCGTCTCGCGATACACAGGCACCATGGCCGGAACCGGGGAAGAAGAGGTCTTCAATGTTCCGATCAGCGCCGTCGGCGATCCCGATCAGACCCTTACCACGCTGACCAATGACAGCACCGGTTCCGGAACCGCCTTTCCGCGCGGTTTCATAAACCATATGCTGACCGCCAACGACAATGTGCTGCTGCGACAGTCGGACAACGGGCAAACCTCACGATACGCGATCGAAGTGGTCGAGCTTCCTCAGAGCTCGACGCCACCCGAACCCGATCCAACGCTGATTACCAGCCTGACAACGCACTCCCACGCCGCGGCCGCTGCGCCGCTTTCAAGCTCGGCCGCCACATTGCCGGCGGTGGCTTCGCACGGCGCGCAGTCGACAAGCGCGGTTTTGCTAACCCTCGCCAGCTTGGCCGGATTGGCGGCACAGCACGAACAAGCAGCCACAAATCCCGTTCTCACACCGGGCAGTGTGCAGGTTGAGACGCTGCTTTCAGCGACGACCCACCAACATGGTTCAACCTCGGTTGCCCTATCTGTCTCGGCCACGCTTGACGCGTCACCCACGCAAAACGCCTTCAGCTCATCGCTGGCGGCGTTTTCAGTGGTCGCTCAGCTCGGCGCCAGTCCGCTCGATCACGGCGCGGCGGCCGGCCTCGCTTCGCTTTCGGCGAGCGTGACGTTGACCGCTTCGACGACGATCCTTCACCACATCGTCGCCCCTGGTCTGGTGTCACAGTCCGGTGCGCCATTCCCGCAGATCGCGTTTCGGGTGGAGCGCGAGAGCCGCGCTAGCCGTATCGCCGCGCGCAAAGCTCTGGTCGTCAAAACAGAAGCTCGAGGATTCGCACTGGCTGGCGAGAATCGCGCGTTTTCCGTGAAGCGAGAGGTTCGGAGCCTCTCAATCAAAAAGGCAAATTCATGAAACACTACGCCCCGCCCAAGGATGCATCCGCAATTCTTGACTACGAAATGGACTGGTCGGACTGGCTCGAAACCGGAGTAACCATAGCCTCGGCAACGGTAACAACCGATAGCGAAGAGCTCTCAGCCACGAACACAGCGGTTGAAGGAGGCGTGGTTCTCTGGCGTTTGAGCGGCGGCACCACGGGCCGGTCTTACACGGTGGTTGTTCAGATCAACACGGACAACGGCCAAGTGGATCGCCGCTCGATCAGGGTGAGAGTAGCCGACCGCTGACGGGTGTCGTGAGACAGAGAATCGCACGCCCCGCACAGCGGCGGTATCGATCGGGGATCTTCTCCTATCCAGTGGAAAGAAGGTCCACAGCGAAGAGGATGGGCGGATCGCACACTTCAAGCTTGCGCCGCTTTCGCTTGGAACCTAAGGACCTCCCGGTTTCGGGGAGTAGCGCAGCCTGGTAGCGCATCTGCTTTGGGAGCAGAGGGTCGCAGGTTCGAATCCTGTCTCCCCGACCATTATTCCAACGACTTAGGGTGTTTCCGTGCATGTCCTTCCAGCGACTGTGCGACCAATCCTTACCCATCAGACTGGACAAATCCCCTAGTTCGACCCGCAGCGCGCCTTAATCCTTCGAGCGCATAACCCCTCTTTATGGAGGAAGCCGCCCGTATCGCCAGAGTAAGGGAGCTGGCGCTTGATCGGATCAAGCAGCCGGAGGTCTTCGCGCAGATTACGCGCCTCGCGAGCGACTGGCTCCATTGCCCGATGGCCGCAGTGGTGGTCGTTGAAGCGGAGCACGCATGGTTCTTGGGGCAAGCGGGAATGAACGTCTCGCGAGCGCCGCGAGAAGAGACCTTTTGCACCACGTGCCTTGAAGCCGGTGAGCCGATGCTTATCAGCAACGCGTGCGAAGACCCGCGCTTGTCCGCCCTTGCTGCGGTGCGCGAGGAAGGCGGGGTTCTTTCCTATCTGGGCGTGCCGCTTAAAGCCGACGACGGCACCCTGATCGGGACCGTATGCTGCGCCTCTCCAGAAGAGAACGCGTTCGAAACAGGCGATATCGCAAAGCTGGCCACGCTCACTGAACTCGCCGAGCAATGCATCAACGCGCACGCCAAGACGGTCGCCTTAGCCCGCGCAAACGCCTCGCTCGCCAAGCTCAACCGCTTGTTCAAACAGGCCGAAACCGCGGCGCATATCGGGTCGTGGCGAGTGGACTTGCGTACCAATGAACTGCACTGGTCGGATCAGGTCTTCGCCATCCATGGTGTGCCCATCGGCACTGTGGTGGATGTCGAAAACGCGATTGAGTTCTATGAAGCCGAAGATCGCGCTTTGGTTGAATCGACCCTCGATCGGGTCTTCGAAACGGGCGAGCCGTTCTCCTTTGAAGCTACGATACGCCGCCCGGACGGGCAATTGCGCCGAATTCGATCAATGGGCGAACGAATTGATGTCGATGGCGAGGCCGAGAGTATCGCAGGCGTTTTTCTCGACTGCACCGAAGAGCATTTGCAAACGATAGCGCTGCAACGCGCCGCCACCCGTGATCCGCTGACCGGATTGTACAATCGCAGCGAGTTTGACAGGCGCTTGGTCGAAGCTCTGGCCGAGCGCAAGGAATGCGGGCCGCAATGCCCGCTGACGGTCATGTTGCTTGACCTGGACGGGTTTAAAAATGTCAACGACCGGCTTGGCCATCTCGTGGGTGACCGTCTGCTCGCGCAGATTGCGCAAACGTTGGACCGTAGCACTGAGGGACGCTCGTTCCTGGCGCGCTGGGGCGGCGATGAATTCGCAATCCTTTTCCCACTGGGCTGCCCGATGGACAAGGCGATCGAGCAAGCGACGACCTTTATCGGTAAGATCACCGAGCAATTGCAGGTGCGCGACCGGTTCATCCAGGTGGGAGCCACCTGTGGCCTCGCCGAAATGCGCGACGGGGCTGCGGCTGAGGAGCTGATGCGGCGCGCCGACCTTGCGCTTTATCACGGTAAGGCCAACGCGCGCGGATCGGCGCAAATCTGGAGCAAGGAAATCGAGTCGGTTCAGGCGGTGCGCCAGCGCGCCATCGCTCAGCTCACCGACGCGCTGAATTCAGGCCGCGCTCTAGCGACCTATCAGCCAATTGTCGCGCTCGATGGCGAGGTCACAGAAGGTGTCGAAGCGTTGCTGCGCCTGCGCGACCCTTCGGGCCGGATCATCAGCGCGTCTGAGATTTTTCCAGCTTTGCTCGAGCCCGCCTTAGCGCGACGGGTCTTCCGGCTTATGCGCGAACAGATCATGCGCGACGCGCCAGAATTGCTGGCGCTGTTTGGTCGGCAGATGCGTATCGGTCTCAACGTTTCGAACGCCGATCTCAGCCGTCCTGATTTCCTGGATTCGATAAACGATCTGGTCGAGCAGAGCGTCCTTGAGCCAAGCAATATCGTCCTTGAAGTGACCGAAACAATGCTTCTTCTGGACGAGAACGGTAAGATTCGCGAGCGGATGGACACGCTTCACAAGCGCGGCTTTACACTTGCACTCGACGACTTTGGGACAGGCTTTTCCTCGCTCACGCACTTGCGCGACTTCCCCATCCGCAAAGTCAAGATTGATAAAGGCTTCATCGCGTCGATGTCGCACGATCACCAATCGCGCCTGATTGTTCAGGCGATGGTGCAGATGGGACAGAGCCTCGGAATTCGGATGGTCGCCGAAGGGGTTGAGACGGACGAGCAACGTCTCTTCCTGCGCTCGATAGGGTGCAGCCACGCCCAAGGTTATCGCTTTGCGCGCCCCGGCACCCTAAGCGAATTGCGCGCGCTTATGAGATCACAGGGGCAAACCGTCCCCACTCCGCCCACCACAAAACAAAGCGCCGCTTAAGGCCACCTTTCCTACAGCAGGATCGGCTAGCCATCCGCCCGCCCACGCAAAGACGATGGGAACCGATTCCCAGAAGCTATGAGCGCAACCGGTTAGTCGAGCGATGCAGCGGTTCTCTCCAGAACCCACGCGCCAAGAAGGTCCGCTTTAAGTTCATCGGCTTCCAGTCCCAGCGCCCGGACCGCCTCATAACGGTCGCGCGGAGCGTAGTCCGCAGGGCTCTGAACGAAGGTTGAGTATCCCGCGCCAGCGAAGATCTGCAAGCCCTTTGCGCCGTCGCAGCCTGAGCCAACAAGCAGACCCCCGATGGCGGGAACACGCGCGCGCGCGATCGACCCCAGCAAGAGATCCGCCGAAGGACGAAAGCCCCCCACAGCATCGCGTGCGACCATCCGCAATCGCGGCGGATCTCCGGCTTCAACAATAACATGGTGTGACCGTTCGTAGGCGAGGTACGCGCGCCCAGGTGTCAGGGCCATGCCGTCGACCGCGGTCTCTATCTCACAGGCGAGCGAACCGCGCATGGAAGTTAACGCGCGCTCGACCTGATCGGGCTCGGCGTCAAACACCAGTATCGTCGGGGGGCAATTGGCGGGGAAAGCGGCAAGCAAGCCTCTGGCCGCGTCGATCCCCGCTTGTCCGCAGGCGATCGCCAGCAATTTGTCGCCAGGCTGATAGGACGCGGCGTCGCCTTCGCCGCCTTCCCCACCGCCTGCCGCAAGCTCACCGCTAGCGGCTTTGAGAACAATGTCGCCCAGCTTCTGGACGGTCGCGTCAAACTCTTCGCGCGAAGAGTGCAGGGGTTTAGGAAAGCAATGCACCGCGCCCAGTTCGAGCGCGCGCTGAGCAGTCCCGGTGCCCGCCTGAGTGATGCTCGACAGCATGATCACCGGCATGGGTTTTTCTTCCATCAGCTCGGCGAGAAAATCCATGCCCGACTTGCCCGGCATTTCGACATCAAGCGTCAGCACGTCGGGCTTGAGCTGATCGAGCTTATCGCGGGCCTCGTCCGCGTTGGAGGCAGTGCCGCACACCGCGACGCCCTTTGCGTTGTCGAGAATGTCACAAAACAAAGCGCGCATTGCAGCGGAATCGTCAACCACCATCACTTTGGTATCGGGCATTGAAGTAGGCTTCCCAATTGGCGGGCCCTTCCCTTTTCCTGGTCGCGTTGGAGCGCGCAGATCGGGTACAGGCCGAACTCTGAAGAGGCCCGCAGTTACTCATGCGCATGCGAAGATTCGCTGTGCCTGAACCTAGGGGCTTGCTCGCAGGTCAGCGTCCAAAGCTCGTTGAACCCTCGCGCCTATACCGGCCTCAATCAACAGCCGTTTCCGGCAAATCAGTGAGACATCCGTGAGCATAGCAAGACTATCCAAACTCGGCGCCTACAGCTTAATCGGACTGCTCATTGCGGCTCTCGTCATCGCGACCCTAGCGATCAACCAGATCAAGTTTGGCGGGCCACTCCACGATCGCAACCGAGAGCTTTCGACCTTCAACGCGGACATTAACCCCCCGCCGATCTATTTGGTGGAGGCTTTTGCGCTGGCAAATGTGATGGCGATCCACCCCGAATCCTACCGCATCAACGAGATTCGACTCAAAGCGCTTGAACGCGATATGGCGCAAAAGGCCAGGCTGTGGGCTGCTTCTGACATGCCCGAGGCGCTGAAGGCTGACGTGGCCTTGGCGGTCAAAACCGACGCGCGCGAATTCTGGAATGTCGTCAACGACAAGCTGAAACCCGCGATCCAGACCGGCAACGCCGAGCGCTTGGACAAGGCGCTCAATCACCTTCTGACCAGCTATCGCCGGCACCGCGCAAAGATCGACGGCCTTGTTGCGGCAACCGCCGCTGCGCAAGAGGATCTTGCCCAGGATAGCGCGTGGACGGTGGGTTCTATCTCTGCGGTTTTGGCGGCTTTGGCGCTGATCCTTGCTGGCGCGCTAGGCGCGGCGACGTGGCTTTTGTCCACGCGTGTTCTGGATCCGCTCGCAAACACCGCTGAGACGATGCAGCGAATGGCAGCTGGCGATCTGAAAATCGGACGCCGCAAGGCTGATCGCAACGACGAAATCGGGACCATGCACGACGCGATGCAGGTCTTCCACAAATCGCTCGAAGCCGACCGCGAGCGTGAGGCGAAGCAATTGCGCGTGGTCGAAACGCTCTCGGGCGCGCTCGATAAGCTGGCGGCGGGCGATCTCACCGCGCGGATCACCGAACGCTTCGATGAGACCAACGAGAAGGTGCGCGAGGCGTTCAACACTTCGGTTGAGCGGCTGGCGCGTCTGATGGGCGATGTGCGCAGCTCGGCGGAAAGCGTGAATGGCGGATCGACCGAAATTCGTGCGGCCTCTGATGATCTCGCGGTGCGCAACACCCAGCAGGCGGCAAGCTTGGAAGAGACCGCGGCGGCGATGAGCGAAGTCACGCAGCTGGTCAAAAAATCAGCTGACAATGCGCGCGTTGCGCGAAGCTCGATCGCTGAAACCCACCAACAGGCGAGCGATGGCGGCGCGGTTGTGAAACGCGCGGTTGGCGCGATGGCCTCAATCGAGGAATCCTCCTCACAGATCACGCAGATAATCGATGTTATTGACGGCATCGCGTTCCAGACCAACCTGCTTGCGCTTAACGCCGGGGTGGAGGCCGCCCGCGCCGGAGAGGCGGGCAAAGGATTTGCCGTTGTCGCCAATGAAGTGCGCGCGCTGGCCCAGCGCAGCGCCGACGCCGCGCGCGACATAAAGCAGCTCATTGGAACATCGACGGGCCACGTGAACGAAGGCGTCAATCTGGTTGGTGAGACGGGCAAGCTGCTCGATGCGATCGTCGGCCAAATTGGCACCGTGACCGCGCAGGTCGAAGAGATCACCGAAATGGCGGTAACCCAGGCAACCAATCTGGAGCAGGTTAACAGCTCGGTTGGCACCATGGACACCATGACGCAGCAAAACGCGGCGATGGTGGAACAGACCACCGCGGCCTCGCGCAGCCTATCAGACGAAGCGGCGCATTTGGGCCAGTTGGTCGCGCGATTCCGGGTCTCGCAAGCCGACGCGCAGGGAAGCCACCCAGCGCCCAAGACGGTGGCTCGTGCGAAGCCAAAGCCTGCGCTGACCCGCAGCGCAAAATCCCGACCGCTGCGAAAGCCCGCTCTCACAGCGGTGCCGGCTGCTCCGCAAAGCGCAGGCAATCTGGCGCTTAAGCCGAAATCGGAAGTCCGAGCCCACGATACGGTTCCGGCCCCGCCGGTGCCAAAGACCAAACCAAAGCCCGCGCCCATGCCCAAGCCGATGCCCGCGGCCGTGGCCGCGCCAAGTGCAGGCCCGGTCGAGGATACCGCGGCGGATGATCAGGACTGGAGCGAATTCTGACCCTCTGATCTCCCCCTTTCGTCACCCCACCCCTTTCTATCGTCCAGCGTGAGAATCGAGCGTGAACACCCTTTCCCTACCCGCCAGCTGCGATCGAGCCGCAACCAAAGCGCTCTACACCGACATTTGCGAAGCTCTAGGCCCAGCCCCGCTTGCGATTGACGCGAGCGCGGTCGAAAAGATCGGCCAAGCCATGCTCCAAGTCCTTGTCTCCGCCAATCGCAGCGACGGCGGAATTGTGGTCACCGCACCCAGCCAGGCCTTTTGCGAAGCGGCCAAGCTGGCGGGCCTTGATCATCTGATTGCCTCGGAGGCCGCGTGATGAACGACGACGATATCCAGCAGATCTTCTTTGTCGAATGCGATGAAGCGCTTGAAGCCACCGAAGCGGGCCTCGACGCGTGCAAGGCCGGGACGCATGACGATGAGACCATCAACGCGATCTTTCGCGGGGTCCATTCGATCAAAGGCGGCGCAGGAGCGTTCGGCCACGAAGCCTTGCAGGCCTACACCCATTGCTTTGAGAACCTTTTGGGCGACATTCGCGAAGGCAAGGTTGAACTGGGCGGCGACCTTGTCGACCTGCTGTTGCTGGCTAACGATCTCTTGCGGGTTCACGTTGAGGCGGCGCGCGGCGCGGGCGAGGCGCCCGATGATGTCGAGCTCATGAAGCGGCTGGAACAGGCGCGCCCAGGCGCCGAACCTAGCCCCCAAGCGCAAGCCGCAACGACCGGGGCGGACGCCTTTCCTGATCCACTCGATGATCTTGACGCGTTGCTCGATGAACTGGCCGCGCCGGAAGAAGATCGGTCCCAAGACGCCTCATCACAGTCCGCTGCCCAGCTCAAAACGGTGGCCGAACCCGAAACGGAGCCCGAACCCGACCCCTGGCTCATCCACATTCGGCCTCGCGCCGGCGGCATGGCGAACGGCTCCGAACCGCTCTTGTGGTTGCGCGATATCGTGGCGCTGGGTGGCGAATGCGTCCTGTGCGACACTCAGGCCATTCCACCGATCGACCGGCTCGATCCCGAGCAAGGCTATTTGGGCTGGACCTACCGCCTGCCCGGACGCGTCGAACGCGCCGAGGTCGAAGACATATTCGACTTTGTCGGCGAAGACTGTGCGCTGGCCTTTGACGATGATCCGATGCCCACGGTTGACGTACCAGATGAACCCCAGTCGACACCCGCTCCGAGCCCGTCCGTAGCCAGCTCCAGCGCGCCGGACGACGCCACGCCGAGCCCGGTGGCGAGCGCGCCAACCCCTATTCCGGCAATACCCGCTCCGGCTCCCACCAAAACCGCCGCCGCCCAGAGCGCATCCACAACTCCGCAAACCTCGCAAAGCGTGCGGATCGATCTCAAGAAGCTCGACAAACTGATCGACGGAGTGGGCGAGCTTGTCATTGCGCAAGCCATGCTTACGCAAAGGCTTGAGAATGAGAGCTTCGCCCATATCGAGGAGCTGGCGATGCTCGATACGCTTGTGCGCGACATCCAGGAGCACGCCATGGCGTTTCGCGCTCAGCCGATCAGTTCGGTCTTTGGCCGCGTACCTCGGTTGCTGCGCGAACTGGCGGGCAACACCGGCAAACATGTGAAGCTGGACGTCTCCGGTGAGACAACCGAGCTCGACAAGACCGTCATCGAACGCCTCTCCGAGCCAATGACACACCTGATCCGCAACGCGGTTGACCACGGGATCGAAACCCCGGCGGAGAGAACCGAGGTGGGCAAAGACGCAGAAGGCACGCTCACCCTGGCCGCTGAACAGAAGGCGGGCCGTATCGTCATCCAGATCAGCGATGACGGGCGCGGCATCAACCGCGAGAAAGTGTTGGCCAAGGCGATCAAGAACGGTCTGGTGGACGCCGATGCGGAACTTTCCGACGACGAAGTCAATCAACTTGTCTTTGCGCCCGGCTTTTCAACCGCTGCGCAGGTTTCGAACATTTCGGGCCGCGGGGTCGGCATGGATGTGGTCAAGCAGAACGTCAAAGAGCTGGGCGGTCGGATCACGATCGATTCCAAGCCCGGCGAAGGCACGACCTTCACGCTTGCGCTGCCGCTGACGCTGGCCATTTCGGACGGGATGATCGTCCAGGTCGGCGATCAGTCCCTGGTGATTCCGCTCGCCCATGTAATCGAAAGCCTGCGCCCCAATCGCGACGATGTGAAGGGGCTGGGCACCCAGCGTCAGATGCTCAATGTGCGCGGCGCCTTTGTGCCGGTGGTCTCCTTGGGTGCGATGACCGGCGCACAAGGCATGGTGAGCGAGCCATGCAAAGGCGTGCTGGTTCTGGTCGAAACCGAGAGCCATGGCCGAGCCGCTCTGATGGTGGACGCGATCACCGATCAGCGCCAGTTCGTGATCAAGAGCCTTGATGCGCACTATCGTTCGGTTGACAGCGTCGCGGGTGCGACGATCCTTGGCAACGGCAAGGTTGCGCTTATCGTGGACGTCGACTTCTTGGTGCAGAGCTCATCGGGTACGCAAGGGATCGCGCCGAGCTGCGGCGAGCTGGTCGACGCCGCGTGAGCGAGGCCGCCTCCGCCATCGCCGCGCCGCATGGTGCGATCGTGCCGGGTGTCAGCCCGCAGCTTTATTCGCGCAACGACTTTGAGCGAATTTCGCGCATGGTCCACGAAGAAGCCGGCATCGTGCTCAACGACCGCAAGGCGATGCTCGCCTATTCGCGGCTTGCCCCACTGGTGCGCGACAACGCGTTCACCCGGTTTTCCGATTATCTCGACCGCCTAACAAATGACACGGCTTTGCGCACGCGTACGATCGCCGCGCTGACGACCAACCACACCTATTTCAACCGCGAACCGCACCATTACGAGCACTTCGAGACGCATGTACGACCCGCTCTAGTGGCGCAGGCCGCCGCGGGCCATCCGGTCCGGCTCTGGTCTGCGGGGTGCTCAAGCGGCGAAGAGGTGTGGACCTTGATGATGGTCTTGCTTGGCGCAGATCGACACAAGGGCGCCGAGGTTTCGCGCCAGAATGTCGTCGCGTTGGCGAGCGATCTGGCCGATCACGCCGTTAGCGCCGCGCAAACGGGCCGTTACCCGCTCGACGCGATGGATGCCGTGCCCGAGGCCCTGTGCAAGCTTTGGTGCACGCGCGAGAGCGACACCTTGTCCATTGGGTCTGAACTGCGCAAGCTCGTCCGCTTTCGCCAGCTCAATCTGCTGCGCGCCTGGCCCTTCGAAGGGCAATTCGACGTTATCTTTTGCCGCAACGTTATGATCTATTTCGACGACCCCACAAAAGAGCGTCTGGTCTTGCGGCTGGCGCAGCAATTGCGCCCAGGAGGCTTCCTCTACATCGGCCATTCGGAACGCGTGTCGGGCGAAGCGAGCGCGCTAATCCGCTGCGTCGGCCCGACAGTTTATCAAAAGCCGGGAGGACGATCATGAGCATCCGGGTGCTTATCGTGGACGATTCCGCCGTTATGCGCGCTCTGATCACGCGCAAATTGCAGGCAGACAAGAGCATCGAAGTGGTCGGCACCGCGCGCGATGCCGTCGAAGCCCGGGGGCTGATCAAGTCGCTCGATCCCGATGTGGTGACGCTGGATGTGGAGATGCCGGGAATGGATGGCCTGTCCTTTCTCGCCAAGATCATGGAGCTGCGTCCGACGCCAGTGATCATCGTGTCAGGGTCGACCGGACCCGGAGCGCAGGCGACCGCGCGCGCGATGCAATTGGGGGCGGTGAACTGCTACGCCAAGTCGACAGCCACCCGATCCATAGCGGATGACGATGGCGGGCTTTTGGTAAGGCTCGTACATGAGGCTTCGCAGGTTAAGCTGCCTCCAGCGAAGAAAGCGGTTTCGCGTCCCGCTCCACGTCCTTATCCCCCCGCGCTAAAGACTGCCCCTGCCCCTGTGGCCAGCGCGCGCGGCGCGGCGCCCGATCTTATAGTTATCGGATCCTCAACGGGTGGTGTCGAAGCCTTGCATGTCCTGCTGAACGGCTTTCCCGCGGACTGTCCCCCCACCCTCGTTGTCCAGCACGTCAACGGCTGCTTTGCCGAAGCGATTGCGCGTTCGCTCAACGACGATGTCCGACCGCACGTATCGCTCGCGATCCCCGATCGACCGCTTTCGCGCGGCGAAGTGCTGATCGCACCAGGCGATGATCGCCACCTTGTCGTCGGCGCCAAACTTAGCGCTTTCAGTCGTTTCCGCTGCGAGATGCACGCCGCTGCACCGGTAAGCGGCCATCGACCGAGCGTTGACGCGTTGTTCCACTCCGCCGCAGCCAACGCCGGCGCGGGCGCGCTCGGCATTCTGTTGACCGGCATGGGCCGCGATGGCGCAGAAGGTTTGCGCGCTATGGCCCAAGCCGGAGCGCACACCATTGCGCAAGATGAAGCCAGTTGCGTCGTCTTTGGCATGCCGCGCGCGGCGATCGAA
This sequence comes from uncultured Erythrobacter sp., assembly GCA_937899785.1. Classification (GTDB taxonomy): domain Bacteria; phylum Pseudomonadota; class Alphaproteobacteria; order Sphingomonadales; family Sphingomonadaceae; genus Erythrobacter. Next base: position 3,509 of record CALCCG010000026.1, on the reverse strand, counting down.
TTGGGCGCTGCCAAAAGGGTGCTGGCGCTCGATCAGATTGCCGGGTGCGTGTTTGGCCCTGCGCCCCAAGCCCAATCAGCCCCCTCACACAAGGCGCATGGATAAATGTCCCGTCACTCTCCCATTCGACTGCCAAACGGCACGCCCGAACCACAAACCGTCGTCAAGACCACGGTGATACAGGGGCAGGCCCACGCCAGTGACGACACCCGCGCGGAATTCAACACAATCCTTGGAAGCTGCGTTGCGACCTGCCTGTTCGATCCTGTGGCGCGGATTGGCGGCATGAACCACTTCCTGCTGGCCGAACCACCCAAAAGCGCGCGCACCGGAGAGTTTGACAGCAATTACGGGCTCTATCTTATGGAGCTGCTAGTGAACCAGATGCTTCAACTGGGCGCGATCAAGTCGCGGCTTAAAGGCCGTTTGTATGGCGGCGCGAACATCAACGCGGATCTCGGCGCCATCGGATCGGCCAACGCCGCCTTTGCGCGCGAATTCCTCACCCGCGAAGGGATCGAGAAAGTGTTCGAGGACCTCGAAGGTTCGCGCGCGCGCCGCATCCAGTTTCGCCCCGCCTCCGGTCTCGTGCGTTGCCGCGAAGTCGCACCGGTCGCCGCTCCTACGGACAAACCACTGGTTCGTCCGCAATCGGCCCTTGGCAATGTCGAGCTATTCTGAGGCTCAAAGGACCCCAGCCCATGCAACCATCGAATCCCTCACCTGGAACGACCCAACCTTCGCTGGCGATTGCCGATGCACGCACGGTGCGCGTTCTCACCGTTGATGACAGCGCCTCGATGCGCGCGCTGTTGCGCAGCGCTTTGTCTTCGCGCGGGTTTGCCGTTGAGCAATGCGAAGACGGGCAGGAAGCGCTCGAATGGCTCGCGAGCCATGAAGTCGATGTGATCATCACCGATATCAACATGCCGCGTCTCGACGGGTTTGGCCTGATCGAAAAGCTGCGCACTTCGGCGTTGCACGCGGATCGGCCGATCCTGGTCCTGACGACCGAAAGCTCCGATGAAAAGAAACAACGCGCGCGCCAAGCCGGGGCAACAGGCTGGATCGTCAAGCCTTTTGACGCCGACAAACTGACCACGGCGCTGCGCCGCGTGACCCACTGAACACGAGTTCTCCTCCGAACCAGGACATTGACTTCATGCGTTATGAACTGATCACCTTTGGCGTATCCGGCCAGCTCTTTGGCCTCGACATAATGGCAATCCGCGAGATCCGCGCCTGGTCTCCGGTCACGCGCCTGCCCCGCGTGCCAAGCTATGTCGCGGGCGTCGTCAATCTGCGCGGCGCGGTTCTTCCCGTGATCGATTTGGCGGTTCGGCTGGGTTGGAGCCCAACCGAGACCACTCCGCGCAACCCGATCATCGTCACCGAACTGGAGAGCCAATCGCGCGGGCTGATCGTGCACGATGTCAACGATATCGTCTCGATCGCAGCGGAGGCGCTGCAACAGCCCGACGCTGTGAACCATGATGAAATTTCCAACTACCTGCTCGGCGTCGCGCCGATTGGTGATGAAATGGTGATGGTTCTCGACCTGGCCAAACTGATGGCCAACGACGAACTGGATATGGCCGCATGAACGAAGCCTTGAGTGTCTCACGCGGGCTCATGGAGGGCACAGCGGACGCGCTTGAAGATCTCTCGCACGAAGTCGAGGGGTTGGGCGCCGCCCTGTGCGCCGATCCCGATATCGCCGCGCGCTATCTGGATCAGCTGCAAGGCGTCGATCGCATTGCGCAATCGCTGGAGCAGCTTGCCCATGTTCTGCGCGCACCGCAGCCCGATGAGGCGGTCGATACAGTGCGCCTGACCCATCTTCAGGATCAGCTACGGGTGGCGCGCCATGCGTAACGGTTCAGCGATCCTTGCTCAGGGTGTGATCGGCACGGCGGCGGCGCTGCTTGCGGTGTTCTGCCCGCAGCCGGGATCGGCCAGCCGGCTCGTGCCGATGCCGAACACGCAAACCGGAAAAGCGGTCCAATGGGCTGCTGAGGAAGGCGCGCAGTTGATCGCTTATGATCCCGAAGGCCAGAGTGTGACAGTGATCGCGCCCAGCGCTCTTGGGCTGATGCGCGCGCTGGCTTACGGATTTGTCCCCATCGCTGCGGATTCGCCCTCATGCGCGGGCCTTTCGAGCCGCCCCAGCGCACCGGGCGGGATATCATGATCCAGATCGACAAACTTCGCCTGAAGGGCTTGCAAGTCACCGTGGGTGTCATCGTCGCAAGCGCGCTTGTGCTGCTTGGCATCAGCGCGTTCTTGGGCGGGCTCATCTATGGTCTTTCAGGCCTTGCGTTGTGTGTCGTGCCCTGTGGTCTTGTGCTTGCTCAGCGCTACGACGCGCTGGCCCGCATCACCACCGCTGCCACCTTGCCCGTCTACGCCGCTTTGTTCCTGGCAGTATCGCGTGAGACGATCTGGCTTCTCGACATGCATATGCTGTTCTTTGCGTATCTCGCCGTAGTGGCGATCATGGCCGATTGGCGTGCGATCCTTGCCGCAACGGCGGTGACCGCGCTCCATCACCTGGTCCTGAACTTCGCGGCGCCCGCATTTGTGTTTCCCGATGGCGCCAGCCTGGGGCGTGTGCTGCTGCACGCTGGCATCGTCGTCATGGAAACCGGCGTGCTGGTGATTTTGTGTTTGCGGATCGAAAGTCTCGTAACCGGCCTTGCCCAAGCGCGCCAGGATCAATCGCAGCAAGAAGAGCGGGCCGCCGCTGAACGCGAAGCCACCAATCAGGAGCAACGCCAGGCGCTGGAAACGCTTAAGGCGCGGCTCGGAGATCTGTCGCAAGGCAACCTGACAACCACTGTGCACAGCCTGCCCGAAACCTATCGCGAGTTCGAAGACAACTTCAACACCAGCGTCGGGGCACTCGACACGGCGATTGGCGAAGTCGTCAACGGCATCCAGGCGATGAACGCCGGCACGATGGAGATCCGCTCGGCGTCAAGCGATCTGTCGCGCCGCACCGAAGAGCAGGCCGCGAGTCTTGAAGAGACCGCCGCCGCGATCAGCCAAACCAGCGAGCGTGTGAACGAAACTGCGCGCGCTGCCCAATCCGCACGGGCGACCGTCGCGACGACCAACACCGACGCCCAAGACGGGGCAAAGATTGTGGCCGACGCTGTGTCCGCTATGGGCCGGATCGAAAAATCTTCCGAAGAGATCACCAACATTATTGCGGTGATCGATTCCATCGCCTTCCAGACCAATCTGTTGGCGCTCAACGCCGGCGTCGAGGCCGCTCGCGCGGGCGAGACCGGCAAGGGCTTTGCCGTTGTTGCCAGCGAAGTGCGCGCCCTGGCCCAGCGTTGCAGCGAGGCCGCAGAGGATGTCAAATCGCTTATCACCGCCAGCGGCGAACACGTGTCCACCGGCGCCGAACTGGTTAAACGTTCCGGCGGCAGCTTCTCTGCGATCACCAAGGGCGTTTCAGACCTAACGCAATCGCTTGACGCCATCGCCGCTTCCAGTGAGGC
>CALCCG010000025.1 GCA_937899785.1 uncultured Erythrobacter sp. | reverse complement strand
GCGTCCTGCCTTCGTCAATGCGATAGATGCGCGCGTCGCGATAGTACCGCTCTGCCTCGTATTCAGCGAGGTAGCCCGCGCCGCCATAGATTTGCACCACGCGGTCAACAACGCGCCCGCACATTTCGGATGCGAAGACCTTGAACGCGGCGGCTTTGACAAGGATGTTCTCGCCCCGGTCCGCGCGCTCGGTCACGTCCTTCATCATGCACTCAGCGGCGTAAATCTCGGTCTCGCTGTCGGCCAACATCGCCTGGATCAGCTGGAAGCGCGAGATCGGCTCGCCAAACGCCTTGCGCTCCTGCGCGTAACGGATCGCGGAATTGAGCGCGCGGCGTGCGTAGCCTGTCGCGGTCGCGCCCACTGAAATGCGTCCGTTGTCGAGGCTCTGCATGGCAAAGCGAAAGCCCCTGCCCGTTTCGCCGCCCAGCAGCGCGTCGCCCGGCACTTTCACATCGTCGAGCATGACGTCCGAGATATGACTGCCCGCCTGGCCCATTTTCTTGTCCGGCGATCCGGTGGAGACGCCCGGCGTATCCATCGGCACCAGAAACGCGCTGACATGCGCGTTCTTGGGCAGGTTTTCTTTTTCCGTGCGCGCCATGATCAGCGCGACAGCGGCGTGCGGCGCGTTGGTGATGTAGCGCTTGGTGCCGTTGAGGATCCAGCCATTGCCGTCCGGATCGGGCTTGGCGAAGGTCTGCATCGCGGCGCTGTCGCTGCCCGAACCCGGCTCGGTGAGGCCGAAGCACGCGATCTTGCCTTCGACCAGTTTGGGAAACCACTCCTGACGCTGGGCCTCGGTGCCGCCGTTTTTGAGCGCGCTCGCGAACATCCCGATATTGATCGAGAAGATCGAGCGGAAGGCGGGCGCGGCGTAGGCCATGATGTTCACGATGCGCGCGTATTGGCGCATATTGAGCCCCGCGCCGCCATACTCCTCCGGAACGCTCAGCCCAAACAGCCCCATATCGCGCATTTCATCGACGATCTCTTCCGGGATGCGGTCGTTTTCGATCACATCGCTTTCGGCGGGGATCAGGCGTTCGCGCACATAGCGTTCCAACTGCTCGGCGAATTGATCGAAGGTCTCTTCGTCCATGCCGGGGTTGAAAGCGCCAGAGGCGCTCAGCGTGTCGGTGATCGGGGCGTTCATGAGCGGAGTCCTAATTACAGGCTTATTCGGTTGTGGGTTCGGTTTGATCGTTGTCGGCGGGAGCGGGTGGGTCGACATCGGGAAGCGCGCCTTGCGGCAGACGCTTTTCGTCGAGCATCTTGGCTGCCTCATCGAGCGCGCGCGCTTCGCCTTCGCTGACCGGACCGGGCCCGACCTCGTCACCCGCTCCTGCATCGCACGCGCTCAACGACAGAGCCGCAAGCGGCGTTATCGCCGCAAGATGAAGAGAGGAGCGCGAGGCCATAAAGCGGGGCTCAGTCGATCAGATCTTCGATGTCGTCCAGCGCCTCGCTCGCCTCTTTGGCGGCTTCTGCGGCGGCGGCGGCTTCTTCCACCTGCGCGGCGATGGCGGCGGCTTCTTCGGCGTCGGCGGTGGCCTTGGCTTCGGACACGGCGGGCGGCCCTTCAATCATTTCAAGATCATCGAGCGCTTCGTCTTCGACTGGCTCATCGGTGACTGGGGCTAAAGCCGCTTCAGCGGGTTCTTCGACGGATGCCGGTATAGCTCTATCCCCGGTATCCGAAGCGCCGTCACATGCGGCCAGCGCAAAGGGCAACGCGCTCAAGGCGGCGAGCCTGGTAAACCTGTTCATGGTATCCTCCTGCGGCATGCAACTAATGCCATACATTATCGTTTGTCGATAGCGAGAGGTGTAAACCCAAGCGCGGCGTTAAGCCAAGGGTGAAATGCTGCGCCGAAACGGTACACGGCCGAGCGCACCCTTGGCATGTCGCAGTGTGGGGCTATCGCTCAGCCTATGACAAAACCGCTTCGCTTGCCGCCTCCCGGTGCACCCAAAATGTCGCTTGTGGCGCGGCTTGCGTCCAAGCCGGGCCTGCTGGCCGCTATGGCCTTGTGCGCCTTGCCGGGCAGCGGAGCTTTTGCCCAGAGCGCAGGGCAGCCCCCCGCCAAACCCTTCACCGTCGTCGAAAGCGGCCGGTCCTACGCCTCGCTCCAATCGGCGGTCAATGCCATCGGCGCGCGGCGCGGATCGATCCGGATCGCTCCGGGGGCCTATCGTCAATGCGCTGTCCAGGAAGCGGGCGTCATCACGTTTATCGCGGAAGAAGCGGGCAAGGCGATCCTCGAAGGGCGTGCGTGCGAAGGCAAAGCGAGCCTGGTGCTGCGCGGGGTTGGCGCGGAGGTGCGCGGGTTGACGTTCCGCAACATCGTCGTGCGCGACGGCAACGGTGCGGGTATCCGGCTCGAGCGCGGGCAATTGAACGTTGCCTATTCGCGCTTTCTCGACAGCCAGCAGGGTATCCTCACGGCCAACGATCCCAGCTCGAAGATCTACATCATCCGCTCCACCTTTAGCGGCCTTGGCACCTGCGAGAATTCCGCAGGCTGTGCGCATTCGATCTACACCGGCAATTTTGGCGAGCTGACCGTGCGCGAGAGCCGCTTTGAACGCGGGCGCGGCGGGCATTATGTCAAATCGCGCAGCGGCCGTGTGGTGATCGAGAACAACTCGTTTGATGACGCGGGTGGGCAGGGTACGAATTATATGATCGACCTTCCGGCCGGGAGCAAAGGCGTGATCGCGAACAACTGGTTTATCCAGGGCCGCGACAAGGAGAACTACTCCGCCTTCATCGCGCTCGGCGCGGAGGCGAGTCTGCACAATTCCGATGGGCTCGTTGTGGCGGGCAACGAAGCGCGCTTTGTGCCCGGCGTTCGCCGTGAAAGCGCCTTTGTGGCCGACTGGACCGGCGCGCGCGTGCAGATGGCGGACAACCGCTTGGCGGCCGGGCTGACGCAGTACGAGCGGCGCTGAGGGTTTGATTTAGCGGAAGGCGGGGGCGTAGGTGACCACCCCGCTTGGAAGGCGGCCTTCCAGCACCAGGCACTGAAAATACTCCGCTGGCGGTCCGGGATAGCGCAACTGCGGCTCATGGCGAAAGCCGAAGCGCGGGTAATATTCGGTGCTCCCCAGCAGAGCGATGCCTTTGGCTCCGTTTTCGCGCATATCGGCAAGCGCGCGTCGGATCAGAGCGCTGCCTATCCCTTTGCGCTGAAGCTCGGGTGTGACCGAGACCGGACCCAGGCCATACCAATCTGTCGCGCCATCGCTGATCGAGAGCGGCGAGATCGCGATATGGCCGATAAGGCGCAGCCGCTCTATGGCGACCAGGGACAGGGTCAAATCGCCGTCAGCGCGCAGTTTGTCGACGATATAGGGCTCGGTGCCGTCGGAGAATTTCATTCCAGCGAAAGCGCGCTTGGTAAGCTCGAAGATCGCGCTTTCGTCGCCGGGCGCTTCGAGGCGGATTGCGATCGGCGCGCCGAGCCCGCTCATCGCCATGCGGTCATAAGAGCAAGTGTCCCGACCGATCGCGTTTGGTCGCGAGATACTTCGCGTTGTGCGGATTGTCCGGTAGCTGGTGGTGCACCCGTTCGCTGACGGTGATGCCCGCTTTTTCGAGGCTCTTCACTTTGGCCGGGTTGTTGGTGAGCAGCCGGATACAGCGCGCGCCGATCAGCTCCAGCATGCGCGCGGCGACCGGAAAGTCGCGCGCTTCATCGGGCAGGCCGAGGCGGTTGTTCGCATCGACGGTGTCAAAACCCTGATCCTGCAAACGATAGGCGCGCAGCTTGTTGATAAGGCCGATCCCGCGCCCTTCCTGCCGCATGTAGAGGAGCACGCCCCAGCCGCCATCCTCGCGCGCGTGGCGAGCCATTGCGTCAAGCCCTGCGTCCAATTGCGGCCCGCAATCGCATTTGAGGCTGCCCAGAACATCGCCCGTCAGGCACTCCGAATGCAGCCGCACAAGCGGCTCCTTATCGCCGGTCTGCTGGCCGATGATGAGCGCGACATGTTCGCGCGTGTCGGCGGTGGAGCGGAAGGCGATGATCTCAGCCTCTTCATTAGCGATCACGGGCAGCCGCGCGCGGGTGACGATATCGAGCCGCCCGGTGTCGGTGTAGGCGACAAGGTCGCTGGCGTGGAGCGGATGGGGTTCGCCGCCCTCGATCGGATCGACCATAAAGGCGGGCAGAATGCCGGCGATCCGCGCGTATTCCATCGCCGCCACCGCTTCGTCGGCCCACGCGATGGCTTCGGCGCGGAAGGGCCCCTTCAAAGGGTTGGCAAGATCAAGCGAGGGATCGGCGATCGGCCGCGCCGTATCAAGCGTGATTGGCTCACCGCCTCGGATCAGGATCGGCGTGTGCGGCAAATCGCTGCGCGCCGCTTCGCGCTGGTTGGTCAGTTTGAGCGTGGCCCCGCGCGCGGTCGAGATCAGCAGCTGGTTCGCCTTAGCGCCCGTCGCAATCGCGGTTTCGATTGGCAGCAGCACCGGCCCTCCGGCAAAGTCCAACGCCCAGCCATGGCGCAGCGCGTCCACCGCCTGCGCGGCGCGGCGTTCGGGGGAGGGGCCCTTTGCAGGCTGCTCATGATCCTGTGCAGAGGCGTGTTTGTCGCACATAGGCTTTAAAGGTCGAACTCCGTCACCAGCGGGATATGGTCGGACGGCTTTTCCCAGTCGCGCGCCTCTTCGAGGATACGGTGCGCGGTGGCGTGTTTGGCGAGGCCCGGCGAGGCCCACATATGATCAAGCCGCCGCCCGCGATCGTTCTTGCGCCAATCGGGCGAGCGATAGGACCACCAGCTGAAATAGCGCTCTGGCTCAGCGACGAATTGGCGGCCCAAATCCACCCAGTCATGCGCGGCCTGAAAGCGCGCCAGCGCTTCCACCTCGATCGGAGTGTGGCTGACGACCTTAAGGAGCTGCTTATGGCTCCACACATCGCTTTCCAGCGGAGCAATGTTGAAATCGCCCACGATCAGCGTGGGGCGCTCAACCCCTTGGGCCCACGCCGTCATCCGCTCCAGAAAGTCGAGCTTCTGGCCGAATTTCACGTTCTGCTCGCGGTCCGGCACATCGCCGCCAGCGGGGACATAGACGTTGTCAATCACCATATCCTGGCCAACCAGCTCAACGCCGACATGGCGCGCTTCGCCATTGGCTTGCCAGTCGTGCCGCGCAACCTCGCGGATCGGCAGGCGGCTGACCGTCGCAACACCGTGATAGCCCTTTTGCCCGCAAATCGCCTGATGTTCATAGCCAAGCTCGGCCAGCGCCTTGGCCGGAAATTGGCTTTCCTGGCACTTGATCTCTTGCAGGCACAGCACGTCGGGCGCTTCCTTTACAAGATACTCCGCGATGATCGGGAGGCGCAGACGAGCTGAGTTGATATTCCAAGTTGCGACAGAAACCATGACAGCGGACTTAGGAGGGCAGAGAGGCGGCGACAAGCTTTAGCTTTGTCGTCACAATCGGGTCCGATAGGGCAATTTCCAGTCTTACTACACGAAAGCGCCGCGCCATGATTCGAACCTCGAAGTCTTTCCTTGCTCTGGCCTCCGCCGCCCTGGTGCTCACCGGGTGCGTGTCGGCCACCAACAATTATTACGGCGACAAGCAGAGGGCGCGGGCCGAGACGATTACTCCGCCGGTTGCCGCTGCGCCTGCAAAGGGCCGGGCCAAAAACGTTATCCTCCTGGTGTCGGACGGGATTGGCTTTAACGGCTGGCTCGCAGCGGATTATTATCAGGGCAAAGCGGGCGCGCAGTCCTATCAGGTTACACGGCCCGACGGCACTACGCCGGTGGTGATGGGGATGGCGCACAGCTCGCTCAATCTGATCGACGCCGACGGCAACGTGCTCGCCAGCGCCTCGGATGTCGCCAAGGCCAAGGGCGCGGTTGAGCAAGGTTACGATCCGCGCACGCGATGGGATCGGTTTGAAAACACGTTTTCCGGCGATTTCGAGCCGGTCGCCAAGAGCTACACAACCTACACCGACAGCGCGGCTGCGGGGACCGCCCTAATGGCCGGACGCAAAACCGCGAACGGACGGATCAACATGGACTGGAGCGCGGGCGAACGCTTCCGCACGATCGCGCAGATTGCCATGGATCGCGGCCGTTCGGCCGGCGCGGTGGCTTCGGTGATGGCCAGCCACGCCACCCCCGCTGCGGTGATCGCGCACAACGTTTCGCGCAACAATTACGCTGAGATTTTCAACGAAATGGTCAGCAGCGACCTGGACGTCATTATGGGCGGGGGCCACCCGCTCTACGATCCCAGCGGGAGCGCGATCGAACCGTCGGCGGAGCGCGGCTATCGCTATGTTGGCGGGTCGCAAACGCTTGGCGAGCTGACAAGCGAGGCCGGGCTTAACGGGTTCTCCTTCATCGATGACAAAGCCGATTTCGAAGCGCTCGCCTCGGGCGAGTTCGTTGCGGAGCGCGTTGTCGGGATCGCGCGCACCGGTTCGACTCTGCAAGCGGCGCGCGAAGGTCTGGGCGAAGCGGCCACACCTTCGGGCATGGCGTTCAACCCCGATGTTCCTGACTTACCGACCATGAGCCGGGGCGCGCTCAACGTGCTGAGCCAGGACGAAGACGGTTTCTTCCTGATGATCGAGGGCGGCGCGATCGACTGGATGGGCCACGCCAACAATATGGAACGCTATATCGAGGAGCAGATCGACTTTAACCGCACGGTCGACGCGGTGATTGCGTGGGTCGAGGCCAATTCCAGCTGGGATGAAACGCTGGTGATCATCACTTCGGATCACGAATGCGGCGGCATTTGGGGCGAAGGCGCTTACACCAACAGCGTGGGCGGACCTGTGGCCTCAGAACGCACGCCCGACGCTCTGGTCGCGGCGCGCTTTGATCCGGCGCAGGACACGTTCAACGGCTTTTTGGCGGTGCAGGACCAGGGCCAAGGCGTCATGCCCGGGCATCAATTCGCCTCAGGCAACCACACCAACGAACTGGTCCCGCTCTGGGCCATTGGCAATGGGTCGGAAATGTTCGCGCAGTTCGTGCGCACGGACACGCGCGCGCGCGCGCTTTGGGGGCAACCCTATGGCTGGAACGGAAATTTTGTCGACAACACGACGGTGTTTGACGTGATGGAAATGGCCCTGCGGGATTGATCCTCTGTCCGCGCGCAGCCCCCAAATCGGTCTGTGCACACCGGCAATCCCAACAAAAAACCCCAGTCCCGGGGGCGGTGGGACTGGGGTTCCATGTTAGCGTTCGTCACGCTTGCACAAGGCGGCTCTCTGAGAAGACTGGGGCAACAGGGGGGAAACCCGGCTTCATCCGCCTTGTTCATCCTAGATACGCGGTTTTGGCTTTCGCCTCTATGAACGCGAGCCTAGTTTTGTCGCGTGCTTACAACTTGTCGCCGATGAAACGTTTACTTCGGGCGACGAGACGATCGGCGCGGATCACGAAATGTGAACGTGCTTTCCGCCACCGAAACGCCGTAGCGGTGATTCGATAGCCGCACCGTCGTGCGATAGTTCTGCGCGTCCTTCGCCACCCAATTGACCAATTGAAGGCCACCCGGCGCGCGCGAATTTGCCATGAAGATCAGGCTGATGGCGCCGTATTCTGGCTTTTTGGGATCTTCGACAACCACATGGACCACGTCCGGGCTGTCGGTCGGGATCAGCGTGCCATAGCGCTTTACGTCGCGATTCGGATCGAGCAGCGCGCCCAGCGGCGAATTCTTGACCGGCCAGCGTTCGACCTGATTGACCTCGTAATCGACCATATAAAGCGACTTGCCGTTGGAGACGACGAGCAGGTCTGCGTCCCGGCCATAATCAAAGCGAATCTTGCCCGGTCGCTTGAGCGTCAGCACGCCGCGCGCGACCTGGCCCTGGCGATCGGTTTGCGTGAACTCGGCGCGCATGGTCGAAATATCGCGCAGCGCGGCTATCGCCCGGTCAAGATCGCTGGCTTGCGACTGCGCCCTCGCTGGTGCGCCAGGGGCAAGCAACGCGGCGCTGGGCAGCGCCGCCGCGCTCACAGCCAGAAGCCCACCGGCGAGAACGCGGGCGGGCTTTGTGCGAAAGTTGGAAATCAGCGTCATCATGCCCGTCACCTTGGAATGATGGCCTTGAATAGCGGCTGAATCGGTTCAGCGCGAGAGCAAGCCTGAGCGAACGCTCAAAATCGCTTACTTGATCTTGGCTTCCTTGAACTCAACATGCTTCTTGGCGACCGGATCGTATTTGCGGAACACCATCTTCTCGGTGATGTTGCGCGGGTTCTTCTTGGTCACGTAGTAAAAGCCCGTGCCCTCGGTCGAGACGAGCTTGATCTTGACGGTTGCGGGCTTCGCCATGGCGGTTTCCTACAGATCGGGTGATGGCCTCCCAAAACGGGCTGGGCCGGAAAAACAAAGGGCGGCGCGAGCGGCGCCGCCTTACAGACGCGCGCCTCTGAGTGATTCTGGGGGAAAAGTCAAGCGCAAGCCGTCGCGACTGCTCACCAGTCCGAACGGCTGGGCTTGTTCCGATTGGCTTTCACTTCCCCGCGCGCTTTCTTCGCTTTGAGCCGCTGAACCTTGCCCACCCGGTTGACCCGTGTTCGGGCGCGTTGCTTGGGCTGCTGATGCGCGGCTTCGAGCATGTCTTCGAGTTTGTCGCGCGCGGCCTGGCGGTTGGCCTCCTGCGTGCGGTGCTGGCGCGCGGTGATGAGCAGGTCTCCGCTGGTGGTGAGCTTCGAGCCCGCGATCGCGCGCAGCCGGGCCAAGACCGCCGGCGGCAGGCGCAGCGGATAGATGTTGACGCGCAGCTGGACTTCGGTCGCGACCTTGTTGGCGTTCTGCCCGCCGGGACCGGAGCCTGCCAGAAAGCTCTCCTCAGCGATGGCGTGCGCCCGGGAGATCACGCGATCGAGCAGCGTCCTATCCATCGCTCACCCCCATCGCCACAAAGTCCGACGGCAGCGGCGCGTGCGCTTTGATCGCGGGCTTGCCCTCGCGCGGGACCACAAGGGTCGAGGCGTGCAGCATCGTCCGCCGCGCCCCTTTGCCGCGCTGGGCCTCGGACCCGTAGATCGGATCGCCCAGAAGCGGCGCGCCCAGCCCCTTATGCGCGTGGATGCGCAGTTGGTGGGTGCGGCCGGTCTCAGGGGTGAAGCGGATGAGGGCGTTGGGCCCAAGCGTCTCGAGCAACTCCCAATGCGAGACCGCTTCCTTGCCCTTCTTCGCCGCGATCATCCGCCAGCCCTTCGCCTCCGAGCTGATCTTGGCGAGCTTGAGACGGATCGTGCCGCCTTCGCTGGGAGGCTGGCCGGCCAGAACCGCGAGATAGGTCTTGATGACAAGCCGGTCTTCAAACGCCTTGTTGAAGCGCTTCAAAGCCTTGGGATTGCGCGCGAGCAGCAGACAGCCGCTGGTGTCGGTATCAAGCCGGTGGACCGGGACAGGCGCGCGCTGAAAGCCGAGTTTGAGCGCCTCGAGATGGTCCTCCAGGCACTCACCGCCCTTGCGCGGACGATCGATGGGCAAGCCAGCGGGCTTGTTGATGACGAGCGCTTCGCCGTCTTCGAAGAGGATGTCGGGGGTCACTTCGACCCGCCTTTCCTGGCCATCGGTTCGTCGCAGCTGGAGAACACATGGACCGCATGGACCACGGTCTTGGCGCAAAAATCCAAGCGATCAAAACCGCCTCTTTTGATCGCTTCTTGCGATTTACGGGCGAAGAGTTGAACGCGGGGCATACGCCCCCTTTGCCAGTTTGGCGCTGAGTAGGAAAAGGAATTGCGCGCGGGCATCACACCAGCTTTGCGGCAAACAACCCGCGCACCGCGTTCCCCAGCTGGAAGCCATAGGCCAGGTCATCCAGCGTCAGCTCGGCCTCTTTGGCCTGGCCCTTTTCGATCAGGAAGGCGCGCAGCACGCCGGGCAGCAGGCCCAGCGATGTCGGGGGGGTGAGCAGGACGCCATCGCGCTCGACAAAGACACTGGTCCAGCCGCCCTCGGTCACCAGGCCGTCCTCGCGCACCAGAATGGCTTCGAGCGCGCCCACACTGCGCGCCGCTTCGACGGCGTCTTCGTAGAAACTTCGATCCGATGTCTTGTGCGCCAGACGCCAATCGGAGGGATCCAGCGGGTGAGGCAAGGCGATGGCTGGAACGGTCCTCTCAAAGGGGGCGGGCAAGGGCGCGGTCTCCAGCGCGATGGCGCCGCTGCGCGCCGTCAGCAGACGCAATTTTGCCGGCTTATCGAGCTCAAAGCACAGCGCCTGTATCTGGTTGCGCGCCGCGTGGCGGTCAAACTCAAAGCCAAGCGCCGCGGCGCTCGTCTTCATGCGTTCAAGGTGCAATTCCAGCAGCGCCACACCAATGTCAGGATTGAATTCCATGGTTTCGATGAGATCGAAGCCGGGCGCGGTGAGATCGGGCCCATCGCGAAGCGCTGAAGAAGCGCGCGCAAAGCCGGCCTTGACCTCGCATTCGCGGCGTTCGCTGTGCGCTTCGCTGTCCGCGACGATGGCGGAGCCGACCCCGAGCACGGCGGTCCCTTGCCCGTTCTCAATCGGAGTCAGTCGCAAAGTGCGGATCGCGACGTTGAACGCGGCGGATCCGTCGGCGTCGATCCGGCCCATTGCGCCGCAATAGGGGCCGCGCGCGTCGCGTTCGAGTTCGTCGATCAGCTCCATCGCGCGGATTTTCGGCGCGCCGGTGATCGATCCGCACGGGAACAGCGAGCGCACCAGATCCATCGCGCCTTTGCCCGGCGCCAGCTGCGCGCGCACGCTGGAGACCATCTGGTGCACCGTCGGATAGCTCTCCACCGCAAAGGGCCCGTCCACCGTCACGCTGCCGGGCACCGCGACACGGGCCAGATCGTTGCGCATCAGGTCGACGATCATGAGGTTTTCGGCCCGGTCCTTGACCGAGGTCGCCAGCTCTTCCTTAAGCGCCGCGTCCCCCTGCGCGTCGCTCCCGCGCGGGCGGGTGCCCTTCATCGGTTTGACCTTGGCGTTTTGCCCGTCCAGCGCGACGAACAGCTCAGGCGAAAAGCTTAAGAGCCAGTGGCTCCCGTCAAAAATCAGGCCGCCATAGCCCGCTTTGGCGCCCGCGCGCAGCTGGGCGTAAAGCGCCACCGGATCGCCGCGATAGGACCCGGCGAGCGGGTAGGTGAGGTTGGCCTGATAGATATCGCCCGCCACAATCGCTTCGCGCAAGCCGGCAAAGGCGGCGGCGTATCCGCCCGGTGATATCTGTGGGTCCAGCGGGCCGAGGCTCGCCGTCCCTTGGGCGCGCGCCGCCAGCCAGGCGGGCACGTCGCTCGGCTTGATCCGCTCAGGCTCGCCTTCGAACAGCCCCAGCCAGACAAGCGGTCCCGCTGCGCCGCTGCGCGCTTCAGCCAGGGGCGCGAGTTTGGGCTCAAGCGCCAGCCCCGCCTCATACGCGATGGAGCCCGCCAGATGACCACCCCCGGCTTGACGCGCGGCGTCGGCCTCGTGCAGCGCGCGCTCAACATCGGCGGGGCGATAGGCGGCAAAGGTCCGGGTCGGCGCTTCATAGGCAAGCGCGTCCGCTGCGCCGCTTTCGCGCGCGTCATCAAGCAGGACAAACGGTTTTGGTGGACCCATACGTCCCATCTAGACATTCCCGCTTCCAAGTCGAGAGGGCCACGTCGAGCGGGGCCCTTCGGGCGCTTGACCGCCGCGCGTCGTCCCTGCACAGCCACAGCACCAAGGGTAAGAGGGGTAGCGCGAAGCATGAGCGAGATTTTTCTGGGTTTGGGCGGCAATGGTGAGAAGCAGCATCTCTCGCTCAGCCGAGCCAACCGTCACGGGCTGATTGCAGGAGCCACTGGCACGGGCAAGACCGTGACGCTGCAAGGCCTCGCTGAAAGCTTTTCGGCCAACGGAGTGCCGGTCTTTGTGGCGGATGTGAAGGGTGACCTATCGGGCATCGCGATGTCCGGATCACCCACCTTCAAACACGCCGACAAGCTGGAGAGCCGCGCCGAAGAACTGGGCATGGAGGACTACGCCTATTCGGACAACCCGGCGATCTTCTGGGATCTGTATGGCGAACAGGGCCACCCGATCCGCACCACGGTCTCTGAAATGGGGCCGCTGCTGCTGGCGCGCTTGCTGGACCTCAATGACACGCAGGAAGGCGTGCTCCAGATCATCTTCCGCCACGCGGATGACAACGGCCTGTTGCTGCTCGACTTTGGCGATCTCACCGCGATGCTGCAATTCGCCTACGAAAATTCGAAAGAGCTCTCAGGCGTTTACGGCAACGTCTCCAAGCAATCGGTGGGCGCGATCCAGCGGCAATTGCTGAGCTTCGAAGCGCAAGGGGCAAACCACTTCTTTGGCGAGCCCGCGCTGGAAATCGACGATTTCCTGGCGACCGATGAACAGGGTCGCGGCTATATCAACGTGCTCGCCGCGGATAAGCTTATGCGCAGCCCCAAGCTTTACGCGACCTTCCTGCTTTGGCTGCTCGCTGAACTGTTTGAGAGCCTGCCCGAAGTGGGTGATCCCGAAAAACCCACGCTCGTCTTCTTCTTTGACGAAGCCCACCTGCTCTTCGACGACGCGCCCAAGGCCTTGCAGGAGAAAATCGAGCAGGTTGTGCGCCTGATCCGCTCCAAGGGCGTGGGCGTTTTCTTCGTGACGCAAAACCCGATCGACATCCCTGAGGAAGTCGCTGGCCAGCTGGGCAACCGTGTCCAGCACGCGCTGCGCGCCTTCACCAAACGCGATCAGCGCGCGATCAAGGCGGCGGCGGAAACCTTCCGTATCAACGAGGACCTCGACACCGAAGAGGTCATCACTGAATTGCGGGTGGGCGAGGCGCTGGTCTCAACCCTCGACGAAGAGGGGGCACCCACCGTGGTCCAGCGCACTTTGATCAAGCCGCCGCGCTCGCGCCTTGGCCCGGTGACCAAGAAAGAGCGCGCGATTGTCCAGTCGATCAGCCCGTTCGAAGGCAAATACGACGAAGCGGTCGACCGGGAGAGCGCCGAAGAGGTGCTCGCCGCCAAGGCCGCCGACGCCGCGGCCACCGCTGAGGAAGTCGCTGAGCGGGGCGAGGAAGAGGTGCGCAAGCGCCCGCGCAAGACCAAGTCGATGTGGGAAAAGGCCATAAGCCGCGGCACCAAGGTGGCCGCTGGCAGCGTGGCCGGGGCCGCGGCCGCTGCGGTTCTCGGCAAGAAGAGCCGCGCCAATCCGATGGCCAGCGGGATAACCTCAGCCGCCGGTTCAATCGCGACCGATCTGGCGGGCCCGATCGCTGGGCGCTTTGTGCGCAATCTGATCGGTGGTTTGATGCGGTGAGGGCTCAGCCGGGGATACGCAGCTCCGCTCTGAGCCCGCCGATCGCGCCATCCTGATAGCGATTTTCGAGCACAAGTTCGCCCCCATGCGCTTCGGCGATGGCGCGCGCCAGCGTCAGCCCAAGCCCGGCCCCTCCCGTTGCTCGGCTGCGCGACGTCTCTCCGCGCTTGAACGGTTCAAGCATGGACTCGATATCTTGTTCGGGAATGCCCGGGCCGTCGTCTTCGACCCGCAGGATCAACGCGCGTCCTTTGGGATTTTCCTGCGCCGCCACCGAAACCTGCGCCGTGCCGCCATAGCGCACCGCGTTGACAACAAGGTTGCGCAAGGCGCGTTTGAGCCAGGTCTCCTGAATTCTCGCCACCAAGCGCGCGCTTCGCCCGCCCGCCAGCTCAAGCGTGACGGGTTGGCCCAGATCCTCGAATTCCTCGACCACGCTGTCGGCCAGCGCGCCGATATCGACCGCTTCGGCGGTGTGGGCTTCCTCGCGCGCGCGGCCAACGCGCGCCAGCGAGAGAATATCATCGAGCGTGCGGGTGATATCCTCGATGCTTGCGGCCATGCGGCTGCGCTGGGCTTCATCCGGGACGCTCTCGATCCGCACGCGCAGCGCGGCCAAAGGGGTTTTGAGATCGTGCCCGATCGCCCCGAGCATCACGTCTTTTTCATCGAGAAGGGCGGAAATGCGCGCTTCCATGGCGTTGTACGCGGCGATCAGGCGACGCGTATCGGACGGGCCGGATTCCTCCAGCTTGACGGTGCGATCGGGCGCTTTTGAGAAATCGTCAAACCGCTCGGTCAGCTGCGC
Organism: uncultured Erythrobacter sp.; assembly: GCA_937899785.1. Taxonomy (GTDB): domain Bacteria; phylum Pseudomonadota; class Alphaproteobacteria; order Sphingomonadales; family Sphingomonadaceae; genus Erythrobacter. The sequence continues at coordinate 13,286 of CALCCG010000025.1, read as the reverse complement.
CAGCGGTTGTGTAATCCGGCGCAGGACGAAATACAGCATCGCGCACAGCACCGCGTAAATGAACAGGGTCTGCGCCACCAGCAACAGTCCCGCGCCGCTTGGCGGCTTGCGTTCAAAGGTGCGGACGGTTTCCCATTCGCTCTGCGGCGTGCGCTGAATGGTTGCAACGTAGAGACGCCTTTCGCGCCATTGCCGGTCGGCGGCGGCGCGTGGGCGCTGGCGCGCGAGTTCCACCAACTCCAGATCGGAACCGGCGATGCGCGTCTCTATACCCAGCTTGTGCGGGGTGATGCCTTCCTGCTCCAAAAGCTCGCGCAAGCGTTTGGCCATCGAAGAGTCGGTGTTCTCGCGGGTGAGCGCCACTTCGGGTGTTGCGCCGACGCGGTAGAGCAAGGGACGCGGCAAACGCGCAGCGGGGCGGACGGGAGCGCTGGCGATATCAGGCGGAGGCCGAAGCCCGGGGCGCGGGCGGGGCGGACCCGGCGCGGGCTGAAAGCGTTGGGGTCGCTCGCCGCCAATAGAAAGCTGCGCCGTCAGGGCGGTCAGAGCCGAGAGTTCGAGCCGGTCCCCGCTGGCGCGATAAATCAGCAGCGCGCCGACCAGTTGCGCGATAAGCAGCGCCAGCATCACGCTGGTCATCGCTTGGCCAAGCAGGCTCCGCGGGAGCAGCCGGGTCATGCTTCGGCAGAGGCTCCGGGCGCGGTGCGGTGCACTTGCGCGGCAAACCGATAGCCGCCGCCGCGCACGGTCTGGATGTAGTGAGGGTTGCGAGTGTCGCTTTCGATCTTGCGGCGCAGGCGGCTTACCTGATTGTCAACCGCGCGATCAAACAGATGCGCGGTGCGGCCTTGCACCATGTCGAGCAGGAGATCGCGGTCCATCACTTTGCGAGGGTTGTCGAGAAAGGCGCGGAGCAGACGAAATTCTGCAGTGGAAATCGGGACAGTGACGCCGTCCGGGTCCACCAGCTTGCGCTTTAGAGGATCAAGCGTCCACTCCTCAAAGACATAGAGCCAGTCCTGATCGTCTTCCTGCGCTGCGGGACCGCGGGCAACACGGCGCAGCACAGTCCGGATGCGAGCGACCAGTTCGCGCGGTTCGAACGGTTTGACGATGTAATCGTCCGCGCCGAGCTCCAACCCGACGATCCGATCTGTGGCCTCGGTCTTGGCGGTCAGAAAAATCACGGGAAGCTCACGCGTTTCCACCAGATGGCGGCACAGCGACAGCCCGTCTTCGCCCGGCATCATGATGTCGAGCAAGACGATATCGGGACGCGGGGTGCCGGAAGGGTTGGCGTCCGCATCGGCCAGCACGCTGCGCGCGCGGGCGGCGCTTTCGGCCTCAGCCACCTCGAACCCCTGGCCGGTCAGATATTCCGCAAGCGGCTCACGCAGGCTCGGTTCATCGTCGACCAGCAGGATTTTCACAGAGCCGGTGTTGTGACCAGCGTGCATGCTCATGTCTTGCTCGCTCATTGTTGTCTCCAAAAAGGCGATGGGGCAGCTTGATAAAAAGAGCAAGCCGACCCGGCGCGCTGATCCCACAGGATGAGCGAGCCGGGCCGGCCAGAGGTTGGTGCGCCAGACGATCAGGGGCGTGTCATCTGGCGCACCAGGAGAGGGTCTTTACGTGTCAGCGCTCGGTTCCGCCGCGCCGGGTCCGCGCCGGCCCGAGCGCGAGCCACGGCGACCTTTGCGATCAGCCTTGGCCGCCTCGCTTTCAGCCTGGCTTATTGTGCCCGAGCCATCGGTGTCGATCCGCGCAAAATGCGCTTCGACCATGGCGTCGAACTCGTCTCGGCTGATCGCTTCGTCCTTGTTGGTGTCCGCGCGCCGCAGCATGCGCATTCCGGGGTCGCCGCGGCGACCCATGCGCGGGCCGGGTCCGCGCATCTCTGCGCGCTGCGCCTTGCCCGCTTCGAGCTCTTCTTGGGACAGACCGCCGCTTTTGTCCGTGTCGAGCCGTTCGAACATCGCGGCTTGCCGCTCGGCGCGGCGTGCGGCGCGTTCGGCTTCGCGTTTTTCGCGGGCTGCGGTCATTTCTTCGGCGCTGATTTCGCCGTCTTGGTTGGCGTCGGCTTCGGCAAAGCGTTGCTCGGCGTGGGCCTCACGGTCCGCCTTGCTGATCGCGCCGTCTTGGTTGGCGTCCATCTTGGCAAAGCGCTCCGCCGCCTGGGTTTTGGCTTCATCAAGTGTGACGACGCCATCGGCGTCCAGATCGGCGCGTTCAAATGCTGGGCCGCGATGGGCGCCGGAATGGTCGGCGTTATGCTTCGCCACAGCGATTCCCGCGCCACCCAGCGCCAGCGTTCCCGCGGCGGCTAAAAGAGTGAGTTTGCGCATAGTGTATCTCCAAAAGGGCCCGCCGTTTTGGCGGTGTTGTTCCACGTAAGTTGCGGCAGACGCGTCAAGCCTTTGAGAAAGCGTGGCGAACCGGGTTATCTCGCCAGGGGAAACGAGATCAGGGGGTAAGGAACCCGGTTGCCACCCTTTGCTTACAAGGCCGGAGCGTATTCGGGGGAGCGCCTCCTGACGCGTCCACCGCAACTCACGAAAACCCTTCTACACCCACTGTGTCGCACGATTATCCCGCGCCGCGGCAAATTTGTCGCGAGGTGTATCGGGCTGACAAAGCGGTTCATCGCCGCGCAAGACTGGCGCCGGGGTCAGGCCGATGGCCGCCCCGGTCGCCTCTACGCTGTGGGAGCGGTCATGCAAAAGACGTTGAGCTTGTTGCCGTCGGGATCGCGGAAATAACCGGCGTAAAAGCCATCATCGCCGCGCGGTCCCGGCGCGCCTTCGTCGCTGCCGCCATGCGCGATGGCGGTGTTGTAGACCGCCTGGACGTGCTCCGGCGTTTCCACCTGCAGCGCGACCATAGTGCCGTTGCCAACACTGGCGGGCTGTTCATCAAAGGGCTTGGTCGCCGCGACGCCCGGAGCGCCACCCATCTGCCCCCAGGCGATAAACGTGTCGAATTCCATCATTCGCCCCACACCGAAATGCTTGGCAATCGCGTCATAAAACGCCGCCGCGCGCGGCAAGTCGTTGGTTCCCAGAGTGACGTAGCCGATCATGTGAATGCTCCTCCTTATGCGACTCAGTGCGAAGGAACATTACAGGAACATCCAAAATGGTGGAAGAGGGTTTTCCGCGAGTATCTTCGGGAGCGATCACCCACCCCGCCTCCCCACCCGTCCCCCAAAGGTGCCACTAGGCTGTGGTGGACGGGTGGGGAGGCGAGGAGCGTGATCGGTGAGCGATGGCGAACTCAAGACAAAGGCAAAGTCTCCCGCTCAACCCAGGCAAGGTCTTCGCCGTCCAGCTGCGGCGCCAAGATCGCGCGCACCCGCGCGTGATACCCGTCCAGCCATGCCCTCTCCGCCTGGGTCAGCAGGCTCTTATCGATGAGACGTCGGTCGATCGGCACAAAGGTCAAACACTCAAACCCGAGGTAGCGGCCTTCCGCGCCATCCAGCGCACGCTCAACCGTGAGCACAAGGTTTTCGATCCGGATGCCGAACGCGTCGGGCTTGTAATAGCCCGGCTCGTTCGAAAGGATCATCCCGGCGTGCAGTTCGGCGTTGGTCCCCGGCTGACCGCCATTGGGCTTGGCGATGCGCTGGGGGCCTTCGTGCACCGCGAGGAAGCTGCCCACGCCATGGCCGGTGCCATGCGCGTAATCGACACCCGCCTCCCACAGATATTGCCGCGCCAGGACATCGATCTGCCCACCCACCGTCCCTTGCGGGAAGACCGCCTGGTCGATCTGGATGTGGCCCTTGAGCACGCGGGTGAAGCGGTCCTTCATCTCCGCCGTGGGCGCAGCGCCGTCGGGCGTATCGATCCACACCGTGCGGGTGATGTCGGTCGTACCCGCCGGGTACTGGCCGCCCGAATCGACCAGATAAATCGAGCCGGGAGGGATTGGGATGTTGCTGTCTTCATCGACCCGGTAGTGCGGCAGAGCGGCGTGGCCCGCTGCCGCCGAGATCGAGTCGAACGAGGTGTCGCGCAGATCGCCGCAGGCTTGCCGAAATTCGAGCAGTTTCGCCGCCGCACCCAATTCGTCCACCTCGCCTGAAGGCGCGGTCTCTTCGAGCCAGCGCAAAAAGCGCGAGACGGCCACCCCGTCGAGCGCTTGCGCGGAGCGGTGCCCCGCCACTTCGGCTGCGTTCTTCATCGCCTTGGCCAGAATGGTGGGGTCTTGCTTGTGCACGACGCTCGCCCCGCCGGCCGTCAGCGCCTGCGCTATGCCGGCGACGCCGAATGTGGGATCGACGCTCACGGTCTTGCCCGCAAATTCGGTCAGCGCGGATTCGAACCCACCGCGATCGCGGATCGTCACCGCGTTGCCCAAATGCTGGGTAAGCTCGGCGGTTACTTTTTCCGGCGCGATGAACAGCTCGGCGTGGCCATCAGCGTGCGCGATCACATAGGATAACGCGACCGGCGTGTGCGCCACATCGGCCCCGCGAAGGTTGAGCAGCCAGGCGACCGAATCGAGCGCCGGAACAACGACCGCGTCAAGCTGCTCCTGCCCGAGCCAATCCGCGATCTGGCCGCGCTTGTGCGCTGATGACTGCCCGGCCAGCTCTTCGGTGTGCACCACAGCGACCGCGTCGGAAGGGCTGGGCTGGTCGCTCCAAACCGCGTCGATGGGGTTCGGCTGCACCGGCGCGATCGTGATGCCTGCGCCCGTCACGTCCGCTTCGAGCGCCTTTACCCATCCCGACGTGTGCAGCCATGGATCGTAGGCGATGGTCGCGTTTTCCTCACACACCTCTTTCAGCCAAGACGCCAGAGTGTCCTTGGGGATCGAGCGATAGGCGAAGAGGCTTTCATCCACCTGTTCGCCCACTTGCACAGTGTAGCGGCCATCGACGAAGATCGCCGCCTCGTTCAGCGTCACCGCCGCAAAGCCGGCCGATCCTCCGAAGCCGGTGAGCCAATGGAGGCGCTGCGCGTAATCGCCGACATATTCGCTCATATGCTCATCCGAAATCGGGACCACAAAGCCATCCAGCCTCCGGCGTTTCAACTCCTCGCGGAGGGCGGCGAGGCGGGCTTCGTGGGTCTGCATCAGCATTTGGTCGATCCTCAGGAGGCGTTGGGCGATCCGCGCCATTGCTTCGGCGCGGCACTGGTGGCTAGAAGCCTATCACATAATTGCACATCTTGGCGCTTTTAACCCGCGCGTCTTTTGCCAAAGGACAAGAACACCCATGGCCCAGCTCTCGAAATTTCGCGTTGCCGCGCTTACCTGTGCGGCCAGCCTTGCTCTTGCCCCCATTGCGGCGGTGCAGGCCGACAACCATAAGGATAAGACAAGCGTGAGCGCATCTGAAGCCACTCCCCCCATCGCCAAGAAAGTGCCGCACACCTACACCCATCACGGCGTGACGATCGAAGACCCGTATGATTGGCTCTATGACAAGTCCTATCCGACGGTCGATGATGAGGACGTGCTCGACTATGTGAAGGCCGAAAACGCCTATTTCGAAGCCAATATGGACCCGCTGGAAGCCCAGACCGAGGCATTGTTCGAAGAGATGAAGGCGCGCATCAAGGAAGACGATTCCAGCGTACCCCAACGCCGCGGGGCCTATCTCTACTGGTCCGCGATCTCCGAAGGCGAGCAATATCGCAAGATTTACCGCAAGCCGGTGGACGCGCCCGCCGACGCTGAGGGTGAAGTGATCCTCAACCAGAACACGCTGGCCGAGGGCCTGGAATATTTCCGCCTCGGCGCGTTCACGGTCAGCCAGAACGGGCGCTATCTTGCCTACGCGACCGATACCAACGGGTCCGAGCGTTACACCGCGGTGATCAAGGACCTCGAGACGGGCGAGATGCTCAGTGACGAGATTCCGAACCTGCGCGGCGGTCTGACCTGGGTCGCGAACGACACCGCGCTGGTTTACACGCCCTCGACCGAGGAGTGGCGCTCGCTGGAAATCAAGCTGCACACAATCGGCCAGCCGAACGACACGGACGTGACGCTCTACCTTGAAGAAGACCAGAGCTTTAGCGTCGGTGCTGGCCTCACCGCGCAAGATGATTACCTGATCATTGCAAGCGGCGACAACGAGACGAGCGAGGTGCGTTTTGTTTCCGCCGCTGATCCCACCGGCGAGCAAACGCTCATCCGCCCGCGCAAAAAGGGCGTCGAATACAGCGTTGATATCCGCGAGGGCGAGCTGTTCGTCTGGACCAATGACGATCACGTCAATTTCCGCCTGGCGAAGGCCGCGCTCAGCGCCCCAAGCGAGTGGGAAACGGTGATCGCGGGATCGGATGAGTTCTACCTCACCGGGTTTGACCTGTTCAAAGATTTCTTCGTTACCGAGGGGCGCTTGAACGGTCTCGACCAGGTGCAGATCCGCCAATACGCCGCGCCGCAGACGATCCAGTCGATCACCTTTCCCGAGGAAAGCTACGACGCGGGCCTGTCGAACAACCCCGAATACGATCAGACCAAGCTGCGTCTTTCTTATGAGAGCATGATCACGCCCGATACGGTGTTTGATTACGACGTAGCCAACAATTCGCTCGAAACGCTCAAGACGCAGGAAATCCCCAGCGGCTACAATCAGGCCGACTACATCACCCGGCGGGTCGAGATCCAAGCGCGCGACGGGACGATGGTGCCCGCCAGCGTCGTGATGCACAAGGATCGCGCAAAAATCCTCGCGGAGCAGGGGATTGAGGGGCCGGGCCCGCTGCATCTCTACGCCTATGGCGCCTATGGCTATGCCATCCCACCGGGTTTTTCGACCACACGCCTGAGCCTTGTCGATCGCGGTTTTGCTTACGCCATCGCGCATATTCGCGGCGGCGATGATCTGGGCCGCAAATGGTACCTCCAGGGCAAGCTGATGGAGCGGACCAACACCTTCAACGATTTTGTCGATGTGGGGCGTGGGCTGATTGATATGGGCCTGACCGCCGAAGGCATGGTCACCGCCAGCGGTGGCTCTGCAGGGGGCGAGCTGATGGGCGCGATAGTCAATCAGGACCCCAGCCAATACGGCGCGGTTGTCGCGCATGTGCCCTTTGTCGATGTGCTCAACACGATGCTCAACGAGGACCTTCCGCTGCCGCCCGGCGAATGGCAGGAATGGGGCACCCCCATCACCAGCAAAGAGGCGTTCTCCTTCATCCTCAGCTACAGCCCGTACGATCAGGTGAGCGCGCAGGATTACCCGCCGCTTATGGTGACCGCCGGGCTGAACGATCCGCGCGTCACCTATTGGGAGCCCGCCAAATGGGTCGCCAAACTGCGCGACACCAAGACGGACGACAACGTGCTTGTGATGAAAACCAATATGGGCGCAGGCCACGGCGGCAAATCGGGCCGCTGGAATTCGCTATACGAAACGGCGGAAGAGTTCAGCTTTATCCTGTGGCAGATGGGAATGAGCAGCGAGGAGCAGAACGGCGGGTGAAGCGGCGTTACTATTTGCGCGAAGTGGCCTTGGTCATCGGCCTGTTCGCGTTGATGGGAGCTGCTCTTCCGTTTCTGCTGATATTCGGACCCTGCCTCGTTGGGATAGGAGCCTGTCCGTGACCCTGCGCTTCACTCGCGCCTTCACCGCTTCGCGCGAGCACATTGACGAACTTGGCCACGTCAACAACGCGGTGTGGGTGCAATGGATTCAGGATCTCGCGACCGCGCATTGGGACACAGCGGCCCGGCGCGAAGATCACGCGCGGTTCTTTTGGGTCGTGGTGCGCCATGAGATTGACTATCGCGGCAACATCGCCGCGGGCGAGGTCGCCTATGGCGAAACGTTCATCCCCGATGCGCCCAAAGGCGCCACTTCGGTGCGCGTGGTTGAATTCGTCGATGCGGGCGGCAAGCCGCTCGTATCAGCTCGCACAACATGGGCCATGCTTGACCGCGAAAGCCAGCGCCTGGCGCGCGTGCGGGCCGAGATTATCGCCCCCTTTCGCGAAAGCCCATCGGTCTAGGCGGCGTGATCTTTCGCTGGACGACCAGGGCGTACAGGGGGCGCCTGGGGCCCGCAATCGCATCCTTTGGTGTTCGCCGCCGGGTTTGGGAACATGGTGAGCTTTTCAGAGACCATGCGGTTTCGGCCTGAAGCCTTGGCGTCGTACATCAACGCGTCGGCGCGGGCGTAAAACTCATCAAAGCCCATCATCGCGTTGGTTGATCGGGGCACCTCGATCGCGCCCGAACTCGCTGTGACGGGCGCGCAGAGCCCTTCGACATCGGCGGCAATGCGCGTTGAGATCGCGCGGCGCAGCGCTTCGACGCGCTGCAAGCTGCGTGGGCCACGCACCAGGACCACGAACTCCTCACCACCAAGCCGCGCTGCAACCAAGTCAGGATCGTGATTGCCTCTCAGAGCCTGCGCGCTGGCGACCAGGGCGGCGTCGCCAATCTGGTGGCCGTGTTGGTCGTTCACCTCCTTGAAGCGATCAAGATCAATAAGGGCAAAGGTGTCAAATCCGCTCCGGAAGAGCTGGTCGAAGCGCGCCTCCAGGCCACGCCGATTGAGCAGTCCGGTCAGCGCGTCACGGCTCGACAATTGCTCCAGCATCCGCGCCTCGGTGATCGCCTCGTCGCGCTCGCGCCGGATGGCGAGGAACCGATCCGCGATCGCAAGGCTGATCACAATCACTTCAAGCCCTGTGGCAATAAACATGCCCTGGTCCAGGGTGGACGGCCCGGAATACGCGCCCAGCCCGCGCAAGAGCCGCTCGATCGACGCCAGAATGATCGGTGTCCAGGCAACCGCCACGAAGCGTGCGCTGCGGCTTCCGCGACCGACCGCTTCGGCAACCGCTGCGGTGATGATCACGATCACCGGTAGGAAGCAGATAAAATACAGCCGGTCGTCGAAGGGTTGGGTGGCCGCCAGCTGAAGGGCGAAAAACCCTGGGCCGACGAACGACCAGATCCCTGCCGCTATTGTAGAGCGCCGCATGATCTTTGATTGCGCGCCCTCTTCGAGGAAGCTGGCCAGAAACAAAGCGGATATCCCCACTCCGATTGACCACATCAAAGGCGCCGCAATCGCGATAGCCGATAACGGAATGCCAGAGATCACCGAGATCAGGCCACCGGCGGTGAAGACATAGGCCATCATCGCCAACACCATCGCGCCGTGCAGCAACACAAAGCGTTCGCGCAAGACGATGAAGAAGCTGATGTCAAAGAACAAAGGCAAGACCAGCATGCCCAGAACGAAGGCTAGGATTAGCATCTCAAGCTGCGACCAATCCGCGTCTTCCGGGTAAAAGGTCAGCCGCGCTTCTGTTAGCAGAGGGATGGAATGGGGTTGCTCGATCCGGACGATAAGAGCGCGCGTTTCGGCTTTGATCTCTGGCAAGACCAATTGAAAGACCGGGCCCGCGACAAAGGGCTTTCCGTCCGCTTCGTTCCAGGAAAGCGTGCGCAAGGTCCCATCGGCGTCGAGCGCGGCAAACGTTATGCTTTTGTGCCGCGCGATCCGGCTGAAGAAATAGCGCGGACGCTCTTCGCCATCCCAGGCCTCGCGTTCAAACCGCAGCCAGCTGACCGGTTCGTGCGCAACCCAGTCGGAGTCCGAGCAGATCCATGGCCCTCCTGCGCTGGGGCGCACCGCCATGGTCTCAAACGTCGTCGCGGTGTCCGAGGCGGCGTGGCATCGTGGCGCAAAGCTGGGTTCGCTGTGCCCGCTGCCATGGGCGAGCGCGGGCGCGGCCAGCAACACCGCAAGCGCCGTCGCCAACACAGCCAGCGTAAAATGAAGACTCAGCCTACCCATCCTCTCAACTGTACAGGGCGCCGGTTAGAATTGACTTAAGTCCTGGCTGAAGCGTCTGGGCTTTGAAGAGAAGCTAGCGAACTGAGAAACAATGCAATTTGCAATCGACTGCGCGCTTGCCTCCATGGCCAGCGGGTTGGTACTTTGGGCGCGGCAAGCGCGATGGCGGGCGGATCGCGCCGATGGCTGGGTCGAGGCGTTGCGTCGGTCGCGTCATTCGCATGTCACAGAGGAGTCTTAGCGCCGCTTACGAAATGGAGTACCAAGACATAATGAAACGCAGCCCTCTGGCCAAACGGGTAACCCTATCGAGCGTGATCGCAGCGACAGCCGTTTCGCTCGCCGCGTGCGGGGGCGATGTGTCGCGCGATTCTATTCGCGCGGTCGGCTCGTCGACCGTTTATCCCTTTGCCAAGCAAATCGCTGAAAGCTTTTCGCGGTCGAATCCGGGTTTCAATTCGCCGCTGATCGAGCAGACCGGCACCGGCGGAGGGATGCAGCTGTTTTGCCAGGGAGTGGGCGCCGACACGCCCGACATGGCCAACGCGTCGCGTCGGATGAAGTTGAGCGAATTCGACAAGTGTCAGGCCAATGGCGTAACCGACGTTATCGAGCTTCAGGTCGGCCTTGATGGGATTGCGTTTGCGTCGGCGAAAGACGGTATCCGGCTCAGCCTGTCGCCCCGCACGGTGTACGAAGCTCTGGCCGCGCGCCCTTATGGCGGCGAGCAGACCAACGAGACGTGGCGCGATGTGGACCCCTCTCTGCCCAATGAACCGATCCTTGTTTACGGCCCGCCCAGCACGTCGGGCACGCGCGACGCGCTGAAGGAGCTTGTCCTCGAAGTCGGCTGCGACACCAATCCGGCGATGAAGCAGCTCAAGCAGGACGATCCAGACAAGCACCTGCAAGTGTGCACCGAAGTGCGCTCGGATGGTGCCTATTCCGATCAAGGCGAGCAGGACAACCTGATCGTCCAGAAGATCGAAGCCAACCCGCGCACGATTGGCGTCTTTGGGTTCTCCTATCTCGATAAGAACTCTGATAAGGTGCAGGGCCTGCCGATGGACGGAGTCGACCCGACCTATGAGAACATCGCCAGCTTTGCTTATCCAGGCGCGCGCCCGCTCTATGTCTATGTCAAAAAGGCGCATATGCGCGCAATCCCGGGACTTGATCTGTATCTTCAGGAGTGGGTCAAGAATTGGGACGCGCAAGGCCCGCTGGCCAAGATTGGCCTTGTTGCCTCGCCCGCCGAAGAAATGGCCGCAAACACGGCAAAGGTGAACGAACTTATCACGATGACCCGTGAAGATCTGACTGGAGAGGCGCTGGCCACACCGGCGCCAGAGACCGAAAAGAGCGCAGACGCGGGCTGATCGTAGATCCGCGTAATGACGTTGATCCGGAAGAAGGGAGCACCTGATGACTTGCCAAGACCTAACCGTCGCCCAATTCGGGAAATCGCTGTTGGCGGGCGCGGCCTGTTTGGCCCTTGTCGCGTGCGGTGACGAACCTGAGGAAGCTGTTGATACGGTCACGATCATCGGATCGTCGACCGTTTACCCGTTTGCGGAAAAAATTGTCGAAGCCACGCTCGCGGCCCATGAGGGTTTGACCGCTCCGGTCCTTGAATCGACCGGTTCAAGCGAAGGGATCGCGGAGTTCTGCAAAGGCGCAGGACCTGAGACCGCCGACATCGTCAACGCGTCGCGTCGCATGACGCTCGCCGAGTTCGAACTGTGCCAGGGCGCGGGCGTCACCGATATTATCGAGGTCAAGCTGGGCCGCGATGGGATTGTGTTCGCCTCGTCTCAGAACAAGGGTCTCGATCTCGCGCTGACGTCGGGCGCGGTCTATCGCGCGCTGGCCGCCAATCCGTTTGGCGAAGAGCAAACGGCGGCGAACTGGGCGGATGTGGCGGGCAGCCTGCCCAGCGAACCGATCATTGTCTACGGCCCGTCCGCAAGCTCGGGGACGCGCGACGCCTTGCTTGATGTGGTGATGATGCCAGCCTGCACCGCCAACCGCGCGATGGCCGCGCTGGAAGAGAGCGATCCCGAGGCGTTTGAGGCCAATTGCCACGCCCTGCGCTCGGACAGCGCCTATATCGATCAAGGCGAGAAAGACGATCTGATCGTTGGCAAGATCGCGAACAATCCGCGCGCGGTCGGTATTTTTGGCTATTCTTATCTCGAAAAGAACAACGAGGCGATCAAGGGACTGACCCTGGACGGTGTGGCTCCTAGCGCGGAGACGATTGCCGATGGCTCCTATCCCGGATCGCGCCCGCTTTACATGTATGTGAAGAAAGCGCGGATCGGCGCCACGCCCGGCATCGAGGAATATCTTGCGCAATGGGCCAAGAGCTGGAGCGCAGGCAGCGCGCTGACCGAGATTGGCCTGGTCCCAGCGACCGAAGAGGTGCAAGCGAAGAGCGCTTCCGCCGTCGAGAACCAAACCACGCTTACAGCCGAAGACTTCGACTAACGCTTGCAAGATCGTAAGGGGGGAGGGGAGTCCACTCACCCTTCGCCTTGATCGTCAGCGCCGCGCGCAAAAAGAGGGGCCACGTTTCGCGCGGCCCCTCTTCTTTGCTTGCGATCCCACCGCTCCTAGTAGCGTGCGGATAGCTCGATCCCGTACAGGCGCGGCTCACCGGCGATGAAGGTCGGCGTCCCAAAGACCGCGCCGGTGTTGCCCGCATCGATCAGATATTCCTCGTCGAGCAGATTGCGCGCGAAGAACGTCAAGCCGAATTGGCCGTCCTTGAACCGGACCCCGGCGCGCAGATTGACCAGCGTGTAGCCGTCTTCGCTCAGCGTCGGGTTGTCCGGATCGTTTGGCTGTTCGAAGAACACCCGGCTTTGATAGGTGACGCTCGGCGTGAGGAAAAACTGGTGCGACGTGTTGCCAATTGGGAAGGCCGCGTCGATCCCGCCACTGGCGGAGTGTTCCGGTTGCAGACGGAAGCGCGAGCCGACAAAGGCGTCGGCGCCCGGCTGGTCGGACGGAGCGTCGATTTCCGCATCGATATACGCGTAATTGGCGAACACGCGAATGGAGCGCGTCGGTGTCCAGACCGCTTCGGCCTCGATCCCAAAGTTGCTGGCTTCGCCCGCATTGACCGGGACGATCTGGCCAGATCCATCGATGAAGCTCGTCTGGAAGTTGGTGTAATCCTGGAAGAAGACGCCCACAGAGCCGGCAAATTGGCCGATGTTGGCTTTGACGCCGCCTTCATAGTTCCAGACCTCTTCCGCGTCGATCAGCGTGGCGCCATCCTGGTCCAGATCGATAACCGGAGAGCGGCGGCCCTTTGAGACGGTCGCATAGAGGTTCACATCGTCGGTTGCGCGGAACAGGACGTTGAAGCGCGGCAGCCAGGCGTCGAAGTCGTCTTCGGCTACCAGTGACTCACCATTCGTACCCGACACAAACAAGAGCGGGAAGCCCGCGCGCGCGCTCAAGGGCTGATCGGAGAAGAAGGTGCAGCGCCGATCAACGG
>CALCCG010000024.1 GCA_937899785.1 uncultured Erythrobacter sp. | reverse complement strand
GATTACGATGATTTCGATCTCAATCTGAACATTGAAGGCGAGTTGAGTCCGGCGCGCGATTATGGTGAGGAGTATCAGCTAAACGGTATTCTCGCGACCAAGTTGACCGATAATCTGGCCGTTGTGGGAACGGTGCAGTACCGCGACACGAACCGGACCAACGTCGACAGCAATTTGATTGATGTCGTACCGCCTGTTTTGCCAGAGGGTTTTCTTTTCCTGAGCCGCGTTCCTTTCAGCTTTGAGTTTCCGTTTGATCCGGAGCTTCCCCAACGGCTTATCGGGAGCACGACGTTTCTGCAGCGAGACCGGGATGAAACGGCGCTCAACGCCTCGCTTGGCTTGGCATGGGATGTCGCTGATCACACCCGTTTGCGGCTGGATATGCAGCGTAATGTTCGCGATGTGAGAGGGGTTACAACCAACAACAACTTCGTTGCGACTACGCCGATTGTGAGTATGCCGATTGCCGAGCTTGGCGGCGAAGTGCGGCGGCGTGAAACGCTTTCGAACTTGCGTCCCAATATTGTGGTCAACACACTCGACAACAAGCTGACATCCGACACGATCAGTTTCCGCGGTGATACCGATTTTGGTCGCTGGGAATTTGAATATCGGGCGGGCTACACCCGCGCTCGAAGCGAAGGCGACAATGCGTTGGTGAACCTTCAGGGTTCACTCAACACCGATATTTTTGGCCTCGTTAATCCCGATACCATTGTGACGGCACCCGACACCAATGGAAATCCGCGTGTGATTGATGGGCTCTTTACCTTAGCGCCCAACGGCGTGGCCTTGCCTTCGCTGTCGGCGGCTGGACTCGCGGCGAGCGTGGATCCATCACAATACAACCTTCTGATCGCTAATCGAAACCTGATCGACAACACGACCGAGAGTTTCAATTTCGAATTGCAAACGCGCTATAAGCCGGCCAGCGACTTCATCGAATACATCGAATTGGGTGGGCTTTATCGTCCAACAACGCGAAAAACGATTGACGACAACACCAACCCCAGAACAGCGACCATCGAAAGCTACGTCCGGCGCTTTGGGCAGGAATTGTCGATCGATGAAATTGATGGAGCGGTCTTGGGTCAAAGCAATCTGGGCATTATCGGCCTTGATGATTTCCCGCTTGCGACCTTGTCGCCCGATGTGTTCCCAACGATTTTCGATACGCTGAGGAACATCGGGGATGCGCGTTATATTTCGAACGATAGACGGGGCGCCGATCCCTTTGAGGATGCTGGCGCTTTCCAGCCGACGGAAACAACCGAAGACAGGCTCGCCGCCTATCTCGAAACCCAGTTCAAATGGCGCAAGTTCGATCTGATCGCCGGGGTTCGCTACGAACGCGAAAGCCGGTCAAACGTCACTATCGCGTCACCCTCGATCCAGTTCGCGAACGGCGCCGCGGGATCAGAACCGCGCGAAACCTTCCTGGACGCGGGTTTGGTCACGTTTGATGAGGTTTCGGGCACGGTCGACAATTGGACGCCCAGTTTTCTGCTGAACTATCGTCCGCAGAGCAATATCGTCGCGCGGCTTGGCTATTTCCGTTCGACCGTCAATCCCGATCTGCGCCTCTTGAACCGGGTGCAGCGCATCCGGGGGGACTTACGGCCCAACGTGGCGCGGGTGACCTTATCAATCCCCAATCCCGATCTGCGACCGACCATCACCGACAATATCGATTTTGATGTTGCGTACTATTTCGAGGACTCGGTTGGGCTGGTGCGAGCGGGCTTCTTCTACAAGAACGTCAAGAACAACTTCACCTACGTGTTCTTCGAAAACGGCGATGGCGGCGGCATCGATGTCAGGGCGGAATACGAGGCGTTTTTTGCCGATTTTCGTGACACCCGGCCCGATTTCTTCGATTTCCCTGACGGCACTGAGTTCGTTCTCAATCAGCCGGTCAATGGCGAGGGTGGGGAGATCTATGGATTTGAGTTCGAGCTTGTGCGCGAGCGTGATTTCCTTCCTGGTTTCCTGAGCGATTTCGGTGTCCTCGCGAACGCGACCTACACCACAGCGGACTTCCCGACCCTGGTTTCGGCGCGCAACGATGACAATGAACTGATCCAGTTATCGCTGGATCGGCCGCTGCGCGATCAGCCGCGTTGGGTTTACAACCTCTCGCTAAACTACAACCGCGATGGCTTTGAAGGTTTGATCATCTACACTGATCAATCCGCGACAGCCGAGAGGTTTGATGAATTCAACATCAACCAGGTGGTCCCCGCCTTCGACACGCTTGATGCGCGCCTAGCCTACACGTTTGATCGGGGCAAAGGCACCTTCTCGGTCTATCTCGAAGCCGACAACTTGCTGAGGGGCGGCACGGAAGCCGAAATCCGGTCCACAACAAGCTCTCAGTTTGGCGACGGGGCGACCAGCTTCAATTTCCCAGATCGTTTCCAGTTTAACGGGGGCCGCACCATCACCGCGGGCATTCGCGCCCGGTTCTGATGAGCGGTTTCCGCTGATCGGGCACCAAGATTTACCTTACAAGCGCGCTGGATCCGCGTCATACGGATGCAGCGCGCTTTTTTTGCGCCCAAGGCGCGTTGATTACGGGTGAGGCTTCCGGTCTCTCGCGCATCTTACCCTTCAGCCGGAACCGGCGCCTCACATCGCAGGCCCACGGTTCCAAATGGAGACCAAGATGCGCCGTCAAATCCCCTTTTCGATAGCCAAAACGCTGCTTTTATTCGCCTTTGCGATCGGTCTGAGCGGCTCTCATGTCTCTGGAGCGATCGCGCAGGAAAAGGCGGAGCCGGCTTTCGCGCACGACCACAGCGATCTCGAGCCGGACCCGCGGGTGGTATACGGCGTCCTGGAAAACGGGCTGCGCTATGCGGTGATGAAAAACGCCACCCCGAAAGGCGCGGCTGCTCTGCGAATGCGGATTGCGACGGGGTCGATCAACGAAACGGAAAGCCAACGCGGGATTGCGCATTTTCTGGAGCACATGGCGTTCAACGGGTCGGTGAATGTGCCGGAAGGGGAAATGGTCAAACGCCTGGAACGCTTCGGCCTCGCGTTCGGAGCAGACACCAACGCCAGCACGGGGTTTGATCAGACAACCTACAAGCTCAATCTGCCTTCGGTGGACGAGGAGGTGCTGAATGAAGCGTTTTTCCTCATGCGGGAAACCGCTCAGAACCTGACCTTGGACAAAGACGCGATTGAGCGCGAACGCGGCGGCATCGCATCGGAAAAGAGCGCGCGCGATTCAGTTGAGTTTCGCGCGGTGGTGGATCGGCTGGGCTTTTTGACTCAGGGAAGCGGCTTGGTTGATCGCCTTCCAATCGGGATCGACGAGACCATCGCTACAATGCCTCGCGACGAATTCGTCTCCTACTTTCGCGGCTATTTCCGGCCGGAAAACACCTTTGTGGCCTTTATTGGTGACCTCGAGACGGATGAGGCGGTTGCCAAGATCAAAGAGTACTTTCAGGACTGGGAGCCTGTTGGCGAAGCGCTGCCCCACCGGTCGGTTCGCCCCACAAATATCCCCGACGGGGCTATTCGCGCCTTTCACAGCGAAGGGTTGATGACATCCGTCGCGCTCGCTTCGCTGAGACCCTTTGAAGAACGCCGTGATACAAGCGCTACCCGCAGAGCAAATGTTACTCTGGCGCTGGCGAGCCGCATCTTTAACCGCCGCACAGAGCGCGCCGTCCGCAACGGCACCGCGACATATCTTGGTGCATCAGTTGGTCGGTACCGACTTTATGAAACCGTCGATGGAATGATTTTGTCATTGCGCACGTCCCCGCAAGATTGGGAATCCGCCTTGGCACAAGCGGAACAAGAACTGCGCCGCGGCATCCAGTTCGGTTTTACGCAGCAGGAATTGGACGAGGAAATGGCCGGTGTTCAGCAAGCGCACGAAACCGCCGTTGAGCGCGCCGACACGCGAAAAACCTACGCCGGTTCCGAATACAACTACGCAAAGGCTTTGGTCGATGCCTTCGCGGATGAGCGTGTGTTCACATCGCCTCAGTCCAGCTTGGAACGCATCAATGCGCTCGCCGAAACCTTAACGGTTGAAGAGGTCACCACCGCC
>CALCCG010000023.1 GCA_937899785.1 uncultured Erythrobacter sp. | reverse complement strand
CTCGAAGATCTGGACCACCTACGCCCACCACGCCAACCGAATGTTCATGCTGGTGCGCACCAGCAACGAGGGCAAGAAGCAGCAAGGGATCACCTTCCTGCTGCTCGACCGGATGGACTATCCCGGCATGGAAGTGCGCCCGATCTACGGCTTGGATGGCTTTCCCGAACAGTGCGAGGTCTACTTAGACAATGTGCGCGTGCCGCAAACGAGACACGTGGGGGAAGAGACCGACGGGTGGACCGTCGCCAAGCACTTGCTCAAGCACGAGCGCGGCGGATCGGCCGCCAGCCCCACGTTGATGCGCTATTGCGAACGGGCCCGCGGAGCCGCCGCCAAGACGCCATCACCCTTTGGCGGAACGCTGGCGGACGATCCCGTCTTCCAAAGCGAGGTCGGCGCGATCGAAGCCAACATCGCCTCGCTTTCGCATATGGAAAAGCTGGCGATTGCGGGGCACCCGGTGGCGCACGATCCCTCATTCCCGTCCATGAACAAGACGATCAATTCCGAGGCGCTGCAGGACATCTCCACTCTGATGGCCCGCCTTTCCGGCGTCGATGGGCTGGCGCGGCAGGTCGAGGCCCTGCGCGTCGGTTCTAATGTCGAGCCTCTGGGCAGCGAGTTCGACCTCATCGCTATGCCGCTCTACCTCAACAGCCGCGCGGCCTCGATCTACGCGGGCTCCAACGAGGTGCAACGCGACCTGATCGCGCGCACTGTTGCGATGCATTGATCGGGAGGAGTTGAACCGTGAATTTGCCTTTTCCCAAGAGCAGGACATGCTGCGCGACAGCGTCGCACGATACCTTGAAAAGAACTACGATTTCGACACTCGGCAAGCGCTCGTGCGCTCGGATGCGGCGTGGTCCAACGATGTGTGGAGCCAGTTTGCCGAACTGGGCCTGCTGGCTCTTCCTTTTAGCGAGGAGAAAGGCGGGCTTGGCGGATCGATCGCCGATTGCGTCGCCTTTGCGGGCGACTTTGGCAGGCACCTTGTGGTCGAGCCCTACGCGCACACGATCATGCTGGCAGGCGCGGCTTTGGAAGCCAGCGACCACGAAAGCGCCATCGTATGGCTCGAGAAACTGGCCTCAGGCGAAGCCATCGTTGCGTTCGCCTACGAGGAAGGCGCCGGCACCAGCACGCCGGAAGTGATCCGGACGAAAGCGTCTGGCTCGGGCGATGCCGTCACCTTGCGCGGAGAAAAGCGTCTCGTGATCGCGGGCGCACAAGCGGATGCCGTGATCGTCGCAGCGCGCACCGATGGTGAGACCATCGGCTTGTTCCTTGTGGCGAAAGACGCGCCCGGTCTGGGCATTCGCAGCTACACTACGATCGACGGGCAAAGCGCGGCCAAGATAACCTTCAACAATACGCCTGCGCAGACGCTGCTGCAGGAGGCTGGCGAAGCGCTCGACACCCTCCTGCCCAACGCCATCATCGTCCAGTCCGCCGACGCGGTTGGCGCGATGGAGGCGCTGCTCACGACCACTTCCGAATACGCCATGACGCGTAAGCAATTCGACAAACCGATCATGATGTTCCAGTCGGTCGCACATCGCCTGTCCGACATGAAGATCGCCTACACCAAAGCGCTTTCGACACTCACCTACTCCACCGCGCTCGCCAATTCAGGGGGTGCCAGCCCGCGCGATGTCGCGGTTCTCAAAGGGCAGATCGGCAAGCTTGGCCGCGAGATTGGAGAGGCCGCCATCCAGACCCATGGCGGGGTTGGCATGACCGACGAATTGAATGTCAGCCACTACCACAAACGTTTGCTCGCCTATGACGCGCAACTGGGCGACCACGCTTACCATCTGCGCGTCGTGGGGCAGTCCTAAGCGTGGGCGGCAAGCGCAAGGTCGCCATCGCCATGGCTGTTCTTGCGCTGGCGCTTATCGGGGCAATCCAGCTTAGACCGGTACGAAACCTGTACTTCGCGATGACCTACGAACGCGTTTTTGATCGCTATGACCAGACGGATAAGACGCCCGCCGACGTCACGGCGACCGTCGATGCACGGGCGCGCGAAGCGCGCGTCCTATCGGCCTTCTTTGGCCTAGATAACGGTCTGCCCAGTCCGATCGCCGACTTTGTCATCTGCGACGGCGCAGCGGGCAGCGATGGAATGCCCGTGATTTTCAGCCACGAAATCGATGTTCAGACGGTCGAACCGGGCGACTTTCGCGTGGTCCGGCTATCGGGCACCATTGGAGAGATCGCTTGCCTGACGATGGCCCCAGCTGATGGGCCGGGCGAGCTGCGCACGGTTCTGCTTGCGGGTCAGTTCGGTGGTCAAGACGACCCACCCGTATCGGTCGAGATCGCAGGCCATGTTCTGTCGCAGGACCAATCCATAACCTTCAAAGGCGCCCGTGTGGATGTCACCCCTCTTGAAGAGGGCCCGGGTCTTGTCTTTGCGCAGATTTTGCCAGAGGCTTCCTGGAACCTGGGCCAGCAAGCTACCAGCATCCCGTTTGGCGGGGGCAGCGGCTGCCCCGTGGGCACTAAGCAAATCGTCATGGTCACCTGGGCTGGCGGGATCACCAAGCCTTCTGGCGATCCGGCGGACGCCCAGGAGGGCGCGCTCTATCAGATCGCACTTGCGGATCCGGATACCATAATATCGCCGACCGCCTTGGCCGACACCGGTGACGGCGACAACAATCACAAACTGTGCCTCGACAAAGTGCACCCGGTGTCGGAGGTGCGCTTTCCTGCGGGCCACGTCACCGACCCGCGCGATGATCTCAACCCGGCGACCTCGGTCTCCATCACGCAATAAGACGAGCCACCGAACCACAAGGCTTGCGTATTCGACCGGCCTCAACCATGTCGAAGCGCACAATGTATCCGACGCAGGACCCGCACGAATATGGCCTTAACTCTCCCGCAGCTCACCGTCACAGGCACGCCCCACCAAATGGGGCGGCAATACGGTGCGCATTTTCGTGAGATGATCCGCCCCTTTGTGGAGGACCGTGTGGCTGCGGTGACCACGTATCTGCGCGATACCGGACACGAGGGAACGGAACGCCTTTTTGAAGCGGGAGCGGCGTGCATGGAGCTTGTCAAGAGCTTCCACCCCGATGGCTACGCGGAGCATATGGGCCTTGCGGAAGGGTCCGGCATTGATCCGATCCGCTTGTTCACCACCGCCAACATGACCGATGTGCGCGACATCATCGCGTATCCTGGCGATCCGGTTGTGGTGGAAGATGAGGGCTGCACCGTCGGTCTTCTTCCACCTTCGATCAGCGCCAATGGCCACGCGCTGCAAGGGCAAACCTGGGACTTGAACGGGCCGGATGTTGAATACGTCATCGCGCTGCACCGTTTGCCTGATGAGGGCCCGGAGAGCTGGACAGTGACCTGTTCGGGTTGCCAGCCGTTGATGGGCATGAACGACCACGGGGTCACGATCGGGACCACCAATCTCAAAACCTATGGCGCGAAGGTCGGCATCCCTTACCTTTCGCTGCTCCACCTCGCCTTGCAGCAAAAGTCGAAGGTGGTCGCCAGCGCGATTGTCGAGGCCGCTCCCGTGGCCGGAGCCCATTCCTATTGGGTGGGGGATAAGGACGGAGCGATCGAATGGGAAAAATCCCCGCAAAGCTCTCAATCGCGCAGCACCGAGGACGGCCCGCTTGCCCGATCGAACCATTGCCTGTTCGACGAAAACATCGCGCGCGAGACGGACCTCTCGCCCAGCACTCATACCCGGTTTGATCGGATCACAAAGTTGCTGGCTGAAAGCGACGAGCATTCGGTCGATACCCTAAAGACGCTGTTCGCCAATCGCGACGATGGACGCCTCTCGATCAACCGATTTGCCGAAGACGATTCGGGTGCCACGACCAACGCCGTTGTCGCGTGCAACCCGGCCGACCTAGAGTTCCTCGCCTGCCGCGGCCCAGCGGATCACGGCGAATGGGCAAAGCTCGAATTTGAGCGTCAGAAGGCAGCCGCGTAAAAGGCCCCGCTGAAAAGATGCAAGCTTCAACGAAGAACATTCGCGAGAGCTAGACCACGCCAAAAGCGCGCAACATCACGGGGACAGCAACAAGCGGCACTATCGCTGATTTGGAAGGAAGTGGTGCCGCTTACTGGACTCGAACCAGTGACCCCATCATTACGAATGATGTGCTCTACCAACTGAGCTAAAGCGGCACATGTTGACGGCCTTTTGGGGGCAGTCAGTGTGGAGGCCCGAGCCGGAATCGAACCGGCGTATACGGATTTGCAGTCCGCTGCG
>CALCCG010000022.1 GCA_937899785.1 uncultured Erythrobacter sp. | reverse complement strand
GGGCGGGCGGATTTAGCGCAGCTTGTCGGAGAATTTGGAACTGGAACATCCTCCTCGCCGCTGTGGCTTGTGTTGGCGACGATGGTTTTCGCGACAGATCGTCGCCAACACCAGCCCATCGCACCATCGCGTTCATCGGACCTGGAACCCCGCTCGCCGGGTATCGGGTTTGATCTGAGGAACAGCGAGGATGTTGCATAGCGTCGCCGTTCGTTCCATCTGTCTTGTATGACCGACAAACCTCTTCCCCCCATGCGCGCTGCGATCCTGCCGGTGACGCCGCTGCAGCAAAACTGCTCGCTGATCTGGTGCACCAAGACGATGAAGGCGGCGCTGGTGGATCCGGGCGGCGATCTCGATAAGCTTAAGGCCGGGGTGGCCAAGGCTGGTGTGACGCTGGAAAAGCTGCTCGTCACCCACGGCCATCTCGATCATTGCGGGCAGACCGGGATGCTGGCGGATGAGCTCGGCCTGCCGATCGAAGGACCGCACAAGGATGATCTGTTCTGGATCGAGCAGCTCGACGATGACGGCGCGCGCTGGGGGATGGAGGCCAAGACCTTCACGCCCACGCGCTGGCTCCAACACGGCGACACGGTGACCGTGGGCGACCTCACGCTTGATGTGATCCATTGTCCCGGCCACACGCCCGGCCATGTCGTGTTTGTCCATCAGCCGAGCCGCTTTGCGATTGTCGGCGATGTGCTGTTCCAGGGCTCGATCGGGCGGACCGACTTTCCCAAGGGCAATCACCAGGACCTGATCGATTCGATCACCCAGCGCCTGTGGCCATTGGGCGAGGATATCACCTTCATTCCGGGACACGGGCCGACGAGCACCTTTGGACAAGAGCGCAAGACCAACGCTTTTGTCAGCGACTACGCGCTCAGCTGATGCGAGGAGCGTCCGCAAAACTTGCGCTCTTGTGAAATTGCGCTATAGGGCACCGCTTTCCGTCACCATCGGGCCGGACATCAGCGCGGGTATGCCTTGCGCCGCTTTGTCTGGCTCCGTAGGGACGACACAGAGCAACGCGCGCTAAACCGCGCAAATACACGAATTTTTTGAGGAAGTGGCTAAGCCATGGCTGTCCCTAAGAGAAAAGTATCCCCCCACCGTCGTGGGAATCGCCGCGCGCACGACGCGCTGAAGGCTGAGCCGTATCACGAGTGCCCGACCTGCGGCGAAATGAAGCGTCCGCACAATGTCTGCCACAATTGCGGCTATTATAACGGTCGCGCCGTGCTCGACATCAAGGGCGACACTTACCCGGCCAACCGGTAACACTGAAGAAGGACTGAGCGCATGACTTTACCGCGTATCGCTGTCGATGCGATGGGCGGCGATGAAGGCGTGCGCGTTATGGTCGAAGGCGCGGCGTTGGCGCGGCGCGACCACGACGAGTTCAAATTCCTTCTGGTTGGCGACCAAACGCGGATCGAACGCGCGCTCGATAACCATCCGGGCCTGCGCGGGGCGGCGGAGATCCTCCATTGCGACGATGTCGTTGGCGGCGATGAACAGCCCAGCAAGGCGATCCGCCGCGCCAAGACCACATCGATGGGGCTTGCGGTCAACGCGGTGAAGACGGGCGATGCGGGCGCCGCGGTGAGCGCGGGCAACACCGGCGCCTTGATGGCGATGAGCAAGCTCGCGCTGCGCACCATGCCCGGTATTGACCGGCCCGCTTTGGCCGCTCTGATGCCCACGCTTGAAGAGCACGACGTGATCATGCTCGATCTGGGCGCCAACACGGAAGCCAACGCGCGCAACCTGGTCCAGTTTGCGGTGATGGGCGCGGCCTATTCGCGCATCCTTTTTGGGTTCGAACGCCCGCATGTGCGCCTGCTCAACATCGGAACCGAAGAGATCAAGGGCACCGACGCGCTGCGGGAGGCTGCGGCGCGCCTGCAATCAGCGACCGATGACGCCGAAGGTGGCCTGCCGCTTCAATTTTGTGGCTTCGTTGAATCCGACAAGATCAACCGAGGCGAGACGCATGTCGTTGTGACCGACGGCTTTTCCGGCAACATCGCGTTGAAGGCGATTGAGGGTTCGGCGCGCTTTGTCACGGACTTGCTCAAACAGGCCTTTTCAAGCTCGCTGCGGTCCAAATTCGGGTTTCTTGTGTCGCGCCCCGCGACCGAACTTCTGCGCCACAGCCTGGACCCGAACAATCACAACGGAGCGGTGTTCCTTGGCCTGAACGGCGTGATCGTGAAAAGCCACGGCAGCGCAACAGCAAACGGCGTCGCCAACGCGGTGGCCGTCACCGCTAGCCTGCTTTCCAACGCCTTGACCGAGCGCATCGCGGACGACCTTGCGCGGCTGGGAGAGGATTGGGGGGACACGACGAACGCAGCCTCGACAGCGGCCCCTGCAGCGGGCGAAGAGCAGACTGCGTGACCTTGTTGACGCGCGGCGCTCGGCTGGTGGGGACAGGCTCTGCGCTGCCGGCGCGCGTTGTCACCAACGCGGAACTCGCCCAGCGCGTCGACACGTCGGATGAATGGATCATCGCGCGCACCGGTATCCGCCAGCGTCACGTGGCGGGTGAAGGCGAGACCACCGCGACTCTGGCCACAGACGCCGCGCGCGCCGCTTTGGCGGATGCGTGGCTTACGCCAGCGGATATTGACCTGATCATCCTTGCCACCGCGACCCCCGACAACACCTTTCCCGCCACCGCCACCAAAGTTCAGAACGCCTTAGGCTGCAATGGCGGCGTTGCGTTTGATGTGGCGGCGGTGTGTTCGGGCTTTCTCTACGCGCTGGCGACCGCCGATTCGCTGCTGCGCACCGGCGCGGCCCGGCGCGCTCTGGTGATCGGCGCGGAAACCTTCAGCCGCATCCTTGACTGGGAGGATCGCACAACCTGCGTGCTCTTCGGCGATGGCGCGGGCGCGGTGGTTCTCGAAGCGCCTGACACGATCGGTGACATCGCAGCGGATGCAAGCGCGCCGGGGATCATTGCGACCAAGCTCCACGCCGACGGCGCTCAACACGATCTGCTCTACGTTGATGGTGGCCCCTCGACGACGCAGACGGTGGGCCATGTGCGGATGAAGGGGCGGGAAGTGTTCCGTCACGCGGTCGTCAATCTGGCTGACGTGCTTGCCGAAGTCCTTGAGGACGCTGATGTTTCCGTCGAGGACATTGATTGGGTCGTCCCCCATCAGGCGAACGCACGGATCCTCGATGCAACCGCCAGAAAGCTTGGAATTGCGCCGGAAAAGGTGGTTGTGACGGTCGATCGACACGCCAACACATCAGCGGCTTCGGTGCCGCTGGCGCTGGATGAGGCCCGTCGAGACGGGCGGATTGTGACCGGTGACCTTATCATGCTCG
Source organism: uncultured Erythrobacter sp. (assembly GCA_937899785.1). GTDB lineage: Bacteria > Pseudomonadota > Alphaproteobacteria > Sphingomonadales > Sphingomonadaceae > Erythrobacter. Next base: position 13,297 of record CALCCG010000022.1, on the reverse strand, counting down.
AAGCGATGGGCGGCGGCTTCACCTGGGGTGCGAGCCTGATCCGCGTCTGAGACGATCTCGACCGGGGTCGTCGACATTTGTGCACAATCAGCCGCGCGCGGTGAGTGTTCCGTTGCGGGATTAGTCTGAAAGTTGTATGTTTCTCACGCTCTTGGGTCGCGCCAAAGAGAAAGGATCGCGCACTATGCGTTCAGTTGGCACTTTAACACGGGCCGATCTGGCTGAGACCATCAATCGCAAGATGGGTCTGAGCCGGGCGGAATCGCTTGAGCTGGTGGAATCGATCCTGGATCATATGTCCGAAGCCCTGACCAAGGGCGAAAACGTGAAAGTGTCCGGCTTTGGCAGCTTTGTCCTGCGCGACAAGAATGAACGCATTGGCCGCAACCCCAAGACCGGCGTTGAAGTGCCCATAACACCGCGCCGGGTGATGACCTTCCGCGCCAGCCAGCTTCTCAAAGAGCGGATCGCCAAAGGCGAGTAACGCACCGGGTTATGGCGGACTTCGAAGATGGCAAAGACGAAAGCGCGCTGCGCACGATCGGAGAGGTGAGCGAGGCGCTTGAGATCAAGCCCCACGTTCTGCGCTACTGGGAGCAGCAATTTTCTCTTCTCAGCCCGCTCAAGCGGAGCGGTGGTCGGCGCTATTATCGTCCCGAAGATGTCGCTTTGGTCGAATCGATCAACCGGCTCGTGAACGAAGAAGGCTACACGCTCAAAGGCGCCGAGGCCGTGCTGCGCGCAAGCGGAAAGTCGGAACTCGATCGCCGCAAGGGCGGGGAGCGTCGTGGGGCCGATCGCCGTGTCGATCCTCGCGCAGCAAGGGGTGAAGATGATCCAACCGCCGCAGGCGCGGTTGAGAGCCTCAGGCCGGGCATGGTCGAAGCGCTGGGTCGGTTAAAAGCGATCCGCAAGCGGCTGGCCAGCGCGATCGAGACCTAGAGCAGCCTGCGATCACAGGCGCGCATCACACGGGAAGCGATCCGCTTACCCCGCTCGCGCAACCGAAGAAATAGGGTCTATATTCGGCCACAAGCCCTTGTTCACGCAGCCTTTCCGCAAACCCGCTCGCGTCGCCGAAATTCACCGAATAAGTCCCGATCATCGAAAAGTCCTGCGCCCCTCGCAAAAGCGTGCGTTCGACCGTCGGCAGCACGCCGCGCAAGTGAAACAGGTAGAGCGGGCGCAGCGCCCAGCCCTTGGGATCAGACGCCTCGATAAAGGCAAAGCGTCCGCCGGGCTTCAGCACGCGCCGCGTCAATTGCGCCAATTTGCGGTGCTGATCGGGGTTGAAGGTTTTGAGGCCAAAGGTCGAGATCACGAAATCGGCGCTCGCGGGCGGCAATTGGCTTTGCAGGACGTCGTCCTCGATAAACTCGATCTTGTGCCCGCGCATGGCGTGCAGCCGCTCCATCGCAAGCGTGTGCATGCCCGAGGAAATGTCGACCGCGGTGATTGCGGCAATATCGGGGTTGCGTTTGAGAAGATGCGGCCAGACCTCGCCGGTGCCGGCCATCAGATCATAGCCACGCGCGCCTTGGGGCAAGGGGCCGAGCGCGTCGACGCATTGCCGGCGCCAGATCTCGGTAAAGCCGAGCGAACACACGGTGCTGAACGCGATGTAGCGGCCTGAACATTTGTCAAACACATCGCGGACGTAAGCCGGGTCGTAAATGTCTGCAGAAGTGTCGGTCTCGGGATCGCTCGCCGGCAGCGACACGTTACTCTGCCGCCATCAATTCCGCTTCGCCCAGGTCGACGCTGACGAGGCGCGAGACGCCCTTTTCGGCCATGGTGACCCCGAACAGGCGGTGCATGCGGCTCATCGTGACCGCGTTGTGGGTGACGATCAGATAGCGCGTCTTGGTGGTGCGGACCATCGAATCGAGCAGGTCGCAGAACCGCTCGACATTGGCATCGTCGAGCGGCGCGTCGACTTCGTCGAGAACGCAGATCGGCGCGGGGTTGGTGAGGAACAGCGCAAAGATCAGCGCGGTCGCGGTCAGCGCCTGCTCGCCGCCTGACAACAGCGAAAGCGATTGCAGGCGTTTGCCCGGCGGCTGGGCGTAGATTTCCAGGCCCGCTTCCAAGGGATCATCGCTGTCGACCAACGCAAGATGCGCCTGACCGCCTTGGAACAGGCGGGTGAACAGGATGCGGAAATGCCCGTCGACCTCTTCAAACGCGGCGCGAAGTCGCTCTCGCCCCTCGCGGTTGAGATTGCCGATTGAACCGCGCAAGCGCGCAACCGCCTCGGTCAGTTCGGCTTGCTCGGAAGCGTTGGCGCCGTGCTCTTCTTCGATACGAGCCAGTTCGTCGGCGGCGACAAGATTGACCGGTCCGATGCGCTCGCGGCTGGCGGTCAGGCGATCCAGCTCTTCGCTCTCCGCCTGGGCGTGGGTGATCGACTCTTCATCAAAGGCGAAGCGTTCGGAGAGAAGCGGCGGGGGACATTGGAATCGCTCACCGGAAATGCGGGCCATTTCGCTACGACGCGATTCCTGGCTCTCCGCGCGCGCCGCCAGTGTTGCGCGGCCTTCGCGCGCCACGGTGAGAGCCTCGCTGCAGGTGGAAAGGGCGGCGCTGGCGACCCGACCGCGCGCCTCGCAGTCGTCGAGCGCAGCCTGCGCGCTTTCAAGCTCTTGGGTCAACCGAGCGCGGACCGCATCACCCTGTTCGATCTCGGCGATCAGCGTGGCGGGTTTTGCGGCCATCACCGCGCTTTCCTGTTCGATCTCCTCGAGCCGGCGCCCCGCTTGCGCCACGCGCTGCGTGGCTTCGCTCGAACGGGTCTGCCAGTTCGCGTGATCGGCTTGTTGCGCGGCCAAACGCTCGCGCGCCACAGCAAGCGTCTGATCCTGAGCGGCGAGCTCCGCCAGCGCCGCTTGGACGGCGGTGCGCGCGGCTTCGTTCTTGGCCTGAGCCGCCTCAAGCGTAGCGCGGCCGGCATCGGGCGCGGGGAGGGTGGCGCGCTGCTCTTGCGCGGTCGTCAGTTCGGCGCGCGCGGAAGCAAACTGCTCGGCGAGTTCGCTCGCGGACTGCTCCAGCTCGTTGAGCCGCACGGCGACTCGTTCCTTGGCGGCTTCGGCCGCGTCCAATTGGCGCAGGGCGCCGCGCTCGGCCTCGATCGCTTCGGCGATGGCGCGCTCCTGCGCCACGAGGTCGCGTTGCAGCGCGCTCAAGTCCTCGCGTGCGGCGGTCTCGGTTGCGGCGGCGTTTTCGGCAGCGGCGCGCAGGCTGGGCAAGATGGCCTCGAGTTCCGCGAGCCGGTTCGCCGCTTCGAGCCGCGCCGCTTCGGCTGAACCCTCGCCGCGCGCGACAAAGCCGTCCCAGCGTCGCAAGCGCCCGTCGCGCGTCACCAACCACTGACCCGGAGGCAGCGAACGTCCGTCGTCTTCGTCGGCGCAGTGGACCAGAGAAAGACGCGCGCGCAGCTCTTCGGGACAATCGCGCACACGCGACAACAGGCTGTCGGCGACGGGTTTGGGCGCGTCGCCGCCGGTCCAGAAACGGCCATCGGTCGCCGTCGGCGGAGCCCCCAGAGGAGATTTCCCATCCCGGCCCAGCACCGCGGCGATCGCGCGTTCAAAGCCGGGTTCAACGTCAATCTTGTCGAGCGCTGCGGGAAGGCCTTCGCGTCCCTTCGCTCGTTTGAGGCGCGCGTCGCGATCCCGGACCAGCGCGGAATGTTCGCGTTCGACACCGGCGAGTTCGGCGCGCGCGGTGGCGAGCGCCGAAGCGGCTTCGTCGCGCGCCGACTGCAATTCGGTCTTGCGGGCCTGATCGGACTTAAGACGCTCGCGCAGTTGGGCGACCGCGCTGGCCGCCTGTTCCGCCGCTTGGCGCGCGGATATGACCGTCCGTTCGGCGTCATCCCCGCTTTCCAGCTGCGCGCGGGAGGTTGAGATCCGGTCCTCCTCACGGGTCAGTCGGTCGAGGCGCTCGGAGGCCTGCGCGATGGCGGCGTCGGCGACGCGCCACTCGGCTTCGACACCAGCCTGATCGGCGGTTGCCTTGGCGAGAGCCAGTTCGGCGGCGCGGCTGTCGCGCTCTGCATCCTCGCTGCGCGCGGCGATGGCCGGGCGCCGGTTTTCGGCGTCATCCAAAGCGGCGCGACTGGCTTCAAGATCAGCCTCAAGCTTGCCAAGCGCCTCGACGGCGTCTCCGGTCAGGCGATCCGCGTCGCTGCGGTCCTGCTCAAGCCGGTTGCGTTGGCGGGCGAGGTCCGCCAGACGAGCCTCGGCCGCTTCGAGCTTTTCGGACAGCGCGGCCATGCGGTGACCATGAGCGCTGGCGTCATCGCGGCGATCCGCCAGGTCTTCGCGCGCCTCGGCCATGGCTTTGGCGGCTTCTTCCTGCTCGCGTTGCGCGGCGTCGGCCTCTTTTTGCGCCTGGGCGACCGCTTCCTCGGCCCCCACCGCCGCCGCGCGGGCCTCCTTTGCGGCGTGCGCGGCTTCGCGCCAGCGCGCAAAGAGAAGCCGCGCTTCAACCGTGTTAATCTGATCGGTGAGCTTGGTGTAGCGTTCGGCCTGTTTGGCCTGGCGCCGGAGCGACGCCATCTGCGAATCGAGCCCCGCCATAAGGTCTTCAAGCCGCGCCAGGTTCGCCTCGGTCGAGCGCAGCTTGCTCTCCGCGTCCTTGCGGCGCACATGCAGCCCGGCGATTCCGGCGGCCTCTTCAAGCATTTGGCGGCGCTGGGCCGGCTTGGCCGCGATCACCTGGGCGATCTTGCCCTGGCTCACCAAAGCGGGTGAATGCGCGCCGGTCGCCGCGTCGGCAAAGGTGAGCGCGACATCTTTGGCGCGCACATCCGATCCGTTGACACGGTAGGCTGAGCCCGCGCCGCGCTCGATACGGCGAGTGACGACGAGCTCCTCACCCGCATCATCCTCGGCGTGCAGCACAACCTCGGCAAACGCGCGTTCGGGCCGGGTCGAGGTGCCCGCAAAGATCACGTCCTCCATCCCGCCTGAGCGCATCGACTTGGCCGAGGTTTCCCCCATAACCCAGCGGATCGCTTCCAGAAGGTTGGATTTGCCGCAGCCATTCGGGCCAACGACCCCGGTCAGGCCGGGCTCTATGCGCAACTCGGCCGGCTCGACGAAGCTCTTGAATCCGCTGAGTTTGAGCCGACTGATCTGCATAAGTGCGGTGGTATACCCCGTCTTTACCGCGCGCCAGCGCGTTGCAGGATCGGCTCAAGCTGACCCCAGGAAATCGCCTCGACCTTGCCGCCGTTGAGAGTGAAGGTCGGAGTGCCGGTCACACCGACTTCCTCGGCCTTTGCGCTTGAGGCTTTGACCATGGCATCGATCTTGTCCGAATCGGCCAGGCACGCTCGCGCTTGATCCGAAGAAAGCCCGCGCGCGGCGAAAAAGTCGATCAACCCGGTGACCTCGCCCATGCGCACAAATCGCTCGGAAATGTCGAGCTGCCCCGCCGCCTGCATCGCTTGGGGATTGCTTTGAATGCCTTGGAAAACCACGGGCAGATTGCTCCAGACTTCGTCTGAAAGCGCTTGCATGCGCTCCCCGGGGCCGCACTGAGTAAGCGCCGCAATCACAACATCGTTGGCGTTCAGGAACACTTCGCGCTGCTCAAAGCTGACAACTCCGCTCGCGATATAGTCATCCTTGAGGGGCTGTTTGCCGGTCACCGAGAAGTTCGCGCATGCGCCGCATGTGTGCGAGGCGTATTCAACCAGTTTGAGCGGCGCGTCCGGGTTGCCGACAATGAAGCCCATCCCATCTTCGGAAAGGGTGAACGTCTCGTTCCAGCTGGTCCCCTCAGGTGCGGCGATGGCGGCAATAGGCTCGCCGCTGGTGCCGCCTTCAATCGTCTCTTCCCCGTTGCACGCCGCCAGCGCGAGCGGCGCTGCCAGCGCGGTCGCAAGCGCCATGCGAAAGCGGTTGGTTGAGGTGGTCAAGCGAGCGGGAGTCATGTTTGGGTCCTTTGCGTAAAGCGAGATTTGCAGCGATGCGCGTCCGCGTAAAGTGGATGGGGGCCGTGCTTGTGCACAATTGTGTCCGTTCTGTGTAGAAACGCTGAGGAGCTGGTGAAATGCGCGCGGAATGCGTCCCGGCAGCCCGCTTAGCGGGCTTCAATCGCCCGAAATATTCGGATCCGGCTCGGGTCGAAACTCCTCTTGCAGGGTCGTGGACAGCGCAGGCCAGTCGTGCACACCTTCCAAAGTCTTGCCGTTGAGCGCGAAGGTGGGTGTGCCTGTGATGCCAAACTCGGCCCGGTCGGCCCGGTCGTGAGCCACAATCCTCTGCGCAACGGCGTCGTCCGCCAGGCATGCGTTGACCTGGGGCGCGGTTAGCCCGCGCTGGATCAGCGAATCATCCAGATCAAGCGCACGCGCCGCGTTGAGCCGCGCTTCCGCGTCGCCGCGCGCCCAAATGGCTTGCTGTGATTGCGGCGCGTTTATCGCCTTTTGCAGCCATTCGTTCTGCGTGTAGAGAAACGCGCGGTGCCGGTCTTTGAAACCCTCCGGCCCGCCGCATTGCGCTAGGATAGTCACAACCAGATCGAGATAGTTGCGGATCACTGGCCGGACTTCGACCGCGACATAGCCCGGTCCGATCGCGGCAAGATCAAGGGTCCCGTCGCTTTGCTTGGCAAAGCTGGCGCAATGGCCGCACGTATAGCTGATGAACTCGATGAGCTGGGCTTCGGCCTCAGGTTTGCCGATCCGGTGGCCGCGTTCGGTGCGCTCAACAACGCTAACCCAGGCTTGCGGAGGGAGGGTGTCGGCAAAGGCGCTTTTGGGGTTTTCGAGCTCTTGGGCCGCGCTCGGAACGGTTGCGGCGAGCGCCGCTGCACCGGCGGTGGCAAGAAGGCGATGGGCGGTCACAATCAGTTGTCGTCCTCTTTGGGGCTTTGCTGGTCCACGCTGCGTGCCAGCGATTCAAGCACGGTGCGCAGCTCGGGATCGCCTATATCGCGCAAACTGTCACCCAATTCCATAGGTATGGGTTTGAGCGACGGTGGAGCCTTTGAAGGCTTTCGAGCATCCGGTGGCTGAACAGCCCCTTGACGCAGTTTCACCCGCGCCACCGCGTTGTAGCCGAAAAAGCGGTTCACCCGCTCGATGATCTCCGGGATCACTTGTTGGATAAGCGGTGCATGGGCGGGTGTGGCCACAAGCTGCATAATGCCTTGCGACTTCTCGCCCGGCGGAAACCGGATGCTTTCGGGCGCGCACACGCGGGCGTGTTTCGGGCCGACGATCTCGGGCCAGCGCGTCACCACCGAACTTTGCACAAACCCAAAGCGGCGAAAGGCCGTGCGGCCGATATCGGGCATCAGCTCACCGATCGGCTTGGCCGCTCCGCCACGCGGACGCTCATAAGGCTTGGCGGATTTCCTGGCCCCTTTGCCACTCTTCGGGGAACTCTTAGGTCTGTCGCTTCCCATGATGCCAACCCCCATGCCATAGCGCCCCCGTGATCGCCAGCTTCGACCTTTCCTTGCTCCACCGGCCATTGCTCGATTGGTACGACACCCACGCCCGCGATCTGCCCTGGCGAAACCCGCCGGGCGCGCCGCGACCGATCGATCCGAATTGGCCGTACCGCGTGTGGCTTTCAGAGGTCATGCTCCAGCAGACAACGGTGGCCGCGGTGAAGCCGTATTTTGCGAAGTTCACGCAGACTTGGCCCAGCGTGTTTGATCTCGCCGCCGCGCCCGATGAAGAGGTCATGGCGGCTTGGGCTGGCCTTGGCTATTATTCCCGCGCGCGCAATCTCGTGAAATGCTCGCGAGAAGTCGCCAAGCGCGGGGGCTTTCCCACGACTGAGAAGGCGCTGCGCGAGCTGCCGGGTCTTGGGGCCTATACGGCGGCCTCCATCGCCGCGATCGCCTTTGGTGAGCGCGCCGTGGTGGTCGACGCCAATGTCGAACGGGTCATATCGCGTCTCTTCTTGATCGTAGAGCCTCTGCCGGCCGCGCGCAAGACGATCCGGGCTCACGCTGATCGGATCACTCCGCATGAGCGCACGGGCGACTTCGCGCAGGCGATGATGGATTTGGGCTCGCAAGTGTGCACCACCAAGGCGCCGCGCTGTTTGCTGTGCCCGGTGCGCGAGGACTGTCAGGCGCGCGCCAACGGAGACCCTCAGGCGCTGCCCGTGAAGCCCGCCAAGAAGGCCAAGCCCGAGCGCAAGGGCACCGCGTTCTGGATCGAGCGCGGAGAGGGCGAGGGCGCCGAGGTCTGGCTCGTCCAGCGCGAGGGCACCGGGATGCTTGGCGGGATGCGGGCGCTTCCCGACGACGGCTGGACCGCGCGCAAGGACGGTTCGGGCGCAGAGCCGCTGAGCGGCGATTGGGAGGATCTGGGCGCGGTACGGCACACGTTCAGCCACGCGCATCTGACGCTCCAGGTCAAACGCGCGCGAACCGACGCCGCACCGACGGGTGAGGGCAAATGGTGGCCGCTGCACGAATGGGAGGAGGCTGGTCTGCCGACGGTCTTTGCCAAAGCCGCCGCGCTCGCGATGGCGCAGCGCCCCGACGGCGTAGACTAAAAGATCCCGCCCCCCAGCGTCAGACGCACCGCCGAAATCAGCAGCACCACCAGGCAGAAATTGCGCCCGCTATCCGAGGACGAAAGCGCGCCGAAGACGATGCCCAGCACGATTAGCGGCAACGCCACCCAATTGAGCGCTCCCAGAAACGGGATGGTCGCCGGAATGACGATGACAAGCGAAAGCAGGCCGATGATCCAGGAAAGAAGATTGAGCATGTGTGTTATATGGGTATAACACCTTGGGGTTGCAACCCCCAATTTGGGGTTTCGTTCAGCGCGGCTATCGTTGCATTGACCCATCACTCGATCTGCCCCAAACAGCCAGACAAAACCTCCTGGGAGAACACTTGACCATGGCTTTCCGCACCTTCGACACCGCCCCGCACGCCAACGAGATTTCACGCCGCGCTCTTTTCCGGGGTGGCGCTTACGCCGCCGGAGCGGTGGCGCTTGCGGGTCTTCCCTTCGGACGCGAATTGCTCGCGCATGATGTAGCGGAAGCCTGGCCTAACGTGGCGGCGCTGGCCGAGAAATATGTGAGCGAGAAAAAGGTCGCGAACATGTTCCTCACCTTTGGCTGGAACCAGGAGGACCACGCGCACACTGTCGGCGGGGGCACGCTGAGCATTGGGGGCGGCGACGAGGTTGACGAGAACTCGCTTTACCGCATCTATTCCATGACCAAGCCGATCACCGGCATGGCGATCATGATGCTGATCGATGAGGGCAAGCTTGGCCTTGATATGCCGGTTTCTGAGGTCCTTCCCAAGTTCAAGGATATGCAGGTTCTGGTCGACCCCGAAGGGCCGCTTGACGACACCGTCGACGCGATACGGCCGATGACGATCCGCCAGCTGCTTACGCACACTTCGGGGCTGGGCTATTCGATCATCAGCAAAGGCCCGTTGCTCGATGCCTATAATGAAAACGGCCTTGTCGGCGGCCGTGTCAGCCGTTTTCCGATCCCGGGCTTCCCGCCGGTGACCCCGGCGCCGGGGCTCGAAGTGTGGGCTGATCGCCTGGCTGAGCTGCCGCTGATGTACCAACCGGCCACCAAGTGGAGCTATTCGGCGAGCATCGATCTTCTCGGCCGCATCGTCGAAGTGGCGTCCGGGATGGAGTTTGAGGCCTTCCTCAAAGCGCGCTTCTTCGAACCGCTGGGCATGACCAGCACCTTCATGACGGTGCCCGACAGCGAGAAGGGGCGCCTGACCGACAATTACGGTGTGTTGGGCCAAACCGTTCTGCCGATCGATCCGGGCGCAAACTCGATCTATCTCGACAAGCCGTTCGTGCCATCGGGCGGGGGCGGTCTGGTGTCGACGCCAAAGGATTACGACCGCTTCCTGCGCATGCTGCTGGGCTATGGCAAGCTGGGCAACGAACGCGTTATGAGCGAGAGCGCGGTGAAGATCGGCGTCTCGGATCTTATTCCCGACACGGTCGACAAGACCGGCTCCTGGATGGAGACGGAAGGCCACGGTGCAGGCGGCCGTTCGGTCAACGGTACCTTTGGCTGGGGCGGCGCGGCCGGCACTTTGGGCGCGGTGGATTACAATCTGGGTCTGCGCACTTCGCTGTGGACGCAATATATGCCGACCACCGCTTACCCCATTCGCGACGAATACCTCGCCGCGCTCGAGGCCGATGTGAAAGCGATGAAGAAAGGCTGATCGCGGCGATGCTTGACGCCCGCGAGGCCCAAAGGGCGCCCATCGCCTTCGCCGGATCGCCGATGGACCGCGCGGACAATATCCGCGTCGATCCCGAAGCGCTCGGCAACCTCATGAACTGGCGCGCGCGGGTCCTCAATCTCGATGGCCTGTTGCCGCAGGTTGATGAGATGGGCGGATTGGTTTGGGGCACGTTGGCGGACGTTGATCCGGAAACCGAGCTCGTTTTCCTTGGCATGATGGACGACAAGGCGCATTTCGCACCGGTGCCTCCGGTAGGATCGACCGCGCCCGCAATGCCGCGCGCCTGGCAGGTGATGCAGCTTCTGCGCCCCGAAGAGCTGGCGGTGTATGGCGGGGCCAAGGCGCTGGTCGATTGGCACGCTCGTCACCGGTTCTGCGCCAATTGCGGCGCGCCGACCAAACCCACCAAAGGCGGTTGGCAGCGCGATTGCGGCCATTGCGGCGCGCAGCATTTTCCGCGCACCGATCCGGTCACCATCATGCTGGTTGAGCATGAGGACCAGCTGTTGCTGGGCCGCCAACCGCGCTTTCCGCCCAAGATGTACTCCGCGCTTGCCGGGTTTGTGGAACCCGGCGAAACCATCGAAGAGGCGGTTGCGCGCGAAGTGTGGGAAGAAGTTGGCGTTAACGCGCACAGCGTACGCTATCTCTCACGACAGCCATGGCCGGACCCGAGCCAGCTTATGCTTGGGTGCACGTCCATCGCGCAATCCACCGAGCTTACGATCGACAAGACCGAACTCGACGACGCGCGCTGGTTCACCCGCGCCGAACTCGAAGACGCGCGCCACGCCGGACCGGGCGGCAACGACGCTTTGATCTTCCCTCAACCCTTTGCGATCGCCCATCACCTTATCGCCTGGTGGCTCGATAGAGGAGCAAGCGCATGACCGAACGCCTGACGATCGATATCTATTCCGACGTCGTGTGCCCGTGGTGCGCGATTGGCTATGGCCAGTTGACCAAGGCTTTGGAAGAACTCGACGGCGAGATCGAAGCGCAGGTGCGCTGGCGCCCGTTTGAGCTTAACCCCGGCATGTTGCCCGAAGGTGAGGGCTTTGAAGAGCACCTTTCACGCAAATATGGGCGCTCCGCCGAAGAGGGCGCAGCGGTGCGTTCGCAGATGAAGGAGATCGCCCGTGAGGCGGGCGTGTCGTTGTCTTTTGAGGGTGAAGGCACACCGCCAGAGCAGCGCATGTGGAACACGCGCGATTGCCACAAACTGCTCACCTTCGCGCTCGAACAGGCCGGGCCGCACGTGCAGACCCGGCTTAAGCTTGCGTTCTTCAAGGCCCATTTCAACCACCGCCAGCCCTTGAACGATCGCGCGACGCTGCTCGATCTAGCGGCGAGCGTTGGTCTCCACCGCGAGGCGGCCAAGGCCGCGCTCGACGACGCCGATCTCGAAGCGCGTGTGATTGCTGAGGAAAAGCAGGCCTGGGATTACAACATCACCGGCGTGCCCGCGATGATTGTTGGCGGCAAATTCATGATCCCGGGCGCGCAAGCGCCCGAGACCTATGTGAACGCGCTGCGCCGCGTGGTCGAAAAGACCAAGGCGGCTGCATCCGCGCAATAAGGGCCGCGCGTATTATAGGGGAGCAAAGCGCCGGATAGAGCGCAAACAGGGGCCACCATGAAAAGCATCATCACATTTCTGATCGTCACCGCCATCGCTTTCGCCTTTGGCGTGGGCGCGGGGTGGGAAAGCATCAAGGTTGGAACCTATTCCGCCTATTTCCTGTGCGTGGTGCTCGCCATGGTGATCAATTGGGTGGTGTTCCTTCCCTCGGCCGCGGCCAAGTCCGACACCTTTTACGACACGACAGGCGCGATCACCTACGCCACCGTCACGGTGGTCGCCTGCCTGATCAGCGCCCAACATCACGGCGATCTCGATCTGCGCAGCCTGGTGATCGCGGCCTTGGTCATCGTCTGGTGCGCGCGGCTGGGTTCGTTCCTGTTTGTTCGCATTCACGCGATGGGCGGCACCGATTCGCGCTTTGAAAAGATCAAGGTGAACCCGGCGCGCTTCCTGGTCGCGTGGACGCTGCAAGGGCTGTGGGTGGTGCTTACCGCCGCAGCCGCGCATGTTGCCATCCTTGCGGAAACGCGCGCGCCGGTTGGCGTGTTCTTTGCGATTGGCCTTGCGGTTTGGGCGCTTGGCTTTGTCTGGGAATCGGTCGCCGACGCTCAGAAAAGCGCGTTCAAGAAAGATCCGGCCAACACGGGCAAATTTATAAATGTTGGTCTTTGGAAATGGTCGCGGCACCCGAACTATTTCGGCGAGATCACGCTGTGGACTGGCATCTTGATCATGGCGATCCCGGTGCTTAGCGGCCTTTCCTGGCTGGTCGTTATCTCGCCGGTTTTTGTGTTCCTGCTGCTCACCCGGATCAGCGGCGTGAACCTGCAGACCGCTCAGGCGAAGCAGCGCTGGGGCGATGATCCGGCCTATCAGGAATACCTTGCCAACACGCCCATGCTGATCCCGCGCCCGCCGAAAGCCTGACCCGGAGAGGACACGACATGACCGACTTCGCTCCCACAACAGCGGTGATAACCGGGGGGGCGAGCGGTATTGGCCTGGCCGTGGCTAAGCGCCTGGTCGAGGCGGGCGCGCGGGTAATGGTGGCGGACCTGCCGGGCGAGGCTCTGAAGCGTGCGGCGGATATTGACGGCCTGATTGCGCAGGAATGCGATGTGTCCGAGCTTACCCAGGTGGAAGCGCTGGCCGACGCGGCTTTCGAAACGCTGGGACAGGTCGACCTCGTCCTTAACAACGCGGGCCAAGGCGGGGTGCGCGGCAAGCTGTGGGAGGTCGACCCCGATCTCGCCCGCGCTCATTTCGACGTCAACTTCTGGGGCGTATGGAACGGCTGCAAGGTCTTCGCCCCGCGTCTGATCGAGCAGGGCACCGCGGCCGCGCTCTACAACACCGGCAGCGAGAACAGCTGGTTTTGCGCCGTCCCGGAAACCGCCGCCTATATCGCCGCCAAACACGCGGTGCTGGGCCTGACGGAGAGCCTGCGCGAGGATCTGCTCGATCACGTCCACGCAGGCCTCATCA
>CALCCG010000021.1 GCA_937899785.1 uncultured Erythrobacter sp. | reverse complement strand
ACAGCGCTATCGAACGCATGTAACGGAGAGCTTTCGAAAGAGCCAAATGGCATGTCGACGACGACAACCGAATGATAGCTTCCACGCACAACAGCCGCGCCGTGATTGGCCATCATCTCTAAGGTGACCGGAATGGTTGAGGGCAGGCCGTAGATCACCTGACCCAACGAATCTCCAACCAAGAGAAGATCGCAATGCGCGTCAAGCAATTGCGCCTGGCGCGCGGTGTAGGCGGTGAGCATGACAAGAGGTACGTCAGTCACGCCATCTTTTTTGCGCGCGCGGATGCGTGGCACGGTGAGGCGGCGAAGAGGCTTTGGCGTGGGATTCGCCCGGCTGGTGCTCGTGTCGAGCTGGAAGGTTGTGGACATGGAATGCGCGTTTAGCGGCGCATGGGACCAAAGGCAAAATCCGATCGAATGTGCGCAGGGGCAGGGGGACAAGCGTGATTGCACCCTTGGCGCGCGCGTTGAAACATTGCACTAAGGGTGCGTAATCGGGGACACGCAGCGCTTTCTGGCGCGCAAATATGGGGTAACTTCACAAGATGGTAGCAAGCTCGGGTTCCGCTCGCGACGGTTGGTCGTCGCGCACAGCCTTCATTCTCGCCGCGATCGGTTCGGCTGTGGGTCTGGGCAATCTTTGGCGCTTTCCGGCTGAAGCTGGTCAGAACGGAGGCGGCGCCTTTGTCCTGTTCTACATTTTTTGCGTGATCTTTATCGGATTGCCGGTGCTTTTGTCCGAAACGCTGCTCGGACGCCACGGACAAGCCTCGGCTCCTGAAAGCGTGCGTCGCATGGCCGCAGAATCGAACGCATTGTCTGCTTTTATGATCGTCTCTTTCTACTGCGTCGTGGGCGGCTGGGTCCTGTACTATGTCTATGTCTTTGCGGGCGACTTGGTGACAACGGGCCTTGCTGGCGGCGCGTTTGAGGGGCGTGATCGTGCCGAGATTGAAGGCATTTTGCCTGGCTTGTTCGGCAGCGCCCGATTGATGATCACAGGGCACCTTGTCTTCTTTGCCATTACAATGTTTTTCGTGATGCGCGGCGTCTCGCAAGGGATCGAGTGGGTGGCGACCTGGCTGATGCCCGCTTTCTTTGTCTTGCTGGTCGGTATCACTCTTTATGGTCTGACCTCGGGAGCCGGCATGGAGACGCTGACCTACTTGTTCAGCTTTGATTTCACGAAGCTTACCCCTCAGGTGATGCTGGCTGCGGTTGGGCAGGCGTTTTTCTCTCTCTCGCTCGGCGTTGCCGGGATGATTACCTACGGCAGCTACGCCGGACGCGATATCAATCTGGGGCGAACCAGCGGCATTATCGCCAGCGCCGATACGGCTGTGGCCTTGATCGCTGGTCTCTGTATTTTCCCGATCGTATTTGCGGCGATTGCTGCAGGCGCGACGGACCTTTCTGTGGAAGGCTGTCCCGGGTTGAGGTTCGCTGCGCTCCCAGGCGGCTTGCAGGCGATGCCGTGCGGCGCTTTTATTGGCCTCGTATTTTTCATCATGGTGGGGTTTGCCGCTTTGACGAGCTCGGTGGCCTTGCTCGAAGTACCAACATCGTGGGTTATGGAGCGTTTTGAAACCTCGCGCATGGTTAGCACGCTTGGGGTTGGGCTGAGCGCGGCGTTGCTCGGCATCTTTGCTGCGCTTTCGTTCAATGAATGGAGTGATGTTCGCCCACTGGCTTTCGTCCCCATCTTTGCGGAGGCGAATGTTTTTGACGCTTTGGACGGTGTGACCGCTAAGATTTTCATGCCTCTGGGCGCAATCCTGACATGCGTGTTTGTGGGTTGGGTCGCGGAGCCGCGACTGGTCGATACCGAAAACGGCTTGAACGGCTGGTTGCACCAGTTGTGGCGTGCTTTGGTACGGTATGTGTGTCCACTGGTTTTGATCGTGATTACGTTCTTTGGCCTTTTTGGCTGACGGTTGGCGCAAAAATTGAGGAGCGGTTGCAGCGTTGCAATCACTCCTTGTTTATGGAACATAATAGGAACAAATGGACTCGCAGTGAGTCTGAATAAGTGTTCCTATGACTCGATCCGTTTCCTCTTCCAGCGCGGATGCGCTGCGCGATTTTCCTATTCCTTCCTCCCCTAAAGGTGGGGTGAGTACAGTCGTGCGCCTCAACGAGGCTAGGCTTTCAGCCGGCGATATTGCCGCGATCTCCAAAGCGCGCGAGGCGCGGTGGAAACCGGGATTGGCGGATCAGCCGCTGCACAGCGAGATATTTGCCAGCGCGAATGACGCAAGCGGGGCTGGAATGGCTTTGGCGTTGGCGCGCGACGCTTTGAAAAGCGCGGCGGCTTGGGCGCAAAATCCGCTCGCCGAGGCGGAGGATCGCCGGCATGTCCTGTGGGTGCAGGATACTGAGGCGATCAAGCAGGGAGGACGCCCTTATTTGCACGGTCTTCCAACAAATCTGCGTGACCGGTTGATCCATGTCGAGGCGAAGACGGCTGAAGACGCTTTGTTCGCGCTGGAAGAGGGGCTCAAGTGCCGCGATCTGGCCTGCGTGATCGGAGAGGTTCTGGGCAATCCGCGCGCGCTCGATTTCACCGCTTCGCGCCGGCTCAGCCTGACAGCGGAAAAGCACGGCGTTGCCTTGTGGCTGGTGCGGCTGGAAGCTCAAGCGGATCTGTCCTCGGCGCGGATGCGTTGGCGGGTTGAACCCGCGCCATCGCCGCCACCGATCTGGAACGTTGAGGCGCCGGGCGCGCCCACTTGGAAAGCGGAGCTGTTCCGCGCGCGTCGCCACGCACTAGGCCAATGGAGTGTAAACGATGACGAGGCTCTGAGGGCCGAAAGACCGGGAGAAACCAGTGGTACAAGCGCCTATGTTCTCGGACCTGCGCTCGCCCGCAAGCGGCGTTTCTGGCACCCCGGAGGCGCACCCGCTCACGGTACAGGAGAAGCAGCCATCGGGTCTTCGAGCGCGCCGAATTCTCGCCATCTGGTGCGCGCGACTGTCGGTCGACCACTGGCGTCTCGCGCATGGCCTGAAGCCGGGTGAGGGCGCGGACGCTGAACCTACGGCGCTGATCACAGAAACCGCGCACGGTCCCCGGATCGTTGCGCTCACCCAGGCGGGCCGCGCGGCGGGTGCGCAAATCGGCTCTATGCTGGCTGACGCGCGTACAGTGTGCCCCTCCATACAGGCGGTGCCAGCGGATCCGGCGGGCGATCTAGCTTTCCTTGAAAAGCTGGCGGTGTGGGCTCAGCGTTGGGGCCCGTGGAGCGCTCTGGATGCGCCTGATGGGGTGATCGTCGATGTGACCGCAGTGTCGCATCTGTTTGGCGGTGAGGCCAAGTTGATCGCCGATGCCGAAGCCGCTTTTCGCGCGCGCGGGTTGGCTGTGCGCACGGCTATAGCGCCCACAGCGGGCGCGGCCTGGGCGCTCGCGCATTACGGGCCCACGGCTTCTATCGTTGACGGCACCACGCCAGATCAGATCCAGCGCGCCTTAGCGAATCTGCCGGTGGCGTCACTGCGCCTAGATGCCGATGTGCTCACGGTGCTGCGCCGCCTTGGCCTTAAGACGCTGGGACAGCTTTCAGGGATCACGGCTACAAGGGTAGCGGACAGCGATGCGACGGGTGAACAAGGCTCAGCCTCTGGGCGCGATGCGCTTCAGCGCCGGTTTCGCAATCGCAAGTCGCCCGCCGCCAATCCGCTGATTCGTCTGGACCAATTGTTAGGCCGCGTTCCTGAACCCCTCTTGCCGATTGTCCCGCAAGCCATCCCAATGGTCCAGCGCCGCCTGATGGAGCCGATCCGTCATCGTAGCTTGCTGGACAAAGTGGTGGTGGATTTAGCTCTTGACATGGCGCGCGCGCTGGAAGGCCAAGGAAAGGGCGCTCGCCGATTGGAACTG
>CALCCG010000020.1 GCA_937899785.1 uncultured Erythrobacter sp. | reverse complement strand
ATTCCTTGGGGCGGATAAGAGGGCCGCATTCGGTGTCCTCGTGAATGGCGTTGCCGACCTTGAGAGCCTTCACAGCCTCGGTCATGCGCGCGGCCAGATCATCGATGATTGAGGCGTGCGCGAACACACGCTGCACCGAAACGCAGACCTGGCCGTATTGGTAGTAGCCGCCTTTGACACGGCTCGGCACGGCGGCGTCGAGATCGGCGCTCGCGTCGATAATCACCGGGGCATCCCCGCCATGCTCGAGCGCGCAGCGCGCCCCCGGCGCGAGTTGCGAACGCAGGCTCCAGCCCACCGCCGCTGAGCCGATAAAGCTGAAGAAGGCCACACGCGGATCGGCCACCATCTTGGAAGACACGTCGCGCGGCGTCAGCACCGCCTTGGCCCATTCTTCGGGCAAACCCGCTTCGTGCAGGATCGAAACGAACTCGAAGCACGAAAGCGGGGTATCGCCCGCTGGCTTGACGATCACCGGACAGCCCACCGCCACCGCAGGCGCAACCTGATGGACGATGAGGTTGAGCGGATGGTTGAAGGCGGAGACCGCGACAACCGGCCCGATCGGCTCGCGCGTGGTCCAGGCCACGCGGCCATCGCCCGCCGGTGTCAGCCCCATCGGGATCTCAGTGCCGCGCATCGCGCCCAGTTCCTCGATGCACAATTCCATACCGTTGATCGCGCGCGCAACCTCGACCCGCGCGTCGATCAGCGGCTTGCCGCCTTCATTGGCGACCTGAAAGGACAGATGCTCGAACCGCTCCTCCATGATCTCAGCCGCGCGTTTAAGGATCGCGATGCGCTCATGCAGCTTCATCCAGGCGGTGCGATCCTCGGAAAGTTCCTTGGCGCGGGTGAGGAAACCGTCGACCGCTTCCCAATCGCTCATGGGAACGCGTCCGATAAGCGAGAGGTCAAACGGGTTTACAACGTCTTGCATGGGATGCTCCTCCCGCTCGGGCGCGATCAGAGTTCCGCGCTGAGCTTTTTGATGTCGTGGTTCAGTATCTGGTCGTTCTCGGTGTAATCTACCGGGCAATCGATCAGGTGCACACCCGGCGTATCGCGGCAATGGGCAAGAAGCTCGGTCAAATGCTCCGAGCTTTCAACCCGGTGCCCGTGCGCGCCATAGCTTTCGGCGTAAGCGACAAAGTCCGGATTGCCATAGGTCAGGCCGAAATCGGCAAAGCCCATATTGGCCTGCTTCCAGCGGATCATGCCATACGCGTCATCGCGCAGGATCAGCACGGTGAGATTGAGGCCAAGGCGCACCGCGGTCTCCATCTCCTGGCTGTTCATCATGAAGCCGCCATCGCCGCAAATCGCCATAATCTTGCGATCGGGATAGAGCATCGCGCTCATCATCGCGCTCGGCAAGCCAGCGCCCATGCTCGCCAGCGCGTTGTCGAGCAGCACGGTGTTGGGCAGGTAAGCCGTGTAGCCGCGCGCGAACCAGATCTTGTAAACGCCATTGTCGAGACAGATGATGCCATCGCGCGGCATACATTCGCGCACTTGCTTGACGAGATGGGGTGGAAAGATCGGAAAACGCGCGTCATCCGCAAGCTTCCCGGTGTGATCGAGTTCGGCCTGATGGTAGCCGAGGATCTTGTCAAAATCCCAGCTGCGGTTCGGAACCAAATCGTCTTTCATCTGCCAGATCGCGTTGGCGATATCCCCGATCACTTCGATCTGCGGGAAATAGACCGGGTCGACCTCCGCCGTGCGGGTCGAAACGTGGATCACGGTGACGCCGTTATCCTTCATGAAGAAGGGCGGCTTTTCGATCACATCGTGGCCAACATTGATGATGCAGTCCGAGGCTTCGACCGCGCGGTGGACAAAGTCGCCCGCGGAAAGCGCCGCGCAGCCAACAAATTTCGGATGGCGTTCATCGATCACGCCCTTGCCCATCTGCGTCGTCAGAAAGGGGATGCCGGTGTAGTCGATGAATTGCTCAAGCATCCGCCCGCACATCTTGCGGTTGGCGCCCGCGCCGATGACGAGGATCGGATTCTTGGCCGCCTCGATCGCTTTCACCGCCGCGCGCACCGCCTTGGCCTCGGCTGATGGGCGACGCGCCACGCTCTTTGGCAGCGGCTTGAATTCGCGAGTGGGTTCCTCGGCGATGTCTTCGGGCAATTCGATCAGCGTGGCCCCGGGCTTTTCTTCCTCAGCCAGGCGATAGGCTTCGCGCACGCGGCTGGGAATGTTGTCTCCCGATGCAATCTGGACCGAATACTTCGTCACCGGTTCCATCAGGCTGACGACGTCGACGATCTGAAAGCGGCCCTGCTTGGAGTGCTTGATCGGCTTTTGTCCGGTGATCATCAGCACCGGCATGCCACCCAGCTGAGCGTAAGCCGCTGAGGTCACAAAATTGGTCGCGCCCGGGCCCAGCGTGGCGACGCACACGCCGGTTTTGCCGGTGTGGCGGCCATAGGTTGCGGCCATAAAGCCCGCCCCTTGTTCGTGACGCGTAAGGATGAGCTTGATCGTCTTCGATTTGCCCAGCGAATCCAGGAGGTCGAGGTTCTCCTCGCCCGGCACGCCAAAGATGTACTCGCACCCCTCGGCCTCAAGGCAGTCGATGAAAACATCCGACGCTTTTTTTGTCTCACTCATGGCCCGTATTCCCCCAGTTCAAACCCACCGGCTACGCGGCGATGGAGCCCAAAACTCGCTCCGATGTTCGACCCTCTGCACGCACCATTTACATGGATTGCGTGACGTCGCAGTGATGGCTGTCAGGTTTGATCGCGTATTGCAAGAATTCGCCAAAGATCGCGCAGCGCGGCGCGGCGATCAATAGCCGCGCGCGGGGTCAAAGACCGGAGCCACCGGCTGGCCGCGCCGATACTTGGCGAGATTGTCGAGGAAACGCTCAGCGCTGCGCAGGAACATCTTTTCTTGCGCGCGGCCCGATAAGTGCATGGTGACATGCGCGTTGTCGAGCGTCCACAAAACATCGTCGGCGGGAAGCGGCTCGGGCGTTGTCACATCGAGGAACGCGCCGCCGATCGCCTTCTTTTCCAGGGCCGCGACCAGCGCCGGCTGGTCGATCACAGCGCCGCGCGCAATGTTAACGAGCACCGCATCGCTCTTCATCGCGGCCAGCTCCGCCTCGCCGATCATGTTGTCGGTTTCGGGCGTGGCGGGAACGGCGAGGATCACCCAGTCAAATTCGCCCAACCGCGCGCGCCATTCGGCTGGCGTGAGGACTCCCGCTCCCGGCGTCCGGCGCACCACAGTGACATCGACGCCGAACGCTTCGAGCCGGGGCTTGATCAACTGTCCGATCGCACCATAGCCCAAGAGCAGCGCGCGGCTGTCATACAGCTCGCGCTTGCCCGGCGAATCCATCAGCCATTCGCGGCGTTCCTGCGCGCGCACAACCTCGCGATAGCCCTTGGCGATAGTGAGCATGCCCATCACGACATATTCGGCGATGGTGATCGCGTTGATGCCCGCCCCGTTGGTGACGGTGATCCCGCGCTCGATCAGCACATCCATGTCGAGAAAGTCGAGCCCGGCGTAGATCGAATTGAGCCATTTGAGCTTCTTCGCCGCGATCAGCGTTTCGGCCATCGCGTCTTTCTCGTTCATGTCGAACCAGCCGATTTCAGCGTCGGCGACGGCTTCAAGAGCCTCTTCCTTGGACAAGAACCAGCGCACTTCCAAATCGCCGGGCAGTTGCGGTTCAAGCAGCGGGCGGATCAGGCCTGAAACGGCGAGAATGGGTGGGGAAGAGCGCATTCGTGGGTTCTCCTGGGATAGGGCGCCGCTTGACTTGGAATGCCCCTACTGCGCAGATCGCCTCATGCTTTCAAGCCATCATATCATTGACGGTTTCCTGGGCGCGCGGGCCGCGCGCGAGCTGCTCGCCTTTGCCGTGAACAATCACGCTGAATTCGAACCCGCACGGATCTATGACGAAACGCGCGCAAAGCGTGATGACGCTCTGCGCACATCGCTGCGTTTCCGCGGCTCCTGGAAAACGCAGGAAGAGCGCTTTCGGGCAAAGGCGCTCGAAACGCTTGAGGAGATCACGCGCGGCGCTGGCCATGCGGGCTTTTGCCCCGACAAGCTGGAGCTGGAACTCGCCGCGCACGGGGATGGGGGGCGGTTCCGCCGCCACATCGATGCGGTGACCGCAAAACAACCACAAAAGTGGGACCGCGTGGTGAGCACGGTCTATTATTTTAGCGCTCAGCCCGCTCGCTTCTCGGGCGGCAATCTTGTGCTCCACGCTTTGATCGGCGAGGACAGGGTAACGATCGAGCCTCGCCACGATCGGTTGGTCATCTTCTCTTCGATTGCGCCGCATGAAGTGACGCCAACCCGCGTACCGAGCGGCGCTTTTGCCGACTTCCGTTTCTCGATCAATTGCTGGTTTGTTCGGGCGCGCTCTCCAGTCTGAGCGCCCACTCCCAGCCCAGCGGATCGCCGTCCATCACCTCCACGCCCTTGGCCGCAAGCTCGTCGCGGATCGCATCGGACTTGGCGAAGTCCTTCTCGGCGCGCGCGGCCTTACGATCCGCCAGAGCCGCCTCGATTTCCTCCGCGGTGATCTTAGCGGCTTTGGGACGGATGCGCAGGTCTTCGCGGGTGAGCTCGAACAGGCCAAGACCCAGACCTGCGTCCATGCTTTCCACCACGGCGCGCTTGATGCCTGCGTCCACCTTTTTGACCGCGAGCGCGTCTTCCAACGCGGTGAGCGCGATGGGCGTGTTGAGGTCATCGAGCATCGCGTCTTCGAACTTCGCAAGCGCGGCAGCGAATTTGGGGTGCTCAGCCACCGGGCTTGGCGCGGCGTCGAGCAGCCGCGCCGCCGCCATCACCATGCGTTTGAGGCGGGTCAGAGCCGCCTCCAGCCCTTCCCAGCTAAACTCGAGCTCGCTGCGGTAATGCGCCTGCAGGCACATCAGGCGATAGGCGAGCGGGTGAAAGCCTTTATCGACCAGCAGCGGCACGCGCAAAAACTCGCCGGACGACTTCGACATCTTGCCCGAACGCTCGACCAGAAAGTTGTTGTGCATCCAGATATTGGCGCCCGAATTGACCGGATTGTCTAGCCCGCCCCCGCTCATCGACCCGCAGCACGCGCCATGATTGGCCTGCGCAAAAGCCTGGTTCTGCGCGATTTCGTTGGGGTGGTTGATCTCGCGGTGGTCGATCCCGCCAGTGTGGATGTCG
>CALCCG010000019.1 GCA_937899785.1 uncultured Erythrobacter sp. | reverse complement strand
GTGTTGCCGAGCATTTCCTTGGCGTGGCTTTCGACCTCATCGAGCGAGAAGGCGAGGCGCACGCCGCCCTTGGCGTCTTCGGGCAGCTCCTTGAACTTGCCCTTGCCGCGGCCCCCTGCGTGGATCTGCGCTTTCACGACATAGAGCGGCCCGGGCAGCTTCTTTGCGCCTTCAAGCGCTTCTTCCACCGTCAGCGCGGCGTAGCCATTGGGCACCGCGATGCCGTGCTCCTTGAGAAGTTCCTTGGCCTGATATTCATGGACGTTCATGACAGCGAGATCCCTTTTGCTGGTTGTGCCCAGGGCCGTTCGCATCGGGGTGCGAGCAACGATCTGGGGAGAGGTTCCGTCCCGCGCGCCTAAGCACGTCTCGTCGCCCTTGAAAAGGGCCTGTCGCACGGCCACGAGTAAACCCCGATATGATCGATCGAAATCGTCTTCTGGATATTGTGCGCGAGGCGGGCCGCGTTGCGCATTCGCGCTGGCCCGGCGATGGCCACGCGCTCAAGATCTGGGAGAAGCAGCCGGGTGATCCTGTGAGCGAGGCGGACCTCGAAGTCGATCGCTTCCTCAAGCGCGAGCTGACCGCCTTGTTGCCATCGGCGGCGTGGCTTTCCGAGGAGACCGCCGATGACAAGGCGCGAACGACAAGCGGTCTGATCTGGCTTGTGGACCCCATTGACGGCACGCGCGACTTTGTACGCGGGCGCACCGGCTGGGCGGTTTCTGTGGCCCTGGTGAGCGCGGGCAAGCCCTTGATTGGAGTGCTTGTGGCTCCGGCGCGCGCCGAGGAATGGGTGGCTGAGGCGGGCAAGGGCGCGACGCTCAACGAGCGCGCTCTCAAAGCCAGCACTCGAGCCCATTTTTCAGGCGCGCGCGTGCCGATTGATCAGTTGCCGAGTGTCGATTCGGACCTCGTCATTGTCGAGAAGCCAAATTCGATCGCTTTGCGTATCGCCATGGTTGCCGATGACCGGGCTGATCTGGTGGCGACGCTACGCTGGGGTTTTGAATGGGACATCGCCGCAGCGACATTGATAGCGCGTGAAGCCGGGGCCCAGATCAGCGACGCGTTTGGTCAGCCGCTGGCGTATAACAAGCATGATCCGCGTGATTTCGGCTTGTTGGTGTGCTCACCCGGCATTCACGCGGACGCGGTCAAGCGCTTGGCAAGGCGAGCTGAAGCCCTGAGATGAGCCTTTGGCGCGGGTCGTCCTGGTCGACGACCCGCGATCGGATTATTGGCCGCGCGCCGCCGCCACGTCGTCCTGGCTGATCGGGATGATCTTGATCTCGACCCGGCGGTTGAGCGCTTCGTCCACGCCATCGGCGGTCTTGATCCGCAGCTGATCGTAGCTCTCGCCAAAGCCGCGCGTGGCAAAGCGGCTGCGCGCCACGCCGCGCGCCGCCAGATAGTCCGCCACCGCCTGCGCGCGCTGTTCGGAGAGCGACTGGTTGAACGCATCGCTGCCAGTCGTATCGGTAAAGCCGTAAACATCGACGAGGCTGTTGGGGTATTTGATAAGGCTCTCAGCGACCGTGTTGAGCGTGTCGTAGAAGCCGGGATTGATGTCCGCTGAGCCTGACGAGAAGGTCACCCCATCGGGCAGGCGCACTAGGATAGCGTCTTGATCGCCCACCTCTTCGACTTCGACACCGCTTCCCTGGGTCTGCTCATCGAGCTCTTTGATCTGGTCGTCGAACTTCTTGCCGAAGACCGCTCCCGCCGAACCGCCAATCCCGGCGCCGATAATGCGGCCGGTATCACCGCCAATCGCGCCGCCGAGCAGATAGCCGAGCGTCCCGCCCAGTCCTGCGCCAAGAACAGTGCGCGAGGCTTTCCTTTCGCCGGTGTTCGGATCGGTGACGCACGCGCTGGTGCCAAGCAGAGCCAGAGCGGCGGTGCTTGAAAGCAGAATACGACTTGGTTTCATAATGGGTCTCTCCGGTTGGATGTGCCTTAGCATAGGGCGCGCGCCTTGCCTCGCGCTGATTTCCCGCATGTCGCTGGACCGCTGCGCTTTGCCGCAAGCTGAACGGCTTCCAACCTTCGCGCAGCAAAGCGCGGATCGAACGCTGGCAAGCGCTGCAATTTGTGGTAGCGAGAGTGCCGTGACACCGTTTCCCTGGGGCTACCTGCTCATCATTGCCGGGCTGATCGTGCTCAATGGCGTCTTCGCCATGTCCGAGCTTGCGATCGTGTCGGCCAAGACCTCAAGACTAAGGGCGCGGGCGGAGAACGGCTCCGCTTCGGCGCGCATAGCTCTGCGTCTGGCGGCCGAGCCTGGCAAGTTCCTCTCCACCGTCCAGATCGGCATCACGCTGATTGGTATCATCGCCGGTGCGTTTTCAGGCGCCAATCTGGGCGGGCCGGTGGGTGAACGCCTGGTGGCGGCGGGCATGCCGCAAGAGCTGGGTGAGCAGGCCGGGTTCTTCCTCGTTATCGCCATCACCACCTATTTCAGCCTCGTCGTCGGCGAGCTTGTGCCCAAGCAGCTTGCCCTGCGCGCGGCGGTGCCGATCAGCCTTGTCATGGCCCGCCCGATGGCCTGGCTCGCCGCCATCGCAGCGCCCCTCGTTTGGGTGCTCGATTCGAGTTCGGCGCTGATCATCCGCCTGTTTGGCATTCGCTCCAAAGGATCGAGCACCGTCACCGCCGAAGAGCTTCAGATGATCTTCGCCGAAGCCACCCGCTCGGGCGTGATCGAGGCCGAGCAGCACCAGATCCTGACCGGCGTCGTGCGGCTTGCCGAGCGACCCGTGCGCGAGATGATGACCCCGCGCACCGAAGTGGACTGGATCGAGGCTGACGCCGACGCCAAGCTCATCCGCAAGACCATTGAGGACAGCCCCCACTCGCTGCTTCCCGTCGCCGAAGGTGCACCCGATGTGATCCTGGGCATCGTCAAGGTCCGCGAAGTGCTCGCCGCGATGGTCGCCGGACAGGCCGTCTCGATCCGCGCCATGGCCATCAAGGCCGAGGTTGTGCCCGACCAGCTCGATGCGATGGACGCTCTGCGCGCGCTGCAATCCTCCGACATCGCCATGGCGGTGGTTCATGACGAATACGGTCACTTCGAGGGCATCGTCACTCCGGTCGATCTGCTCACCGCGCTCGTCGGCACCTTTGTGAGCGATCAGGACGAAGGCGATTCGCCGCTGCTCGAAGAGCGCCAAGACGGCTCGCTGCTGGTCGCAGGCGCGCTCTCCGCTGACGCTCTCGCTGACCGGCTTGGTCTCGAATACGACGACAGCCGCGAATTCGGCACTGCGGCGGGCTACGCGCTGTCGGTGCTCAAGCGTCTCCCCGCCGCAGGCGAGACCTTTGAGGATCAGGGCTGGTCCTTTGAGATCGTCGCCATGGACCGGCGACGGATTGACAAGATCCTGGCGCGCAAGCTCGCCACCGCGCCCGCGCCCAAAGACGCGTGACCCTGACCAATGCAGCGCTCGCCAGTCCTTTAGGAGACACAGGTTACACAGGACAAAAGCGCAAAAACCACAAGGCTGAACCCCGCCGCCGCGAGGCACGATTTTCAATCTGGCAAAGAGCCCCAGCCGGGCGATGGTAAGCCAGGGAGGTGGCCGTGCCCAAAAGGCACGCAGCGGCTAAAGCGGCCAACCACAAGGGCGGGGCGGCTCAAGCGAGCCAACCCTATGCGATCACCCCGGAATAATCGTCGAAGCCGTGGCGCCATCGCCTTCGGGCGCGGCGATAATGTCGCGAGTGACGCGGCCCTTGGCCACTGTGTTGGTGTCCGGATCGCCAACCTGGCTGCGGATGCCCGGCTCTGCCCGGCCCGCCCGGTCCAGCGTGCTGCGTTCAATATCGCTGCGCGCCTGGGGGCCACCAAACAACGCCTCAAGCGCCTGTTCCGCCGCGGTCCCTTCGGCCGGGCGCGGCGCGCCGGGCGCGGGCGGGGTGAGCGAAAAGTCCGGCGGCACGACCAGCGGCGCCTGACGCTGCACGGCAAATTCATCGGGTCGGTCGCGGTTGAAAACACCGCCGCCCGTGCATCCAGCCAGCGCCGCGCCAAGGGCCGCCAGCGCGATAACGATTTTCACGGTTCCCGGTTTTGGCATGGGGGACATCGTCAATTCTCCAGAGCGGCTTCAGCCTCGCCGCCATTCTTGTTTTCGGTGTTCGTCTCGCTCTCTTCATCCTTTTCGCCGAAGAACAGCGCGCGGGCAAGGATCAGAACGACACCGATGGTGATAGCCGCATCCGCGACGTTGAAAATCAAAAAGGGTCGGCGGACCGCGCCAAAAATCTCGATATGAAAATCGGCGTAGTCGATGACATAGCCCAAGCTTTGGCGATCGATAATATTCCCGATCGCGCCGCCCAGAATCAGCGCCAGGCCAACAATATCACCCAACAGCTTTTCGCGCATCATCCAGACCAGCACGACCATTGCGATGCCCGCTGTAAGCGCCACCAGAACCCAACGCATTTCAAGATTGTTCGCTTCGAGCATGCCCAGCGAGATGCCCTTGTTCTGCGTGTATGTGAGATCGAAAAAGGGCAAGAGCGGCATGGTATCGCCGTTGCGGTTGATGCCGAGCGAAACGGTCACATACCACTTAACCCATTGATCGAGGCTGGCGACCATGATGGCCAGCGCCAGACCCACCAGCCGCACCGGGGTGAAAAGGGCGATCAGTCGGCTCACAACACCGCTCACAGCGCCAGCGCCCTTGCGTCCCATTCGCGCACCACCGCATCGCAGCGTCCGCACAGCGCGCCGTCTTCCGCGACATCGGGCAGCAGGCGCCAGCAGCGCCCGCATTTGTGGTCTGTGGATTTGGTGACGATCACCGCATCCCCATCGCCTCTGGTCACTGTCCCGGTGATGAACAATTCGGCGAGTTGCTCATCGCTGACGCCTTCCGGAACGGCTGAGGCGGGCACGGTGACGAAGGCCTCATTGCTGGATCGGATTTCCTTTTCGCGGCGCAGCGGCTCGATGGCTTCGGTGACGCGCTCGCGCAGCGCGCGAAGCTGGGCCCATTTGGCGCGGTCAGTCGGGACCTGCGGCACGCTGGGCCATTCGAGCAGGTGGACGCTGCCGCGCACCCCGTTCTCATCGGGCTCACCGTCTTCGGGATAGCGCGTGAGCCACACTTCCTCAGCGGTGAAGACCAGCACGGGAGCGGCGTAGCGCACCAGCGCGTGGAACAGGAGGTCCAGCACGGTGCGATAGGCGTTGCGGCGGTCGGAATCCTCGCCATCGCAATAGAGCGCGTCCTTGCGGATATCGAAGAAGAACGCTGAGAGGTCATCGTTGCAGAAATCGACCAGTAGGCGGGTGTAGGTGTTGAAGTCGTATTCCTCGACCGCCTGGCGCAGTTTGCCGTCCAGCTCGCTGAGCAGCGAGAGAACATAAAGCTCAAGCTCCGGGATATGCCCCGCATCGCTCATATCGCCGATATAGCCATCGAGCGCGCCCAACAGGTAGCGGAACGTGTTGCGCAGCCGGCGATATTGATCGCCCACGCCTTTGAGGATTTCATCGCCGATGCGGTGATCTTCGGTGAAATCGACGCTCAGCGCCCACAGCCGGATGATATCCGCGCCCGTGGTTTCCATGACCTTGAGCGGGTCAATCGTATTGCCTTCGCTCTTGGACATCTTGCGACCCTGCTTATCCATGGTGAAGCCATGGGTGAGGATCTGGTCGTAAGGCGCCCGGCCCCGCGTTGAGCAGGATTGGAGGAGCGAGGACTGGAACCAGCCGCGGTGCTGGTCAGAGCCTTCGAGATAGAGGTTGGCGGGCCATTGCAGATCCGGCCAGCGTCCGCTTTCGAGCACAAAGGCGTGGGTGCAGCCCGAATCGAACCAGACATCGAGGATGTCGGTGACCATCTCGTAATCTTCCGGATTGTGGCCGGAGCCCAAGAATTCAGCCTTGCGCGCCTCTTCCCACGCATCGACGCCCTCTTCCATCACCGCCGCGACAACGCGCGCGTTGACTTCGGCGTCCTGGAGGTACGAGCCATCGGGGCGGACAAACAGCGTGATCGGCACACCCCAGGCACGCTGGCGGCTGAGCACCCAGTCGGGCCGCCCTTCGACCATGGAGCCGATACGGTTCTGGCCCTTGGGCGGGACGAAATCGACCCGCTCAATCTCGGACAGCGCCCGCTCGCGCAGAGTGCTCGGAATGGCCTTTGCGTGACCCTTGCCGTTCAGCGCGACCTTGGGTGCGTCGGCGGGCTGGGTGGGCTCGTCGAGCGGCTTATCCATCGGCACAAACCACTGCGGGGTGCAGCGGTAGATGACCTTGGCCTTGGAGCGCCAGGAATGCGGGTAGGAGTGCTCGTAATCGGCGCTGGCGCTTAGCAGCGCGCCCGCCGCGCGCAGGTCCGAGCAGATCGGCCCCTCGGGCGAGTTGAAGGGCTTATTAATGACTGAGCGGCGGCGTTCTTTGCCGTCCTCGTCTTTGTCGTCCGCGCCCAGCCACGCCCAGTCGTCGCGATACCGGCCGTCGTCCATGACCGCGAAGACCGGGTTGATGCCGTTCGCCTTGCACAGCGCGAAGTCATCCTCACCGTGATCGGGCGACATGTGAACGAGGCCGGTGCCGCTGTCGGTGGTGACAAAGTCGCCTTCAAGTAGCGGGCGAGGTGTTGCGTAGAACCCGCCGAGATGGTGCATCGGGTGGCGGGCCTTGGCTCCGGCTAGGTCGGAGCCTTTGATAAGCTTCTTGTTCTCCGTTGCGGCCAGCTTCCAGCCTTCCCAATCCCTAGACACGTGTTCAGGATTGGCCGCTGCGAGCCGTTGAAGGAAATCGCCAACCAATTCTTCAGCCAAGAGCCAATTGGCGCCATCTATTGCGACAATTTGGTATTCGATGTCCGCCCCATAGGCCAAAGCCTGGTTCACCGGGATCGTCCAAGGCGTCGTCGTCCAGATCACCGCGTGTGCGCCGACGAGTTCGGGAGCGTTCGGAGCTTCAGTGATCTCAAACGCCACATCGATCTGCGGGCTGTCGGTCAGGTCTTCGTACTCAACCTCGGCCTCGGCCAGAGCCGTCTTCTCGACCGGTGACCACATCACCGGCTTGGAGCCGCGATAGAGATTGCCCGCCTCGGCGAACTTCATCAGCTCAGCAACGATCGTCGCTTCGGCCTGAAAGTCCATGGTGAGGTAGGGATTGTCCCAGTCGCCCATGATGCCCAGGCGCTTGAGCTGTTCGCGCTGCGTGTCGACCCAGCCTTGGGCGTAGGCGCGGCATTCGGCGCGGAATTCCTTGGCCGGAACCTCGTCCTTGTTCTTCTTTTTCTTGCGATATTGCTCTTCGACCTTCCACTCGATGGGGAGGCCGTGGCAGTCCCAGCCCGGCACGTAAGGCGCGTCTTTGCCCAGCAGGTTCTGCGTGCGGCAGACCGTGTCCTTGAGGATGTGGTTGAGCGCGTGCCCG
>CALCCG010000018.1 GCA_937899785.1 uncultured Erythrobacter sp. | reverse complement strand
CTTCTTCCATTCTCAGCGCGCGCGAGCAGATTAGGCGCGCCTTCCAATCGACGCCTAAAGACCGACTGCTTTAACTGACTGGTGCGTTACGCTTCGTGTTTGTCCAACTCGTTTCCCTTAAGGGTCACGATGTGCAGCAGGTTGGTTGAACCCGGAGTTCCGAACGGCACACCCGCCAGCACAATCTGCCGAGAGCCCGCTTCGCCAATCCCGTGGCGCAGGGCCATGCGTTTGCCCTTGGCGATCATTTCTTCAAAACTGCCGATATCCTTCGTCACCACCGAATGTGCGCCCCACAAGAGGCCGACGCGGCGCGCGGTGCGCGTGGACGGTGTAAGAACCAGCACCGGCGTTGCCGGACGTTCGCGCGCGACGCGCCGGGCGGTTGAGCCGCTGGAAGTGAAGACCGTGATCGCGCTGATGGGGACAGTGTCCGCGATGGTCATGCAGCTGTGCGCCAGAGCATCGGCTGTCGTGGAATCGGGCGGAGTGTCCGAAAAGCGGACGCGCGCCGTGTATTCCTCATCGCTTTCCACTTGCATGGCGATGCGGTGCATCATGGCGACCGATTCCTCGGGCCAATCGCCCGCTGCGCTTTCCGCTGAAAGCATGACCGCGTCGGCTCCATCGTAAACGGCGTTGGCAACGTCGGATACTTCGGCGCGGGTAGGGGTTGGGCTTTCTATCATGCTTTCCAGCATCTGCGTGGCTACGATAACCGGTTTGCCCGCGTTGCGCGTTTCGCCAACGATCTTCTTCTGCAGTGGCGGGACCTCGTGCGGCTCCAATTCCACACCCAGATCACCGCGCGCCACCATGATCCCATCGGACAGTTCGATGATCTCCGAAAGACGCTCAACGGCCTTGGGTTTTTCGATCTTTGCGCATAGGGCCGGGCCCATGGACGCGCCCCGCGCGTCTCCGCTTCGCGCCTGCGACGCGCTGATTAGCCGCCGCGCTTCCGCCAAATCATCGGGCCTTTGAACAAAGCTCAAAGCAATCCAGTCCGCGCCATGCTCGACGGCAAAGGCCAGGTCCTTGCGATCCTTGTCGGTCAGGGCGGGGATCGGGACTTCGGCGTCGGGTACGTTCACGCCTTTGCGATCAGAGATGACGCCGCCCACCTCGGCGGAGCAGCGAATGCGGTGTTCATCAGCCTCGCGCACGACAAGGCGGATCTTGCCATCGTTGATGACCAGCCGCTGCCCGCGCTCAAGGATACCGAACAGTTCGGGATGGGGCAGGCACACGCGGCTGTCGTCGCCGGGCGTGGGATCGCGGTCGAGCGTGAAGTGGCCTCCATGCCGGATCACCGCTTTTCCGCCCGAGAATTCGCCGACGCGCAGCTTTGGCCCCTGCAAGTCAGCCAGAATAGTGATCGGTCGCGCGAACTCCTTTTCCAAAGCGCGGATCGAGGCAATCGTCTCGGCGTGATCTTCGTGGTTGCCGTGGCTCATATTGACGCGGAATGCATCAGCGCCCGCTCGAAAAAGGCGGCGAAGCATTTCTGGTGCGCGGCTGGCTGGGCCGATTGTGGCGAGTATCTTAATCCTGCGGCCGCGCGGATCAATCTTGGCCGCGTTGCGAGCCATGCCCCTTGGCGTGCGCTTGGAAACCGATGTGTGCGTGTTCAATGATCCCTCCCAACACGTCGACCCGTATGGCATAGCCAGTTTTCAAGACAACGACATAAATGAGGAGACCACCGATTATGGCTGACCAGTCAGATGCGCTTGATGATCTGGATGATGCGGTTGCGGCCGCGGCTTTCCGCCGCCTCGCGCGCCACCTTCAACACCGTCACGACGCGCAGAATATCGATCTCATGGGGCTTGCCGGATTTTGCCGCAATTGTCTGGCGGACTGGATTCGCGATGCGGGCTTCGAAGGCGACAAGGCGGCGGCGCGCGAAGTGATCCACGGCATGCCACAGGCCGAGTGGAAGGCGACGCGGCAAACGCCGGCGACCGACGAGCAACTGGCGCGTATGGAAGCGAGTTTGGCGAAGAATAAACAGGATTGAGCCTCCGCCCCTTCAAAGCCTTCGGCGCGGCGACTATCGAGGCCTCATACCGATTCTCACCCAACACCGGAGACCAGAAAGATGGCCGAAGCCACCGATGACCGCCTGCGCCTTTTGATCGAGCGCATTGAGCGCCTTGAAGAGGAAAAGAAGGGCATCGCCGACGATATTCGCGACGTCTACGCGGAATCCAAGGCGGTGGGTT
>CALCCG010000017.1 GCA_937899785.1 uncultured Erythrobacter sp. | reverse complement strand
CGAGCGCCGGGATTGGCAAGAAGTTGATGAACGCCAAATTAAGCGAGATAAGCGCGAGCAATTCAATGAAGGGCACTGGCCCCAGGCTCAGGCGCTCGCCTGCAACCTTCCCGATCTTGACCGGCCCGCCAAGCTCCTTGATGGATCGTTGACCGGTCACGACTTGCTTGATTCCCGTGATCATCATCTGGGTGATCGTGATGCAACGGTTCACCGCCATGGGAATGCTAGCCAAAAGCGGAACCGTTTCCCATGTCACTTTGCGCGCTTCGTCCGACGGCCCAACCCCCAACAGGCCGCGATCGCCCTTATTGCCAAAGCCGTCATCGGTCTTTTCACGCACGGTGCGAACGTCGAACGTCAGCCGCTCACCGTTACGCATGACCTCAACGTTCAGAACCTGTTCGGGGTAGAGCGACACATTCTCAACCAAGGCCTGAAAATCGGGGGTAGCATTGCCGTCGACCGCCACGATCGTATCGCCAACTTGCATACCCGCTTTCTCAGCGGGCGAGTTCTCGGAGAAATAGGCTACCGTCGCAGACGCTTCAGGATTTTCGAAGACGGGCTTGCCCAAAATGGCGAAAAAGCCAGCAAGGATGGCGATCGCGACCACGAGATTGGTCACCGGGCCCGCCGCCACAATCAGCGCGCGCTTCCACAAGGCAGCGGCCTGGAACGAGCCCTTTTCCATGGGCGCCTCGGGGGCGGACACGCTCGCGGGGTTCATATCGCCCTTAAACTGGACATAGCCACCAAGGGGGAGCGCGGAGACCCGCCAACGCGTGCCAGCCCTGTCAGTCCAGCCAAAGATTTCGCTGCCAAAGCCGATCGAGAACGCCTCAGCGTGAACGCCAAACCATCGGCCGACCAGATAGTGGCCCAGCTCATGCACCGTAACCAGCGGCCCGAGCAGCAGCGGGAAGCCGATGAGGTACATCCAGATTGGGGGCGATTCAAACAAAGCGGTTCTCTACCAGGTTCTCTGCCATCGCTCGCGCGTCGGCATCCAGCGCCAGCACATCGTTCATTGACCCCGGTGAAGGCGCGCTCAGTGTAGCCAAGGTCTCTTCCACAATCTGCGTGATCTGACCGAAAGCGACTCTACCGTCAAGAAACGCGGCAACAGCCACTTCGTTCGCGGCGTTTAGAGTTGCGGGCGCACCGCCACCCTGTTGGATCGCTTCGCGCGCAAGTCTGGTCGCCGGAAAGCGAGTCTCATCGGGCGCTTCGAAGGTCAGTTGGCCGATACTGGCCAGATCCAGCGGTTCAAGCGGCGTTTCCATACGCGCGGGATAAGCAAGACATGAGGCAATCGGCACACGCATATCCGAGGGACCAAGCTGCGCCAGCGTCGATCGGTCGCGATACTCGACCATCGAATGGATGACGCTTTGCGGGTGTACAACAATCCGCAGCCGTTGCAGGCCGACCGGGAACAGGTGATGCGCCTCGATGAATTCGAGTCCCTTGTTCATCATCGTCGCGCTGTCGACGCTGATCTTGGCGCCCATCGACCAGTTGGGATGCGCTATCGCTTCAGCCGGTGTCGCCGTTGCGATGCGTTCAATCGGCCAGGTCCGCAGCGGGCCGCCGCTGGCGGTGAGGGTGATACGCGCTACGTCTTCGATCTCATTGCCGGCCAGGCATTGGAAAATCGCGTTATGCTCGCTGTCGGTGGGAAGCAGGGTTGCGCCGTGCTGAGCCACCGCCGCGGTCATAACGTCGCCCGCCGAGACAAGCGCCTCCTTGTTGGCAAGCGCAATGGTTCCACCGCGCTCCACAGCCTTCATCGTCGGCGCCAGACCGGCGGTCCCGACAATCGCGGCCACCGTCATGTCGACCGCGCGAGACGCCGCTTCGCACAAAGCCTCCACCCCGCCCGCTGCCTCAATTCCACTGCCCGCCAGCGCATCGCGCAACTCAGGCAGGCAAGCTTCATCGCCGACCACGGCGATCTTCGCCCCAAACTCCCGTGCAAGCGCGGCCAGCTCGCCCGCGCTGCAATTGGCCGTTAGCGCCTCGACCCTCCAATCGTCGGGGTTGCGCCGGACCAGATCAAGCGTTGAGGCGCCGATTGAACCGGTCGCTCCTAGAAGGGTCAGGCTTCGCGCCATTACAAACTTGCTCCGATGAAACCCGGTCCCACCGCAACCACAAAGAGAATGAAGAAAACCGCCAAGAACCCGTCCACCCGATCAAACACGCCGCCATGACCAGGGATAAGATTGCTGGAGTCTTTCAAGCCCGCACGGCGCTTCATCCAACTCTCGAAAAAGTCACCGGCCTGGGCGATAACCGCGATGAGTGCCCCGGCGACCAAAGCCAGAAACAGGGCGCCAACGCTTGCCTCGCCAAGCAGGTCGGCGCGAAAACCCACCAGAACAAGAGTCACAGCGACAAGCCCGGCCCCCAATGCGCCGCCGGCGAGCCCAGCCCACGTCTTGGACGGGCTGAGTTTGGGAGCGATCTTGGGGCCGCCCACGGCTCGGCCCACAAAATACGCGCCGACATCGACCGCAATAACGGGCAATATATAGATAAGCGCCACGGCCAAGGGATCGAAGGTCATGCGCACCTGGATCATGGCCAGCGCTGCCCCACACACATACACTGCTCCAAAAAAGAGCCACACGACCTCCGCGAAAGGCGAGACGTCAGACCCACGCACGAGCCGGTTCCACTCCCATAAGACAAGCCCGGCGATCAAAATGACAAAGCCGACCCAAACAAATCCGCCGAGCCATAGCGAAACGCCCGCAATCCCAGCCATCACAAGCGCCGATGCCAAACGAACAGGAAGATCCGACGTGGCGTTGGACAGCGGTTCGGTCGAGCCTTCAGCGTCCGCCATAGCGACGGTCCCTTGCGTCGAAGTTTTCCAACGCCTGCGCCAAATGCTCGGGCTTAAAATCGGGCCAGAGCGTGTCGACAAACAGCATTTCGGCGTAGGCGCATTGCCACAGCAGAAAGTTCGACAAACGCACTTCCCCGCTTGTGCGGATCAGCAGATCGAGGGGCGGCAGATCGCCTGTGTCAAGCTGCGCTTCGATCGCCTCAGGGGTGATCTCGCCCGCCTTGGCAGCCTTCGCCGCGGCGCGCGCGATTTCGTGCTGCGCCCCGTAATTGAGCGCCACCGCCAGCGTCTGGTGCCCGCCCGCGGTCTGCGCCAGAGCGTCTTCGAGCATGGCGACAATATCGGGCGCCAAGGATTGCCAGTCGCCGATGATCTTGAGCTTCACCCCGTTCTCGACGAATTCGGGCAAGTCCGATTTGATGAAGCGACGCATCAGGTTCATGAGATCATCGACCTCTTCGTCCGGGCGCTTCCAGTTTTCCGAGGAGAAGGCGTAAAGCGTCAGGCAGTCCAAGCCCAGCGGCTCGATCCCGCGCACCAGCCGCCGAACCGCCTCGACGCCGCGCTGGTGGCCCACCGCGCGCGGCAACCCCCGCCGCTTCGCCCAGCGTCCGTTGCCGTCCATTATTATGGCGACATGCTTGGCGCGGTCTTGCTGCAATCCCTCTCCTGACACTCGAAAATCCCCGGATCTCGCGCCCGGCATAGCTTATTGCGTCAGGATTTCCTGCTCTTTCTTCGCAGCCGCATCATCGGTTTGTTTGACGTGCGCGTCGGTAAGCTTTTGGACCTCATCTTCGAGGCGCTTGCGCTCGTCCTCGGAGATTTCCTTCTTTTTCTCGTCGGCCTTCAGGCTTTCCATCGCATCGCGGCGCACATTGCGGATCGCGATCTTCGCCTTTTCAGCGTATTGTCCGGCAAGCTTGGCGAGGTCCTTACGGCGTTCTTCGGTCAGATCGGGCATGGGCAGGCGCAGCGTCTGGCCATCAATCATCGGGTTCAATCCGAGATTGGCGTGCGCGATGCCCTTTTCGACCGCGATCAGGTTTGATTTGTCCCACACCTGCACGCTCAGCATGCGTGGCTCGGGTGCGGAGACGGTCGCGACCTGGTTGAGCGGCATCATCGATCCATAAACCTCAACCTGCACCGGATCGAGCAAGCTGGTGTTGGCGCGGCCGGTTCGAAGCCCGGACAGATCGCCTTTAAGCGCGTCAACAGCTCCTCCCATTCGACGTTCGATATCGGCCTTGTCATATTGCGGCATTTCAACTCAGTCCTTCTGTACAATCGTTTGCACGCCCTCGCCCGACAGGACGCGCGCGACATTGCCTTTTTCGCGGATCGAGAAGACCACTATCGGAATGTCGTTCTCGCGGCAAAGCGCGACGGCGGTTGCGTCCATAACCTTGAGGTTCTGAGAGAGCACGTGATCGTAGGAGATGGCGTCAAACCGGGTCGCTTCCGGGTTATGCTTGGGATCGCTGTCATAGACCCCATCGACGCTTGTGCCCTTAAGCAAAGCGTCGCAGTTCATTTCCGCTGCGCGCAAAGCCGCGCCGGTGTCAGTGGTGAAGAACGGGTTGCCTGTTCCTGCGGCGAAAATGACGATCCGGCCTTTTTCAAGGTGCCGTTCCGCGCGGCGGCGAATATAGGGCTCGCACACGCTCGACATCGGTATCGCCGACTGCACGCGGGTTTGCACGCCGACCTGCTCCAGCGCGTTTTGCATCGCGAGCGCGTTCATGACAGTCGCCAGCATGCCCATGTAATCGCCGGTCGTGCGATCAAGCCCGCGCGCTGCTCCGGCGACGCCGCGGAAGATATTGCC
The DNA here is from genome assembly GCA_937899785.1 of uncultured Erythrobacter sp. Classification (GTDB taxonomy): domain Bacteria; phylum Pseudomonadota; class Alphaproteobacteria; order Sphingomonadales; family Sphingomonadaceae; genus Erythrobacter. Next base: position 1,003 of record CALCCG010000017.1, on the reverse strand, counting down.
GCCACCGATCACAAGGCACACTTCCAGCCCGGTGTCCTTCGCCGCCTTCACCTCTTCAGCGAGGCGCGCAACATAAGCCGGATCGATGCCGTATTCCTGCTCGCCCATCAGAACCTCGCCCGAGAGCTTTAGCAGGACGCGTTTGATGGTGGGCATGGACATGGGCGGAGCGCTCTTTCGGCAGGAGTTTTCGTTGGCGGGCCTTTATCGGGGGCAGTGCGCGCTGCCAAGGGGGATCGAAGCTTTCCCCTGTGTTCAAGGCTGTTTGAAAAACGCATAAGGCTGGGAACCCGCAAACCTGTCCTTTCATGAGTGCCCCTGATGATCCGAAAGACCTTGATTGCCTTGGCTGCCATAACCGCTCTGCTGGCGTGGAAGGTTTGGTCTGACACTATGAGCGATCCAGTCGTCGAGCGCTTAGTGGTAACGAGCGACGCTCTTCCTGCAGGGGCGCAACCCATTACGATCGCGCTTGTCGCTGATATTCATATGGCGGGGCCGGACATGCCTCCCGAGCGGGTTGAGCGGATCGTCAACCAGACCAATTCGTTGGGTGCAGATATCATAGCGGTCGCCGGCGATCTGGTTAGTGAAAAGAGGACCGGGACGCGCCATTACTCCCCAAGCGAAGTGATCGCTCCTCTTGGCAGATTGGCCGCGCGCGATGGGGTCGTGCTCGTCCCTGGTAACCACGATCACTGGTATGGCTGGCCCGAACTGGCGCGTGAGCTAAAGAAGTTCCCGCATATCACCGTCATGCGAAACGAAGCCGGGCAGTTTGGCAGTTTGGCAATTGGTGGAATGGACGATGACTTCACCGGAAATCACGACCTTCAAGCCACTTTGGGCGCTATGGAAGGCCTCAGCGGCCCTCGTGTCATGCTGACCCACACGCCCGATCTCTTTCCACAGATGCCGGACGAAATCGCGCTCATGATGGCGGGACACACCCATTGCGGCCAACTGCGATATCCTAGGGGCGGCTCACCCGTGCAGCTGTCGC
>CALCCG010000016.1 GCA_937899785.1 uncultured Erythrobacter sp. | reverse complement strand
CGTTCGATGCACGGCCTGAACAACGGCAACAGCGCCGCCACCGTTTTGAAAGCCGCGCGCATGATGTTGAAGGATGACGGCATGGTTGGCGTCGTCCAGCACCGCGCCCCAGAAGGCGCGACCTACGACGATTACGGCGCGCGCCAACGCGGTTACATGCGCAAGGCTGACGTTGTCGCGATCTTTGAAGCCAATGGCTTTGAACTGGCCGCCGAAAGCGAAATCAACGCAAACCCGAAAGACCCCGCCGATTGGGAAGGCGGCGTGTGGACGCTGCCCCCGTCGCTGGGCTTTGGCCGTCAAACCGAAGAGGAAATGGCCAAGCACCGCGCGATCGGTGAAAGCGATCGCATGACGTTGTTGTTCAAGAAAGCCAATTGAGCTGGACCGATAAGGGAGACTGACAATGAAGCATTTCACTATCGCCATGGTGAGCGCGCTGGCGCTTGCCGCTTGCGCCCCCGCCGACAACGCGGCTGAGGCCGACGCGACTGAAGCGAGTGTTGAGAACGCCAAACTCGCCGAGGTGCTGGCGTCGGATATTCGCGACGACGCAACCGAGCGCGACGAGTTTCGCAATCCGGCCGCAACGCTAGGATTCTACCAGGTCGAGCCGACCCATACGGTGATCGAGTACGCGCCGGGCGGCGGCTGGTACACCCGCATCCTTGCGCCTTACGTCGCGGACGAAGGCCAATATGTCGGCGTCGGCTTTGGCCCAGAAGCGGCGGCTTCGCTCGGCGAGGAATTTGTCGAGCGGGTGAAGGAAGGCGCTGCGACATTCTCGGAAAAGCAGGCTGAGGGAACCGGTGTCGCAGCGGAAAAGCTGCCCTACTACTTCACGAGCGAACTGCCTGAAGAAATGGTTGGTACGGTCGATCGCGTGTTGATGATGCGTATGATGCACAACCTCAAGCGCTGGGGTGTGGCGGACAGCGAAATCGAAGGATTGTTTGCCGCGCTCAAGCCGGGCGGCATGCTGGGCGTGGTACAGCACCGCGCCAAGGCCGACGCGCCTGAAGACTATGTCGATGGCAACAAGGGCTATCTCACACAAGCCGAGCTGATCGAGTTCTTCGAAGGCAAAGGCTTTGAATTGGTCGACACCAGCGAAATCAACGCCAACCCCAGCGACACCGCGGATTACGAAGCGGGCGTTTGGACCCTGCCTCCCACCTTTGCCAAGGGGGACGAAGATCGCGAGACCTACGCTGCAATCGGCGAGAGCGATCGGATGACGCTCCTTTTCCAGAAGCCGGCTTAACAGTGACCGGTCTGTTCAAGCAGACCGCATAAGGCTAACGGGCGGCGGCATGACCACTCTTTCTGTCGCCGCCCTTCAGCTTTCGCTCAATCGCCCGAATGAGGGCGACAATATCGCTGCCGTGGCCTCTCTGGTCGAAGAGGCAGCGGATAAAGGAGCCAAACTGATCCTTCCTCCTGAGCTGTTCTCAGGCCCCTAATATTGCAGCGAGGAAGATGAAGCGCTCATCGCGCTGGCCCGCCCGACAACCGAGCATCCCAGCGTCCTTGCGATGCAGGAACTGGCGACGAGGCTGAACGTGGCGATCCCCACCAGCTTCTTTGAGCGGGACGGTCATCACTATTACAACACGTTGGCCATGATCGGCCCCGATGGCGCGATCATGGGCGCCTATCGCAAAAGCCACATTCCGGATGGCCCGGGCTACGAGGAAAAATTCTATTTCCGTCCGGGCAATGACGGGTTCAAAGTCTGGGATGTTCCGGCCGACGATGGCACGCCCGTTTGCATCGGTGTCGGCATTTGCTGGGACCAGTGGTATCCCGAATGCGCGCGAGTGATGGCGCTGAAGGGCGCGCAAGTGTTGCTCTATCCCACTGCGATCGGATCGGAGCCTTATGATGCCGATCTCGACACAAGCCGTATGTGGCGCCGCGCGATGATTGGGCACGCTGTGTCCAATTGCATGCCCGTTGTAGCGGCGAACCGTATCGGGGCTGAAGGACCAGACGAAGCCGCGCAGACCTTCTACGGCCACTCCTTTATCAGTGACGAATGGGGGGATTTGGTGGCTGAGTTTGGCGCGGGCGAGGAGGGCGTGCTCGTCGCAACGCTCGATCTGGCGCGTGCGGCCACGCACCGGGCAGGCATGGGCTTCTTTCGTGATCGCCGCCCGCAGCTCTATGGCCGGATCGCTGAGGACATTTGACGCACATCTACATCCTGGCGCTTGGCTCAAATATGCGCGTGCCCGGTATGGGAGCGCCGCGCGCGGTGCTGAGCGCGGCGGTGCGAGAGTTGGAGCGTGAAGGTCTGCGTGTCCTTGCGGTTGCCCCCGCCATCGACAGCGCGGCCATAGGCCCCTCTTTCAGGCGTTACGCCAACAGCGCCGTCATGGTGGAAAGCGAATTGGGTCCGCCGGGTCTGCTTGGCTTGCTCCAAACTATCGAACGCCGCTTTGGTCGGACTCGTGCCCAGCGGCGCGGACAGCGTTGGCGGGCGAGGGCGCTCGATCTCGACATTGTTCTGTGGAGCGGCGGCGCGTTGGTGTGTCGGGACTTGCGCATCCCGCACCGGGAAATGCGCAAACGTGATTTCGTTCTGGGTCCAGCGGCGGAGATTGCGCGCGGCTGGCGCGATCCCGAAACCGGCTTCACGCTGGGCCAGCTTCACGCAAGGCTGAAGCGCGCTCGGTGGAAGTAGATGTTTCGGAAGTGCGTGCTGAAAATAGAAGAAGACGCCAACCTGAATGGGGTGAGCGCCTTCTTCCAGCCAAACGGATTTTTTGAATTATCCGCGTGAAACTCGGATGCGGCGGCGACGCCCAAAACCAAGCGCGATCAGCGCGAGGCCGAACAGGCCCAGAATGCCGGGTGCGGGGACTTCGGTTGGCGGAGTGACCTCATAGCCAACGATCTTGCGGATGTAGTCGCCTGCGACCACGGGATCGCCCCACCACGACCAAAGATTGACTTTTTTGCCGTTATTTTTGGATTTTAGCATGAAAGGGTGCGTGCGGTCGCCGTTGCGATTGGTCGGCGTGAAAGTATCGCCCCTGATGATCCGGGTGCCATCCAGGCTGGTCAGCGTGAACGAGAAGCTGGGATTTTTCCCACCTTGGAACTGGCTGAAATCGCCGGTGAAGGTGGTGTCGATATCATCGCCCTTCCACGATCCGGTCCCGCTGGCGGTGTCGATCTTCAGCACATCGCCATCGGTCATCGTGTATTCGAAGATGGTGGCTGAGGCGGGCGCTGCGCTGAGCGCGCTTGTCGCTGCGATGGCCAGCGCTGCGGTCTTTATACCGTTTGCCATTGTCATTCCCCCTAATGCAGGCCTCCCGCCCACCTGAGTGCGTCGGATCAAACGTGACCGACTGTAATGAACAGAGTGGAGAGCAAAGCGCGTGCCAGACCAACGGGATTGGCGGTTTTCGTAAGGTCTCGATGGTTAACGCATTCAGCGCCTTATGCTTAATTGTAAGGATACCCGACGCTTTTTGTGTTCACCCGGCCTTTACGGTCTGCACACAAGGCGGCGTTAAGGCCTTTGCGATACCAAGCGCGTCATGGACTTCGACCTTGATCCAATTGTCTGGCGCAAAAGAGGCGTTTTGGCGTCCGGCCTCGCCTGTTTGCTTGCGCTAACCGCCTGTGAGCAAGCGCCCTCGGACCCGGTCGCGGCGGCGCAAGCTGCCTTTGCCAGCGGTCAGATACGCACGGCGATGGAGCGCATTGATCTCGCTGTTTCGCGCAATCCGGATGATCTCCAGGCTCGTCAGCTTGCAGGCGACATCGCAATGGCGCTGGGCAACGCGGATCGTGCGGTTAGCGAATATGAGGGTCTGGTCAGTAAGGCGGGCGAAAACGACCTCGTGCGCGCTAAGCTTGCTGAAGCGCAGGTGATGGCCAATTATCTGGGCGCGGCGGAGCAGACCGTCTCCCAGCTCGAATACACCGTCCCGCTTGCCTACACCGCCGCGATTGCCTTTGCGTTATCGCAAGGGGACGAAGCGACAGCCGCCGCGCGTCTTGAGGAAGGTTTGGAGCGTTTTGCGGGCGACCCACGATTGCTGACGATCGAAGCGGAGCGGCTTTACGCAACGGCGCAGCCTGATGAGGCAAAAAAGAC
>CALCCG010000015.1 GCA_937899785.1 uncultured Erythrobacter sp. | reverse complement strand
GCGGGTTGCCGTAATCGTCAACGACATGTCCGAGGTGAACATCGACGCGGATCTGGTGCGGGGGGGCGAGGCAACCCTTTCGCGCTCGGAGGAAACGCTGGTCGAGATGACCAATGGCTGCATCTGCTGCACTTTGCGCGATGACCTCTTGAAGGAGGTTCGCACGCTGGCTGAGGATGGCCGGTTTGACTATCTCGTCATAGAGAGCACCGGGATTTCCGAACCGTTGCCGGTGGCCGCGACCTTTTCTTTTCGCGACGAATTCGGCGAGAGCCTGGGCGATGTATCGCAGAGCGATACGATGGTGACGGTGGTTGACGCGGTGAACCTGCTCGCTGATTATTCGAGCAGCGATCTTCTCTCGGCGCGCGGCGAGACCGCGGGTGAAGGGGATGATCGCAGCCTTGTCAGCCTGCTGGTCGAACAGATCGAATTTGCCGACGTTGTGATCGTCAACAAAGCGAGCGATGTCAGCCCTGAACATCTCGCCATGGTCAAGAAAGTCGTCGCCTCTTTGAACGCAGACGCCAAAATCATCGAAGCGGATCACAGCCGTGTGGAGCTCGACGAAGTAATCGGCACCGGACTTTACGACGAGGAACAGTCCGAGCAGCATCCCACCTGGCTCAAGGAACTTTACGACTTCGCCAGCCATCGGCCCGAGACCGAGGAGTACGGCGTTGAGAGCTTTGTCTTTCGCGCGCGCCGCCCGTTTGATCCGGCCAAGCTTTATGGGTTTCTGACCGGCGAGCATCTCGACTCGATCATTCGCGCCAAGGGCCATTTCTGGATGGCGACGCGCCCGGATTTCCTCGCCGAACTGGCCATTGCCGGTTCACAAAAGAGCGTGAGCCGCATGGGGCGTTGGTGGGCGGCGGTGCCCAAGAACCGGTGGCCCGACGACGGCACGTTCGAAGAGTTTGTGATGAAGCATTGGGAGCAGCCCTGGGGCGATCGCCGTCAGGAAATGGTGTTTATCGGCATTGGTTTGGACCAAGCCGCGATCACTCAAGCGCTTGAAGACTGCCTTGTGCCCGAGACCGATTTTGTGCCCGAGCTGTGGGAGGGGCTGGACGATCCGTTCCCGCGCTGGGCCGAAGCGACACCGATGCCTGAAGACGCCTAAACGCGCGTCATCTGGTCGCGCGTTCAAGGGCTGGGATAGGTGTTGCCAAGCCGCTCAGCCTCGCTCAAACACGCCCTCGCAATGAGAGGGATTCAAGAGCATGGCAACACTAACCTACCTGACCACGACGCATTTCGAGTTTGGCGCGCTGGAGACACTGCCCAAGGAGCTTAAGCGCGCGGGGATCACCAAGCCGCTGATCGCTACCGATGCGGGACTTGTGGCCGTGGGCGTGGTGGAGACGGTTCTGGCCGCGATCGGGTCGGACTTTGCGCCTTGCGTGTTCGATGGGACACCGGGCAATCCAACCGAAGAAGCCGTCAAGCTTGCGCTTGAGCAATACACCGCCGAAGGGTGCGACGGGATTGTCGCGCTGGGCGGCGGTTCGTCGATGGACCTTGGCAAGGCGGTGGCGCTGCTTGCTGAAAGTGGTGGCCCACTTGCCCAGTACGATCCGCTTCAAGGCGGGGCGAAGCTGATCAAGCGGGTCGCCCCGCTGATCGCGGTTCCCACCACTTCGGGCACGGGCAGCGAGGTTTCGGTCGGATTTGTCATCATCCTCGAAGACGGGCGCAAAATGACCTTTGCCAGCCCGCTCTTCATTCCGCTTGCCGCCATTTGTGATCCTGAGCTGACCATGGGGCTGCCGCCGATGATGACGGCGGCTACGGGGATGGATGCGATTACCCACTGCATCGAGGCGTTTCTCGTCGCGGCGCCCAACCCGCCCGCCGACGGGGTGGCGCTTGATGGTCTTTGGCGCGGCTGGCAATATCTCCCGCGCGCGGTCAAGGACGGCGCGGACCGAGACGCGCGCTGGCAGATGATGATGTGTTCCACCGAGGGCGCTATGGCGTTTATCAAAGGGCTGGGCGCGGTTCACGCGATGAGCCACGCGGCGGGCCGCATCCGCCGGTTGAACCCCCATCACGGCACTTTGAACGCGGTGTTCCTGCCCGCCGTCCTGCGCTTCAACCAGGAGGTGTGCGAGGACAAATATGTCCGCCTGCGTCAGGCAATGGGACTTGAACCCGACGCGGATCTCGCTGACGCGATTGCCGGTATGAACGCCGAGATTGGCATCCCCTCCGGGCTTGCCGAAATGGGCATCGAGGAAAGCGACATCGCTGACATGGTCAAATACGCGCAGATGGACCTGTCCGCTCGCGGAAACCCGCGCCGAGCGAGCGACGAGGACTTTGAGGCGATGATCCGCGAGTCCCTATAGGCGCGCGCCTGGGCTGGGCGGCGCGCACCCCTCGCAAGCCGCGCGTTCGCATTTGAACCACGCGCACCCGAAATTGCCATTTTGCGGAAGCGCTGGCGCACGAAAACGCGCGATAGGATTGGCCGTCTGGGCTGACCGAGGGCCTTGAAGAAAAAAATCCGTCGCACAGGTGGGTTTGGCGTCGTCTTTGGCCTCTCGTGGGGCCTGGTGTTCGTGCGCGCTGCGTCCAGAACGCCGCTGGATTTTTCCGACCTTTCGGTAGTTTAGGGGCTGCAGCGTAAGGCTTGTCGCTTACCCACCGGTCAGGATGGGGCGCGCGCACTATGGTTAACACGAGATTTACTGGCCCGAATTAACCATTCTCGTGAAAGGTATTCTGCGCCCGAAAACGCTTGAATTCCGGGCCTTGCGACCGTTTGCTAACGCTTTGCTAACCACTCATGGCTACTGGCTCTAGGCATGAATACCGGGGGAAGCTTTAGAGGTGTGTTTGCCACGCTGGCGGGCGGTCCGGACCGCACCGACGCGGCGCGTCGCCGTGCGCGCGAGGACTTCGCCTCGTGCATCGCCCTAGCTTTGCCCAGCGCGACCGCGCACGCGATCGCGCATCGGCCCAACGGCAAAGCACCACGACCACATTGGCATAGAACCCAATTTGCCACCGGGGCGGGCGTTGCGTGCGCTGCACGCGAACACAAACGAGCGACCTATGCCGATTAGGTCGCCCAGCCATTCCAAGACCGCCCTTTGGCTCAGCTTTGCCTTCGCTGCGTCCCTTGTTGCTCATCCGGCGAGCGCGGGCGGGATCAGCGCGGGCACCCTCATCGAGAACACAGCCACCGCCACTTACGAAGACGGCGGGACCTCGAGGACGGTCACCTCCAACACGGTCACCGTGCGGGTGGACGAACTGCTCGATGTGACGGTGACCTCGCTCAATTCCGGTCCGATCAGCGCGGCGCCTGGCGAACTTGTCCTGACCTATGAGGTCACCAATCAGGGCAATGGCCCGGAGGCCTTTGAGCTGGTTGCGAACCCCACTATCGGCGGAAACGAATTTGAGGTCACGGTGGAAAGCCTGGCGATCGATAGCAACGGCAACGGCGTGTACGATCCGGGCGTCGACGCGATCCTCGCTTCGCCTGAGACGACCCCCGATCTCGCGGCTGATGAAACCGTCACCGTCTTTGTCATCGTTACCGTTCCCGACACGGTCGCCGACGAAGAGGTCAGCGATGTCGAACTGACGGCCAGCGCGGTCACCGGGAATGGCGCGCCGGGCACGATCTTTGCCGGGCAAGGCGAAGGCGGCGGAGACGCGATTGCTGGCACAACCACCGCATCAGGCGTGGCGGTCGGCACGTTGGTCGGTCGGGTGACGACGCTCGATCTCGCAAAGTCTGTTGACCTGCTCGATCCGTTCGGCGGCGAGAGCGCGGTACCCGGAACGCTGGCCACTTTTACTCTCACGGCGAGTGTCGTTGGCTCGGGAACGATCGACGATCTGACAATCACGGACGCCATTCCGGACGGCACGACCTACGCCGCCGGCAGCCTGCTGCTCGACGCGGCGCCGCTGACCGATGCGAGCGGGGATGACGCCGGAGAGGCCTCTGACACAGACGGGATCAGCGTCGATCTCGGCACCGTCAGCGGCGGCGCCACGCACACCATAACCTTCGACGTAACCATCGACTGAACTCACAGATCAAACCGCAGAGGAATGACCCAATGAAAACGCTCAACGCTCTTGTCGCAGCTATCCTTGCCGCAACCTTGCCGATGGCACCGGCGCTTGCTCAGGACGCCGCGCCTGCCGGAGGCGAGGACGCGACGGTCCAGCTTGAAAGCGATGTCATGGCGATCGTCACGACCACCGACGAAGGCGGTGTGACGTCCACCAAGCTGTCCGAGCCGACTGAATTTACCCCCGGCACCAAGCTCAGCTTTGGCATGAACTACGCCAATAACGGCACCGAGCCTGCCACCAACGTCACCGGCACCAACCCGCTGAACCCGGCGGTGCGCCTTGCGCCGGACGCCGACCCCGCGCTGATGGTGTCGGTTGATGGAGGCAGCACGTTTGGCCCGCTCGCTACGTTGAGCGTCGCCACCGAGACCCAAGGCACGCGCCCCGCCACCCACGCCGATGTCACGCATGTCCGTTGGACCATTGCGTCGATCGCGCCGGGGGAAACGGGCCGCATCGCCTTTCCCGTGATCATCCGCTGACAAGCGGGCGATAACCGCCACGCCGTGCGGGCGGAGACTGAGACGCACGGAACACGCAAAGGACCAGAAAAATGAAACGCACCACCCAGTTGCTGGGTGCGGTGAGCGCAAGTGCGCTTATCGTGATGACCAGCAGTCCGGCCATAGCGGAAGGCATCCGCGCTGGCACGGACATCACCAATACGGTGACCGTCGACTACCAGGTAAACGGAGTCAATCAGAACCAGGAACAAGCCAGCGACACCTTCGCTGTTGACCGCCGCGTCAACGTGACGGTCTCGGCGGTGGACTCGCCCAAGACCGTGAACCCGGGCTCGGACGATGTCTTCCTTACGTTCGACGTCACCAACCTGTCCAACGATGTCATCGATCTTGATCTGACGGCCACGCTTGAGGCCGGCACCGGCGCCAATATCAGCGCTTTGACGATCTACGAAGACACCAACGATGATGGCACCTTTGACGGCGGTGACCAGGTCATCACCTTCCTTGACGAAGTCGTGGAAGATGAAACCCTGCGGGTGTTTGTGGTCGCCAACATCAGTTCGAATGCGGTCAACGACGACACGTTTGATGTCAGCCTCAACGCGGATGCGCATCAGGCCGCAACGGGTTCTGATGGCACGGGCAGCGCCGGCACTCTGGGCG
>CALCCG010000014.1 GCA_937899785.1 uncultured Erythrobacter sp. | reverse complement strand
TCTTTCTTTTCCTTTTTTTTTTTTGGTGCGTTGTTTTTTTTTTTTTTTTTGTTTTCTCTTTTTTTTTGTTTTTTTTTCTTTGGGGGCCTTGGGGTGTGCCCCCACTCTGCTAGTCACCAGCAACGGCGCGGCGCGATACGCCCTTTTGGCTGATCCGGCCCTCATGCAAGCAAGCCAGAAGTTGGAAAGCCTCAAGCTGCCTACCGGAGGGTTTGGCATTATTGCCCGCGCTGATGACGGCAGCTTTGACCTGACCGACTGGGGCATTCGGCCATGAGCCAAAATCGGCGACGCGCCGCGACGCGCCTGCTGCGCCCTCCCCCATTCCCGTGGGCAAAAGAACCGAAAGCAAAGCGTGCGTCCGCGCCGAATCCAAGCTCTGACCTTGATCGCGGTGCAGTTTTTGCAGCGCTCCGCGAAGCACGGGTTGGAGGCGACTTTTGGGGCGCCGAGTGGACACGTAAAGCGGCGCAGCGCAATCCCTCTGCTCCTATCACCATCGTTCGAACCGATAGGCGCCACGGTGCGGCTGACGCAGTCGCAGCGGCAGAAGGCGAAGAATTCGAATTCGTCGCGCCTCATAACGGAGACGAAGCCATCGATCCTTGGTCCGCCTTGGCAGGAGCGGACCACCGCATCGCGCATGGAAAGGATGAATGGATCGCGCTGGCAAGCGTGCTTGGCGTGCGCGTTACAGTGCTGAGCGCGGGCCGGTTTGGAGAGCCGGGCCACTCATCTGAAGATTTGGAGCAGCGCGCCTTCGAAGCGCTGCGAGAACCCATGCGCGATCCTTTCGGGGAGGGCTGGCTGGAGCCTATTGCCGCAATCGAAACGCTTGGCGACTGGCGACGCACGCTTGATGGCAATCGCGGCGCTTCGGGCGAACGGATCGTCGCGGCCTGCGGAATGAGCTGGTGGAAGCGCGATGAAATTCGCCGTTTCCTGTGGTCGCCAGGCTCACCCCTGCGCATCGCCCGCTCTGATCGTCACGCACTCGACGTGGCGACGAAACAGGGCGGGTCTCTGGCGGTGTGGCCGTCGCGCGTCGCATCTGAGTTGGAAGAAGTTGCGTCGGCGCGAGGCGTAAAACTCGTGCGCGTAGAGGACGGCTTCGTGCGTTCGGTGGGCTTGGGCAGCAACCTGGTGCCCCCGTTATCCATCATCGTTGATCGACAAGGGATCCATTACGATCCTTCGCAGCCCAGCGATCTGGAGACCCTGCTTGCGACCACTCAATTCTCACATGCAATGCTAGAGCGCGCCGAGCGTTTGCGCGCAGCGATTGTTAAGGCGGGAATCAGCAAATACGCATCGGGTGAGGGATCCCGGACAAGCGCGGGCGAAAAGAGCTCGCAGGATAGGCGCGTTGTCCTGGTGCCCGTCCAAGTCGAAGACGACATGTCCGTGCTGGCCGGAGGCGGCGGACTGACCTCCAATCTTGAGCTGTTGCGCCGGGTCCGCGCGCTGGAGCCAGAGGCCGACATCTGGTGGCGTCCCCACCCCGATGTGGACGCAGGCCATCGCAAGGGCGCGGTGGCTGATGACGAAGCGCTTCAACACGCGGACCGCATCGTGCGCGAAGGCGCGATGAGCGATCTCTTGAGCCAAGCCGACAGCTTGCACACGATCACATCGCTTTCCGGTTTCGAAGCCCTGATGCGCGGGTGCGAGGTGACCTGCCATGGCGTGCCCTTTTACTCGGGTTGGGGCCTGACGCGCGACTTGGGGAATGTACCCTCCCGGCGCGAACGGTGTCTTTCACTGGCCGAACTGATCGCGGGTGTTCTCGTGCTCTATCCGCGCTATCTTGATCCGGTGACTGGTCTGCCCTGCCCTCCCGAAATCTTGATCCGGCGACTGGCCAGCGGCGACGCCGCTAATCGGTTGAGCTGGGTCGAACCGATCCGCCGCGTGCAAGGTCAGATCACGCGACGGCTGCGCGCTTTGGTGGCGCGATGACCCGGATCGTCCTCGATATTTCGCGGCTTATATCAAGGGTCCGGCACGCTCGCCCGTCCGGCGTTGACCGCGTTGAAATGGCCTATGCGCGCGGTCTTGCTGCGCGTTACGGGGATGCGCTGGATTTCGCGGCGGTGCATCCAACAGGGCTCTATGGCCGCTTGGCGCGCGAGACCGCGCACGCTTATCTTGATACCCTCGAGAAGCGCTGGACCGATCCGGACAACACGCAAGGCGAACGCTCAATTGCGTCGGTTTTGCCGTGGATGAAGCGCTTGATGCCACAGCGCGGCGGAGTGGGAACCGCGAAGGCGCTGGTGCAGGTTTCTCCCCACCATCTTCACGACAGCGGCAAGATGAAGCGTATTTTTGATCAGGAGAACGCGCGTTTCGCTTGCCTTATCCACGATCTGATCCCGATTGAATTTCCTGAATACGCGCGCCCCGGCGGCGCGGCGACTCATGAAAAGCGGATGGAGACCGTGGCGACGCTCGCCGACGCGGTGATCGCGAATTCGGCTGCGACCAAAGCCTCGTTTGAACACTGGGCAAATGTACGCGGCGCGCGTGTGCCGCCAATAGATGTCGCTTTGCTGGGTACGGAACGCTTGCCGAGCGTGGCTCCGCTCAAGGACG
>CALCCG010000013.1 GCA_937899785.1 uncultured Erythrobacter sp. | reverse complement strand
ATTGATGCGCGGGTGCAAGGCGCGCTCGAGGACGAGATGAACCGGGGCATGAAGCTGGCCAAGGCGGACGGCGCAGCGGGCGTCGTGCTGGACGTTGACACGGGCGAGGTGATCGCCATGGCTTCGCTTCCCGATTTCAACCCCAACCGCGTCTCGCAAGACGATGCGAAGAACACCGGCAACCGCGTTACCTATCTTCGCGCCGAGCTGGGATCGGTGTTCAAGCCGCTGACCGTAGCTGCTGGGCTCGACGCCGGCGTTATCACCAATCTCACCCGCCAATGGGATGCAAGCCCGGTCGAAGTCGGAGGGAAATCCTTCGAGGATTTCGAAGACAAGGGCGATGCGCTGACCATTCCAGAGGCGCTGGCCTATTCCTCGAACACCGTTACCATGCGCGTGGGTGCAAAGCTGGGCGCAGAGCGCTTGCACCGCGTGTGGCTGGATCTGGGAATGGATCGTCCGGTTGATATCGAGATCAAGGGCACCAGCACGCCTCTGTTCCCGAAGGCCCCGTGGTCGCCGATGACGACGCAGGTTGCCGCCTTTGGTCATGGCTTCAATGTTACGCCGCTGCATTTGGCCAACGCGTACGCCGCGATGGTGAACGGGGGGAGCTTTCGCCCCGCGACGCTGCGCAAGGTTGAACCGGGCGCGTCGGTTCCGGGCACGCGGGTGTTCAAGGCGTCCACATCGCAAAAGATGCGCCAGTTGCTGCGCCTGGTGGTGAAGCATGGGACAGGCCGTAACGCCAACGCGGCGGCCACGGGCTTCCGGGTTGGAGGCAAAACAGGGTCAGCGGAAAAGCTGATCAACGGCCGCTATTCAACGACGCGCATAATCGCCACCTTTGCGGCAGCATTTCCGATGGATCGGCCGCGCTATATTGTCGTGGTCGCCCTTGATGAACCCAAGCGCACGCACGCGATGGCTGGGCGTACCGCCTATTTCAACGCGGCCCCTATCGTTGGCAATCTGATCCGGCGCGCAGGTCCCATGCTGGGCGTGCGCCCGGATAATGTCCGCGACGTGGATGTGAGCGAGTTTGAATATTTGCTCAAGGACAAGCCATGAAGCTGGCGGCGCTTGCACAGCGCAGCGGGCTTGAGGTTGATGCCGGCGATACGGGTGTCACCGGCTTTGCAATTGACCATCGCAAGGTCGCGCCGGGCACCGTCGTTGGCGCCTTTTTGGGTGATCGTTTCATCGCGGAGTATTTCATTCCCGCCGCCGTCGAAGCGGGCGCAGTCGCCGTGGGCGCGCGGCCGCAGGCCAACATTGAAGGCGCGCTGCACATCGCTAGCGAAGAGCCGCGTCGCACCTTTGCCCATCTGGCGGCCGGGTTTTTTGCGCCGGTGCCCGAAACCCTTGTGGCGATTACCGGAACCAACGGCAAAACCTCGTGCGCCGAGATGACCCGGCAGATTTGGCGCATGTGTGGTGAGCGCGCGGCCAGCATCGGGACGCTTGGCGTCACAACGCCGGACGGCAGCGTCTCAACCGGGCTTACCACGCCCGATATCGTCACCTTCCTAAGCAATATGAGCGGTCTGGCGCGCGAAGGCGTGACCCATGTCGCCTACGAAGCCTCGAGCCACGGTCTCTCGCAGTTCCGCAATGAAGGGCTACGCGTGGTCGCCGGCGCTTTCACCAATTTCAGCCGCGACCATCTGGACTACCACGGCACCATGGAGGCCTATCACGAGGCCAAAATGCGTCTGTTTGACGAGGTGGTCGAAAACGGCGGTATGGCGCTCATCCATACAGGCGCTGAAACCAGTGATTGGACCGCCAAGGCGATCGATCACGCGGCCCGGCGCGGGCTGGACATCCGTACCGTGGGCGAAGGCGGAGACTTCATCCGTCTGGTCAAGCGCGAGGCGAGCCAGCTTGGCCAGACGCTGACCATCGAGCACGCGGGAAAGGCCTACACGGGCAAACTGCCGCTTATCGGATCGTATCAGTTCTCCTACGCGCTGGTTTTGGCGGGGCTGGCGCTTTCAACCGGGATGTCGGCTGGTCACGTATTTGATGCGCTGGCGCGGCTTCAGCCTGTGCGAGGGCGGTTGGAGCGAGCGTGTCTGA
This sequence comes from uncultured Erythrobacter sp., assembly GCA_937899785.1. Taxonomy (GTDB): domain Bacteria; phylum Pseudomonadota; class Alphaproteobacteria; order Sphingomonadales; family Sphingomonadaceae; genus Erythrobacter. Next base: position 1,433 of record CALCCG010000013.1, on the reverse strand, counting down.
CGCCTTTGGGCGCGCCGGTCTATGTCGATTACGCGCACACACCGGACGCGCTGGAGGCGGCGATAGACGCGCTTCGCCCGCATCTTGGTGCGGGCTTGGCGGGGCGGTTGATTGTGGTGTTCGGCGCTGGCGGCGACCGCGACAAGGGCAAGCGCGCGCCGATGGGATCAGCGGCGGCAATGGGCGCGGAAATCGTGATTGTGACCGACGACAATCCGCGCGGCGAAGCCCCGGCACCGATCCGCAAGGCGATCATGGAAGGCGTTGCGCAAGCCGAAGGCGAGGGCCGTCTTCAGGCCGTCCATGAGGTGGCTGAAAGGCGAGACGCCATCACCAAGGCTATTTCACTCGCAAGCGCTCAAGACATCATTCTCATCGCCGGCAAGGGCCATGAGCAAGGACAGATCATCGGATCAGGAGACAAAATGCAGGTTCTGCCGTTTGCCGATGTAGAGGTCGCGCGCGAAAGCGCTGCGAGGTTGGCCAAAGGACACCATTCATGAGCGCGGCTCTTGCCAAAACTCATCCCCTATTTCGCGCATGGCCCAGGGCGGCGCGCGACACTTTGCCGCTCGCCTTGTGGGATGCGCAGGCGATTGCGGCGGCGACGGGCGGCGTGGCGAGCGAGGATTTTCAGGCCTCGGGCGTGGAGATGGACAGCCGCGACGTGCGTCCTGGCGACCTTTTCATCGCGCTGAAAGGCGAGGCGATGGACGGCCATCGCTTTCTGGATATGGCTTTTGCAAAAGGAGCGGTTGCCGCGATTACGGACCGAGTGGTCGATTTTCCGCATGTCCTGGTTAGCGACACGACCGAGGCCGTGCACGACCTTGCCAATGCCGCGCGCGAACGCAGCGAGGCGGTGCGCATTGGCGTCACCGGTTCGGTGGGTAAAACAGGCGTCAAGGAAGCGATCTTCAGCGCGCTGGACCGCGCCAGTCGCGGCGTGGCTCATCGCTCGGTGCGTTCGTACAACAATCATGTCGGCGTGCCGCTAAGCCTTGCGCGCGTGCCTGCCAGGGCGCGGTTCGGTGTGTTCGAGATGGGTATGAACCACGAGGGTGAGATCGCGCCGCTGGCCGATCACGTGCGCCCAAACGTGGCGCTGATCACAACGATTGCGCCCGCGCATATCGAAAACTTGGGCTCGATTGAGGCCATCGCGGACGAAAAGGCGCAGATCTTCACCGGTCTTGCCGAAGGCGGCACTGCAATTATTCCGGCGGATTTGCCTGAGACCGAGCGTCTGATTGGCCACGCGGAAAAGCTTGGCATCACCATCGTCACGTTTGGTCGCAGCGAGCGGGCTGATGTGCGGCTGCTGGACGCTATTCCGATCGAACATGGAGGCTCGCTGGTCACCGCGGAGATGGGTGATCAGCGCGTGTGTTTCACCATTGCAGAGCCCGGCGATCACTGGGTCACCAACGCTT
>CALCCG010000012.1 GCA_937899785.1 uncultured Erythrobacter sp. | reverse complement strand
GCCGCGCAGGAAGCCTTTCAAATCCATGCCCGAACAAAACGTACCGCCCGCGCCCGTCAGGATGCCAACGCGCAGATCGTCTTCCGCGTCCAGACGGTCCATCGCCGCCGCAATCGCTTCGGATGCGGCTTTCGTCATCGCGTTCTTGGCTTCGGGGCGGTTGATCGTGACGATCAGAATGCCGTTATCGACTTCTGTCAGCACTTCGGGGGTATCGGTCAAAATCTCTCTCCAATTTGACGGTTCGTCTTTTTTCGCGTTGCGAAGCGAAACTGATTGTTGTGCGATTGGTGCAGTGCGTTTACGCAAGCGTCAAGTCGCTATTCGCGAGATTCACAAAAGAGAGAGGAACCCCCATGGCAGAAGCATATATCATCGACGCTGTGCGCACCCCGCGCGGGATTGGCAAACAGGGCAAAGGCGCGCTGGCCGAGCAGCACCCGCAACACCTGGCCGCGACTGTTCTGAAAGCGATCAAGGATCGCAACAACCTCGACACCGCGACGGTGGACGATGTGATCTGGTCGGTTTCGACGCAGGACGGCATGCAGGCGGGCGACCTTGGCCGCATGGCGGCGCTGGACGCGGGTTATGACATTACCTCTTCGGGCACGACGCTGGATCGCTTCTGCGGCGGCGGCATCACTTCGGTGAGCTTGGCGGCGGCTCAGGTCATGAGCGGCATGGAAGATTGCGTGGTTGCTGGCGGAACCGAGATGATGAGCCTGACCGCCGCCATGCAGAAAGAAAAGATGGCCGCTGGCATAAAGCCTGCAATGATGGGCAGCTATAACGAGCGCCTTCAGCAGGTTCACCCGCAAAGCCACCAGGGCATTTGCGGCGATGCGATTGCGACGATGGAAGGGTTCACCCGCGAAGAGCTGGACGAGGTTGGCTATCGTTCGCAAAAGCGCGCTGCCGAAGCCATCGCTGAAGATCGCTTTTCCAAGTCGGTTGTGCCGGTCGTCGCTGATGATGGCACCGTGGTGCTGGATCGTGAGGAATATCCGCGCCCGCAAACAACGCTTGAAGACCTTGCCAAGCTGGAACCGGCTTTCACAAAGATCGCTGACGTTCCGCTGGATGCGAAGGGCACGACCTTCCGTGGCCTCGTGAACCAGAAGTATCCCGACCTTGAGATCCAGAACTTCCACCACGCGGGCAACAGCTCGGGCGTCGTCGATGGCGCGGCGGCGGTACTGGTCGTGTCGAAGTAATACGCCGAGAAAAACGGCCTCAAACCGCGCGCGCGCATCGTCGCGACGGCGAATATGGGCGATGATCCCACGCTGATGCTCAACGCGCCAGTTCCAGCGGCCAAGAAAGTGCTCGAAAAAGCGGGCCTGACCAAGGAAGATATCGACCTTTACGAGATCAACGAAGCCTTTGCCGTGGTCGCGGCCAAGTTCGTGCGCGATCTTGAGCTTGATTGGGACAAGGTCAACGTCAACGGTGGTTCGATCGCTCTGGGCCACCCGATTGGTGCGACCGGTTCGATCCTGATCGGCACCATGGTCGACGAGCTTGAGCGTCAAGAAAAGCGCTATGGCCTCGTCACGATGTGCGCGGCGGGCGGCATGGCTCCGGCTATGATTGTTGAGCGCGTCGACGGCTTCGTCGACTAAGCCGCACGGCGACACGCCAAGATGAATTTTGCGGTGGCGTTGGCGCAGGCTGACGTCACCGCAACGCTTTTGAGCAAAAGAAACGGACAAGAAGATGGTGGCTGACAACACGCCCGTAATCATCGGCGTCGGGCAATATTCAGAGCGTGTGGGCGAGCCCGGCTATGAAGCGCTCAACTATATGGATTTGGGCGGCCGCGCGCTGGCTGAGGCGATTGCGGATGCGGGCGCCAGCAGCTCGGTGGCCGAGGCCATCGATACGCTCGCCGCGATCCGCGCGTTCGAAATGTCGCGCCCTGGCCGCGAGCCCCCCTTTGGAACCGCGAATAACGTGCCGCGCGCTATGGCGGGCCGTGTGGGCGCCAATCCAAGGCGGGCAATCCTGACACCGACGGGTGGTCAGACAAACCAGCAAATGCTGGGCGAGTTCGCGCAGACCATCGCAGCGGGCGAGAGCAAATGCGCGGCGATTGTCGGCGCAGAGGCGATCTCCACCGCTCTGGCGCTCGCGGCCAAGGGTGAAAAGCCCGACTGGTCCGAAGAGGTCGAAGGCGACCTCGAAGATCAAGGTTATGGGATCGACAAGCTACTTGCGCCCGCCCTGTTCCAACACGGAGCCATCGGCGCGATCCCGCTCTACGCACTCGCCGAGAACGCGCGGCGTTCCAAGTTGGGCCTTAGCGTTGAGGACTATCGCCTCGAAATCGGCAAGCTGTTCGAACCCTTTACGCGTGTGGCGGCGGCCAACCCGCACGCGGCGGCTCCGGTAGAGCGTAGCGCGCAGGAACTGGCCACTATCAACGAGCGCAACCGCGTCGTTTCCGAACCCTACGCCCGAATGACGGTCGCGCGCGATCAGGTGAACCAGTCCGCCGCGATCATCATCGCCAGCGCGGCCAAGGCGCGTAAGCTGGGTGTGCCGGAGCACAAATGGGTCCACATTCACGCCATCAGCGCTGCAACCGAGCTGCCCTTGGTGCAGCGCCCCGACCTGTCGGGCTGTCCCGCCAGCATCGCCAGCGCCGAGGCGGCCCTGCGCCGCGCGGGCAAGATGATGGCGGATATGGCCTATCTCGATTTCTATTCCTGCTTTGCGATTCCCGTCTTCAATCAGGTCGACCATTTCGGCCTGAGCGTCGACGATCCGCGCGGGCTTACGCTGACGGGCGGCTTGCCTTTCTTTGGCGGGGCGGGAAACAACTATTCCGCGCACGCCATCGCCGAAGCGGTCCAGAAGGTGCGCGCGGACAAAGGCAGCTTTGCGTTTGTAGGCGCAAATGGCGGCTGGATGAGCAAGTATTCCTCCGGCGTCTATTCAACTACTCCAGCCGATTGGTCGTGCTACGACCGGTTCGATATTGTGCCGGAAGCCAACGACCACATCTCGCTTGAAAC
>CALCCG010000011.1 GCA_937899785.1 uncultured Erythrobacter sp. | reverse complement strand
CCTTTCGACCTAGAGCGCGAGGAGCCCCCTTTCCGAGGTGTCAAAGGCGGCGCGCTGGCTCCCGGCATGGTGCAGAAGGCTATGGCTATTGCGAGGAAGGCGCTGGGCCTGCCGGATACCGCTACGCCTCATGCGTTGAGGCATTCGTTTGCGACGCATCTGCTGGGAGCGGGCGCGGATTTGCGCAGCTTGCAGGAATTGCTGGGGCACGCCTCGCTGGGATCGACGCAGATCTACACCAAGGTGGACGCGGCGCAGATGCTGGAAGATTATCGGGCCGCGCATCCAAGGGCGAAGAAGGGGTAAGATTTAATGAGGCCAAGGATCAAGAAGATTGGCGTTAGTCTTGTGCTTTTGAGCCTGGGTGCTGTTTTTGGACCTCTTTTGATAGCTGTGGTCGCAGCGATTATCTCGACCAACACTCCTCCCAATCCCTTACAGGTCCGGCCCGAAGCTCAGAGACTCGTAAGCGCCTTGCGAGATGAAGAAAAGAACCGATTTGTACTAAACAGAATGGCTCCTTTGCCTGACGGAGCCGAGTGTGGTTACGAGCCAAGTCAGTTGTTTCCTGGAGATCAGTTCGGGAAAAGTATCGAGGAAGGGCGTTTCACATCTTACTGGGGCTATTTCATTCTGAATGACTGGCGCAATGATTTCGAACGGGAGGCATTCAACGATCGCATTGCAGAAGAACTCGAAGCAAATAGCGGCCAATTCGAGCTCGGGTTCTTGCGCCGCTGTATTACCTTTACGTTAGCTCGCCCGATCTGCATGTCCCAAGTCGAACACCTAGTAAGCACAACGGCGAACAAGGTGCCAAGGAGCTTAGGCGGCACCCAGTCCATCCTTCATGGCACCATCAATGATGTGGTTTGCCTCTATACTGATGGTGTGGCCGCAAGAATTGGCCTTCCGTTACGATCCAAGGATGAAAATTGACCTCTGATTGGGGTTTGGAATCACCCCAACCGACCCTCAATTGCATCCCAGACCATTCCGGCCAAGTCCGTTCCATCAAACTCCGAAATCGCGACAATTCCCGTGGGCGAGGTCACGTTGATCTCGGTCAGGTATTTCCCGCCGATCACGTCGATACCGACGAAGGTGAGGCCAAGACGCTTCAGCTCCGGACCCATCGCCTCGCAGATTTCCTGCTCGCGCTCGGTGAGCCCCGTCGGCTCGGCGCTGCCGCCCATCGCCAAGTTTGAGCGGAACTCGCCCTCGCCTGGAATGCGGTTGATCGCACCCGCGACCTCGCCATCGATCAGGACGATGCGTTTGTCGCCTTCGGCCACTTCGGGCAAGAAAGGCTGGACCATATGCGGCTCGGGCCAGGTCTGGTTGAAGACTTCGAACAAAGCGGTGAGGTTGTCACCATCGGCGGGGACGCGGAAGATCGCTTTGCCGCCATTGCCGTGGATGGGCTTGACCACCACCGCGCCGTGCTCGGCCATGAAGATGCGCACTTCGTCCACGCTCCTCGTCACGAGAGTCGGCGGCATAAAGCGGCGATAATCGAGCACCATGACCTTTTCCGGCGCGTTCCTCACGCTGACCGGATCATTGACCACTAAAGTCTCACCCGCGATTCGCTCAAGCAGATGCGTCGCGGTGATATAGCCCATATGAAACGGCGGATCCTGCCGCATCAGGACAACGTCGATGTCCTTGCCAAGATCAAGCCGGACCGCCTCGCCCTTCTCAAAGTGATCGCCCTCGACTTTGCGAACCGTCACCGGATGCCCTTGCGCAAACAGCCGATCCTCGGCGTCAAGCGTCAGGCTCTCGACATGGTATTCAAAAATCTCATGCCCGCGCTCTTGGGCGGCCAGCATAAGCGCAAACGAGCTGTCGCCCTTGATGTTGACGCTTTCGATAGGGTCCATCTGGATGGCGATTTTGAGGGGCATAAACTTGTCCTAAGGCATCCACGCGTTGGCGATGTGGCGGGGGAAGGCGCCGGGCGCAAGCAGGATCACGTCGATGCGCATATCGTCAGCCGGTCCCACATAATCGTGCGCCACCATTTCGACCGCCGCCGCCACACGGGCGAGGCGATATTCGTCAATCGCCGTAGCCAAATCGGCAATCCGACGTCGCCATTTAACTTCTACAAAGGCTACAAGCGCATCTTTGCGCGCGATGAGGTCAATCTCGCCCTGCTTGGTCTTGACCCGTTGCGCGAGGACTTCCCAGCCCTGATCCTGCAGCCAACGCGCCGCCTCGGCTTCGCCCTCACGGCCTTGCTTATCGGCGCGAACGCGCTTTTCGGTCATGGCGACTTGAGCGATACCGCGCGCGCATAGAGGTCCTGCCGATCAAGGCCCGTGGCCTTGGCCACGCGGGCGGCGGCCTTGCTGGGGGTGAGGTCAGCGAGCGCCTCACGCAACAGCGCATCAGGATCAGCGGCGACGGCCTGGGGCGATGGCGGGCCGACGAGGAGCACGATCTCGCCCTTGGGCGGATGGGCGCGGTAGTGATCGGCCAAGGCGCTGGCAGGCCCGGTCCGGCAATCCTCATGCAGTTTCGTAAGCTCGCGCGCGACCGCGATGTCGCGCGCCGGCCAGATGTCCGCCATCGCATCGCGGCTGCGCACACGGCGCGGCCCGGTCTCATAGAAGATCAGCGTTGCGTTTATCGCGGCCACATCCTCAAGCGCATCGCGACGGGCCTTGTCCTTTACGGGCAGAAACCCTGCAAACACAAAGCGATCATTGGGAAGGCCCGACAGCGTCAAACCCACGATCGCTGCGCACGCACCGGGGATTGAGGTCACCGCCACACCCGCCTCGCGCGCGGCGCGCACTAGGCGATAGCCCGGGTCCGACACCAGCGGCGTTCCCGCATCGCTTACCAAGGCAACCGGCTCGCTCACCGCCTGTTCGACGAGGCGATCGCGCAAGGCTTCTGACGCGTGGTCGTCATAGCGCTGCATCCGCGTCCCTATGCCACAATGATTAAGCAGGCGGCCGGTCACGCGTGTGTCTTCGCATGCGATCACCGCACACCGGCGCAGCGTGTCGATTGCCCGCAACGTTATGTCGCCAAGATTGCCAATCGGCGTCGCTACGATGTAGAGGCCGGGCTCGAGAGGTTTGGACAAGTCGGATGGAGGCGGCGGTGTGCTCACACCGGTGTCTTTGAACCACATGAGAGGGGTCGGCAACAATGAAGCGTATGGTGAGTTCGGTTTCGCAGGGCGCAAGGGCGCTGCTCTCGCGGCGGACCCTTGCTCTGGCGGGCGCGGCGGCGCTGCTGGGTGGATGCCAGGTTATCCCCAAGACAGAAACGGTGTCCACCGCTCCAGTGGTAACCCCAACGCCAGAGCCCACGCCAACCGCCCTGCCGACCGATGCGACGCGCCACCGGGTCGCGCTTCTTGTGCCTCTTTCCGGCAGCACGGCTGAGGTTGGCCAGGCCCTCGCCGACGCAACGACGATGGCGTTGCTCGACACCAACGCGAAGAATCTGCGAATTACGACCTATGACACGGGCCAAGGTGCGGGCGAAGCCGCCCGGCAAGCGGTGGTCGATGGCAACAAGCTGATCCTGGGTCCGCTGCTCGCCAGCAACGTGCCCGCAGTGCAGGCTCAAGCCCGCCCGGCCTCCGTGCCGGCGATTGCTTTTTCGAACGACACCCAAGTCGCCAGCGCCGACGTGTTCCTTATGGGGCACGTACCGGAACAATCGATCCGTCGCACCGTGCGCTACGCACGGGCACGAGGCTCCACTCTTTTTGCCGCGCTGGTTCCCGATGGCGATTACGGCCAGCGCTCCTACGCAGCGCTGGAAACAGCGCTCGGCGCGTATGGCGGCAATCTGATCGCGCGTGAAACCTACGCCCGCGGCAACACCTCTATCGTGAGCGCGGCGCAGCGCCTACGAACCAAAGGCGGCTACGACACCGTTCTTATCGCCGATGGCGCGCGCCTCGCCACCCAGGCTGCGAGCGAGCTCAAGCGCAGCGGAGCCGAAGGAACCCGCATCCTTGGCACCGAGCTCTGGAGCGGCGAGTCGGCGTTGACGCAAGCCTCTTCCGTGGACGGTGCGATGTTCTCAGCCGTGTCAGACCGCCGGTTCAAACGTTTCTCCGACAGTTACGAGGCCCGCTTTGGCAAGAAGCCCTATCGCATTGCCACTTTAGGCTATGACTCGGTCCTGCTGACGTTGCGCATCGCGAACGATTGGACTTTGGGGAGCAACTTTCCAACCAACCGACTGTTTGATCGGGCGGGCTTCCTTGGTGTCGACGGGGCGTTCCGCTTTGGCCGAGACGGTGTGGCCGAACGCGCGCTTGAAGTGCGCCAAGTGAGCGGCGGTGCGGTGACACAAGTCGATCCTGCGCCTACCAGCTTCGGGGAATAACCTGCCAAAACCGCGGCGATCCGTCTTGTGACCAGAGCCGTCACACGCCTATATTCCCGCGCATGGCAGACGATCTCTTCGAGAACACCCCCATCTCAAGCGGCGATTATGACAGCTCTTCGATTGAGGTGCTGGAGGGGCTTGAACCGGTGCGCCGCAGACCCGGCATGTATATTGGCGGCACCGATGACCGGGCGCTGCACCATTTGGCAGCCGAAGTTCTCGACAACTCGATGGACGAAGCGGTCGCTGGGCACGCAAGCCGCATCGAAGTGCGCCTCGAAGAAGGAAACCGGCTGAGCATTTCGGACAATGGCCGCGGCATCCCGGTGGATGAGCACCCCAAATATCCGGGCAAGTCGACGCTGGAGGTGATCCTGTCGACGCTTCATTCGGGCGGCAAGTTTTCAGGCAAGGCTTACGCCACCTCGGGCGGCTTACACGGCGTCGGCGTCAGCGTCGTCAACGCGCTGTCGTCGCACACTCGCGTCGAGGTAGCACGCGACAAGCAGCTTTACGCGCAAGAGTTCTCCAAGGGTCAAACGCTGGGCCCCATCGAAGTGGTGGGCGCGGCGCCCAATCGGCGGGGCACGCAGGTCACCTTCACACCCGACATCGAGATCTTTGGCGAGCGCAATTTCAAACCCGCGCGACTGTTCAAGCTCGCCCGATCCAAGGCGTATCTGTTCGCCGGGGTCGAAATCCGTTGGAAATGCGCGGATAGCCTTACCAGCGACGATGTCCCCGCCGAAGCCGTTTTCCGATTTCCTGGTGGCCTTGCCGATCACTTGGCCGAAGAAATCGGTGTCCGCGAATGCGTCACCGCCCTGCCCTTTACCGGTCGCCAGGATTTCCCGCAGGATGAGGCGGGCGTTTCGCAAGGCCGCGTCGAATGGGCGATGGCCTGGCCGCTTTACTCTGACGGGTCGACCAGCTGGTACTGCAACACCGTCCCCACGCCCGATGGCGGCACCCATGAACAGGGTGTGCGCAAGGCGCTCACCACCGCGCTGCGTGCGTTTGGCGATCTGACAGGCAACAAGAAAGCCAAGGACATCACCGCCGACGATGTGATGACAGGCTGCGAGGTGATGCTCAGCGTCTTCATCCGCGATCCGCAATTCCAGTCGCAGACCAAGGACCGCTTGACCTCACCTGAGGCCGTGCGTCTCGTCGAAAACGCGGTGCGCGACCATTTCGACCACTTCCTCACCGACGATATGGAGCGCGGGAAAGCGCTGCTGGGTGAGGTGATGGAGCGCATGGAGGAGCGCCTCAAGCGCAAGCAAGAGCGCGAGATCAAGCGCAAGACCGCGACCAACGCGAAGAAGCTGCGCCTGCCGGGCAAGCTCACCGATTGTTCGGGCGAGGGAGACCGCGAAACCGAGCTCTTCATCGTTGAAGGCGATTCAGCGGGCGGCAGCGCCAAGCAGGCGCGCGACCGCAAGACGCAGGCGATCCTGCCGATCCGGGGCAAAATCCTCAACGTTGCCAGCGCTACAGCCGATAAGATTCGCGCAAACTCCGAAATCGCTGATCTCGGGCTCGCGCTGGGCTGCGGAACCCGCAAGGATTGCGACGCGGAGAACCTGCGCTACGACCGCATCATCATCATGACCGACGCCGATGTCGACGGCGCGCATATCGCGACGCTGCTGATGACGTTTTTCTTCCAGGAAATGCCCGACGTGGTTCGCAAAGGGCACCTGTTCCTCGCCAAGCCGCCGCTCTACCGCCTGACCGCGGGCAAAGAGAGCCGCTACGCTAACGACGATGCACACCGCGCCGAATTGGAAGCCACGGTCTTCAAGGGCAAAAAGGTCGAGGTCGGTCGCTTTAAAGGTCTGGGCGAAATGAACCCGGCACAGCTGCGCGAAACCACGATGAACCCCGACACGCGATCGCTCATCCGGATTACGTTACCGCAAGAGTTTCAGGAGCGCGCGGGCGTCAAGGAACTGGTTGACCAATTGATGGGTCGCAATCCGGAACACCGCTTCAACTTCATCCAGAACCGCGCGGGCGAGATGGACCGAGATATGATCGATGCGTGAGGAAGGCGAATTTCCCGACCCTCGCGAAGACGACATCATGGCCGGAGACCGCCGGATTTCGCGCCCCGATTCCTCCTTGCCCGACTGGTACATTTCTGATGCAAGCTACCGACCAATCCCGATCGCCTGGTTTGCAGCGGCGATTGTGATCCAGGCCGTAGCCATCTCGATCCTCTTTTTCGCCACCATAAATCAGAGTGGGTGGGTGTCGATCGGTTTGAGCCTGATCGCCACTGTGGGCATCGGGATATGGTCCTGGGACAGGGGCGTCGGTTCGGCAGCCACGGGTTGGAAGATCGCCATGGTGCTGGTTATGGCGCTGCAATTTGGGTTTATCGCGTTGGGGGCAAGCGATCGCCTGTAACGTCCATTCCGCAAGCTTTTGAGAAAATCTCCCCAACGCTTGTAAGAAACTCTGGTCCCGGAAGACTAAAGGGGCATGAGCAAACAAACGGACCTCTACACTCAAGCTGGTGAGCGCTTCGCTCCCGCCCTTGCCCGACTGGCACGGGCGGTGGAGCGCGACAGCGAAAAAGCTCGTGATCTTGAGCAAGACATGCACGCCGCGCTGTGGGTCAGCCTATCCCGATTTAAGCAGCAGTGCGCGCTCAAAACCTGGGTCTATCGGGTCGCGCACAATGTCGCGGCCGATCACGTAAACAAAGCCACCAAAGGGCCCAAACGGGTGCCGCTGGACGAGATTGAGGAACTGCCCTCGCCCACCAATCCCGAATGCGAAACCGGGCAGTCAATAATCCTCGCGCAGGTCCAAGACCTGATCCGCGAACTGCCGTTTCCTGACAGCCAGGTGATGCTTTTGTGGCTCGAAGGCGAAAGCACCAACGCCATCGCGGAAGTCACCGGCCTATCCACCAGCGCCGTCGGCGTGCGGGTGCACCGGCTGAAGAAGCTGCTGGCCGCGCACTTCACCCCCTCTAACGAAGAGATATCACTATGAGCCATTTCCCGATCCCCGAATGGGCGGCGCATGTCGGCGACGCTGAGTTCACCGACCCCACGCTCGTTCAAACTCGCGCCGCCAAGTTTGAGAAAACGATAAAGCGCCGCAATGTCATCGAATATGCAGCCGGCGCGCTGTGCCTGGTCGGTTTTGGAGTTGCAGCCGCCGGTGCTTTTCAAGCCGCGGAATACCTAATCGCGGGCGCCTTTGCGTTTAGCTCGGCCTGTGTGCTGGTCGTGCTGTGGCAGCTCAACGCGCGGGGGAGCTACCGCCCCTCGCCGCCTGAAGAAAGCTGCCTTGCGCATCTGCGCGGGCAGTATGAACGCCAATATGACGCGCTGCGCACGGTACCAATGTGGTATCTGGGGCCGATCGCCCTGGGTGTTTTCAGCGTCTACGCTGCGATGATCATCAAGTTCACGCAAGTCGGCGGGTTGGCCAAGGCGCTCGAAGGGACATGGCAGCCACTGCTCGGAACGGTCGCGTTCTTTGGCTTCGTCTGGTGGCTCAACTGGTTCGCCGCGGGAAAGCTCAAGGCGCAGATCGACCAAATTGACACGCTCGCCTGATGGCACAGTCTGCAATCGAAGACCCAAGCTCTTGGAGGCTTATAATGACGCGTTTACTCGCCATTCTGATCGCCATCGCCCTTCCGGCCGACGATGCCAAAGCGCAATCGCATGATCCCACGCCAAGCCCTGAGGCTGCCGCGATGACGCCGCTCGAAACGCGCGCGAATGAAGTGGTTGCCGTTCTCAATGGGGACGATGATGGCGAAGCGATCTTTGCACCGGTCTTTCTCAACGCCGTTCCTCTGGAGCAGCTGGCGGCTCTCTCACGCCAGCTTACCGATCAGTTTGGCCGGGCTTTGGGGGTGGAGGATGTAGCGCCGAGCGGCGAGACAGTGGCTTTGGTGACCGTCCGCATGGAGCGCGCCATTGGCCAGTTAAATCTGTCCATCGACCCTTCGGACGACAACCGGATCAATGGGCTGCGCCTGCTTGAGTTTAAACCCACTGGGGACACAATCGACAAAGTGACCGCGGACCTCAAGGCTCTGGACGGCAAGGTCAGCGCCTATTTCGGCCCGCTCAATGATGGCAAGGCTACGCTCTCGCTCAATCCGGAGGCCCAGATGCCCTTGGGCTCGGCGATGAAGCTCTATGTCTTGGGCGCGTTGGGCGAAGAAATCGCGCAAGGGACACGCTCCTGGACCGATGTCGTCACGCTCGACACCAAGAGCTTTCCCAGTGGGCAAATGCAAAACTGGCCAAAGGGTTCTCCGGTAACGCTGCACACGCTCGCCAGTCTTATGATCTCTATCAGTGACAACACCGCGACCGATCAATTGGTCAACCTGCTGGGCCGCGAAACGATCGAAGCCTATATGGCCCAAACCGGGCACAGCGCGCCCGCTCTCAACACGCCCTGGATCACAACGCGAGAGCTGTTCTTGATCAAGGGGGGCTCGTCTGAAACCCTTGAGGCTTATTCCAACGGGCCAGCGGCTGAGCGCACGGCGATCCTGGAGAAACTGGAAGAGAACCCTGCGACCCTCGGGCAAATCAACGCCAAGCTTGCAGCTGGCCCGGTTGCAATCGAGAGCGTCGAATGGTTCGCCAACGCAGCCGATCTGGCGGGTCTCTTTCGCATGATGCGACGGAATAGCGATCCAGAAGCCTTGCGCATTATGGCGATCAACCCAGCCCTTCCGCCCAGCGTCACCGACCAATGGGGCTATGTCGGCTTCAAGGGCGGATCGGAAACCGGCGTGCTCAACATGACGTGGCTGCTGGTGGACCTGCAGGGGAAGGATTGGGTCCTTACACTGAGTTGGGCCAATTCAGACAAACCCGTAGAGACCCAGACCTTGCTGTTGATCGCGCAACGCATCCTCTCGCTGAAGCGATAGAGAGGGGCGCCGTCCTCACCCCTTGCGCACCGTCGAAGCCGCCCCTATCGCGTTGCGAAATCAGTTTTAGAGGAAAACCCATGACCGACACGACGCGTTTTGAAGGCACCAGCAATTATGTTGCGACCGAGGATCTGAAGGTTGCCGTCAACGCCGCTGTGACTCTTCGCCGCCCGCTTTTGGTCAAGGGCGAACCGGGCACGGGTAAGACCGTGCTCGCGCATGAGATTTCCAAGGCCATCGGGGCGCCGCTGATCGAATGGAACATCAAATCCTCAACCAAGGCGCAGCAGGGCCTTTACGAATACGACGCGGTGGCGCGTCTGCGCGATGGACAGCTGGGCGATGAGCGGGTCCACGACATCTCAAACTACATCAAGAAGGGCAAGCTGTGGGAGGCCTTCACCTCTCCTGAGCTCCCGGTTCTTCTGATTGACGAGATCGACAAGGCCGATATCGAATTTCCCAACGATCTTCTGCAAGAGCTCGATCGCATGAGCTTTGATGTCTACGAAACACAAGAGCGGATCGAGGCGAAGGAACGCCCGATTGTCGTGATCACTTCGAACAACGAAAAAGAGCTCCCCGACGCTTTCCTGCGCCGCTGCTTCTTCCATTATATCAAGTTCCCCGACCGCGACACGATGCAGTCGATCATCGATGTCCACTTCCCCGACATCCAAAAGATGCTGGTGAAGAAGGCGATGGACATCTTCTACGAGCTGCGTGAAGTTCCAGGCCTCAAGAAAAAGCCTTCGACCAGCGAACTGCTCGACTGGCTGAAGCTACTGCTGCACGAAGACATGCCGCTTGAGGTTCTGCAAGACGCGAACCCCAACAGCGCGATCCCGCCGCTCCACGGCGCGTTGCTCAAGAACGAGCAGGACGTGATGCTGTTCGAACGCCTGGCCTTTATGGCCCGCCGCAATCCGAGCTAAAGCGAGACGGCAGCGCTTGCGGCCATTTCCTGTCGACCACACCTTGCCCGCAAAGTGTTTGCAAGAAAGGGCCGCTTGCGCGAGTGGCGCGCCCGCTAGGCAAAGAGGGAGAGAGATCACCTTGATGGTCGGCTCTCAAGAAACGACCTAGGAAAAGGGCAAGCCCTCAAATTGGGGGCGATCGACGCGCAATTAGATGCGCGAACCCTCCAGTGAATAGGCAAACTTC